>JBGTIS010000256.1:0-3665 GCA_041745535.1 Cyclobacteriaceae bacterium | reverse complement strand
ACAGGCTGTCTACCAAAGTGAAATCAGGGTTTTCCGTGGCTATGGCTCTGCGAAGGATAAAACCTTCCTCATTCTCTGACTGATCTTCCCACTTTAACGAAATGCTGGTCGCGGTAGTGGTCGCAATTAAATTTTTGGGTGATAATGGAGGTTCAACAAAATAATATAATGAATCAAAACCCTCAATATCAAAACCATTCAGATAACCATAAACAGCTCCTGTTTCCAGGCTTATATCTACTTTTACAGTGCCCAATTCGCTGGGCGTTACATTATTAATTCGGGCTGTTTTGGTGCTGTTACCCGCAGCGTTAAGTGTGGCAAAACGTTCACCTATTTTATAAATGGTGGTTCGATTATCCAAGTCATTACTACTCCCAGAAAACACAAAATTATAGGTAGCCGCAGGATTAAGGCCAGTAATTTCAAGTTGAGCAGCGTTGCCAATATCCAGCCAATAGGCACTTTTCATTACGTTATCAGGCCAAACACCGCTATCATTTCCGGTATTTACACCCAAATCGTTCGAACCATCAAATGGAATAGAAATTTTAACGGATATATTGGAATTTCTACCTTCGCCGTCTAACAAATTTGAAAAAGTTATGTCATCATCAGGTAGCGTATTCGTATTATTCCAGGGAGCAGGCTCCGGATCCGTTACATTAAGGTTTAATTTCACTGAATAAGTAAATGTTTTTGTGGATACCACATTGGTAAACTCTGCTGTGGTTGACCCCATCCTTCTTACTTTGTAAAAATAAACTTGATTAGGATCCAGATTGACATCAGAAAAAGAGGTAACATCAGGAGATAAAGTACTAATCAAAGTGTAGTTGGTATCGCCTTCTGAAGAACGCCATACCTCATATCCTGTTTCACCACCACTTTCAGACCAGCTCAATTTGATTTCTTCACTTGATTGTACGTCGGCTATTAAACTATTCACTGTGATAGTGAGCACTTTACTGGCTTCGCCCCCATTGCCATCATACACTTTTACTTCTATATTTTCGTATACGCCTACATTGTCGAATGCTGGTTTTACCAGTAATTTCAGTGTCCCTTTTATGGAATCTACATAGGTTATAAAATCAGGCATATTGCTGACTGTAAAACGTAATGAATCATCTTCCGTATCAGTTGCGTAAATGCTAATGGACGTTTCCTCACCAAAATTAACAGTGTAGTTGGTATCTGCTTCTAATTCCGGTGGCGCGTTTACAGTAACAACGCTGGCTGTTAGTACTGCTGAACCGCCGCTTTGATTTACAGCACGCAGCTTATAATAATAGGTAATATTGTTCATTAGTGCTGTGTCCTGGAAAGAGGTAGCATTTGCTGGAAGTTTCGCAACAAATTCATACCCTCCCCCCTCTTCAACTGATCGGTATAATTCATAGGCTGTTTCGTTGGTAGCTACATCGGTCCACGATAACTTCGCGTTTTTTCCGTTTATATTTTGCGCGGTAAACCCGGAGGGCGATGCCGGTATACCTATTCCATTACCAACCGTAACAGTTATGGTATTGGAAGAAATAGTAGAACAGCTAATATTGCTTACTGAAACACTGTATTCACCTGCCGCACTTACTGTAATACTTTTTGTAGTATCACCAGTTGACCATTGGTAGGCATCATACTCTTCCGCGGTTTCAAGGGTAACCTCATTTTTACCCGCGGGTGTAGGCAAAACTGTACTACCAACAGCTTGAATCGCGATAGGGTCTAAAGTTGAACGTCGGATTATAGCCGGGTCTGATGACCAATAGGTCCAATCTGAAAGTGAGTCCCTTTTAAAGCGCACGCTATACGTACCAGACTCTGTAGCAATAATTTCATTAGCGTTAGAATTCGGAATAACTACATTATCCTTCATCCACTGGTATTCAAAAAATCCAGCTACTATACCCAATCTTGCATGCACAGGCTGGCCCTCGCAAAATCTGTCACGATTAAAGAAAATATGCGGATTTGTTTGATTTGATCGCATAAAAAACGGGAAATAATCTGGTTCTACATAAGCCCGGTTCCAGGCACCATGCCCCGAATTTTCATATTCAGTATACTTAAAATTAGCGCCTATACCTTCTAACTTACCCACCAGGATCCTTGTTTCTTCAGGAAGCACCCGGGTATCGTGGAATCCCTGAAACAACCAAATAGGAGTATATTTGTAATTACTACTATCTCTGGCATATCCTGGACTTGCCCCACTAATGATAATAGCTCCGGCAAAAGTTTTAGGATAATCAATAAGCATTTTCCAAACAGAGAAAGCCCCACCAGACCGACCATTGAGAACTATCCGGTTTGGATCCACTTTTTCAGTTTTAGCAATTAACTCAACCAGTTCGTTCACAATTTTAAGCTGTCCGCTACTAAACCAGTTTTCGTTATCTCCGGCATGAGGGGCCAGATAAAACCCATTGAATGTGCCTGCTTCGGTAGCTTCCAGTGTAAGTTTTCCCGTTGCGCTACTTACATGACCCTCATTATTATAAAAAGGAAATTTTGAGCCAGCATCGTGAAGGCCCAATAACATGGGATATGTTTTGCTAGAATTTCGGTCATAGTTGGCGGGAAAACCTAATCTGAACTCCATTCCCTTATACACATAAGCTTTATATTTTTCAGTATTCCAGCTTAAGGTTGGCGTAATTACCCACTTGCCTATTTCGCCATCAGGTGGTTGTACAGGCGGGTTTAACGAATCATAAATAACGATGGGATCATAAGGATCCAAAACCTGGGCTTCTGCCCCGAACGCGATAAAATAAAATAAAATTGATAATGTAAAAAGTGTCCTCTTCATGTTTGTTTTTTTCTCAGGAGAATTATACTCCTGAGAAAATTCTTATGGTCAGCAAATAACTATTTAAAATACCTCCAGGTAATATTTCTTTTAACTAAAAATATTACCTGGGATCGAATTTGTTCTTATCAAAAAATAATCCGAGAATTATGTATTATTCATAATTTTTAAATTAATAATCAAAATATCCACAAATAAACATATTAATAGGTCTATTTGATATTTTGTAATTTTACAGGAATATTACATTCTCAAATTGAAAATTCAGATTGTAAATTATTAAAGAATGATCAAAAGATAATAAGGAATAATTTCCACAGTATGTTAGAATTTTTTCTACAGCTTACTAAAATATTCTAAAGTATAGCTAAATTTAATTATATAATATAAGGTTTATTTATAAGTAATGTGTTTTCAAAAATACCGTCTATAATTAAACCGGAATAATAATTTAAACATATTTTATCTTTAAGTTTTGACGTGCGAAAGAACAAAAAAACTCTTAAAAATCCGCTGGTTTTCGCATACAAAAAATAGCATAATGTTGTTCAATTATGCTATAAGCATGAAACATAAATAATTCTTAATTTAGAAAATATCCAAAAAGATAACGGTAGTACTGTGTATAAAGTTTTTAGCTTCCAACAATAAGTCTGCTTGTTGAACCGGTTATCCTTTTTATAATCAAAACAGTGAATAGGGAAAAGCTTATTACTATAGCTGTAAACACAAACAGGTTGAGGAAATTGAGATCCACGGGTAAATGGAATATCGATTTAACAAGTTTTGATATAAGAATAATAAAATAAAGATGAATAAAATAAATTCCGAAGCTATAGTCACCCAAATA
>JBGTIS010000255.1:0-72337 GCA_041745535.1 Cyclobacteriaceae bacterium | reverse complement strand
TTATTGGCAAATGGGTATCCGTTTGCTCCGGAATACCGTATACCGTCACCATAAACCACCAGGGTATTAAGTAGTGGAGCAATTATTTTAGGGTATTCTCCCCGGATTTATTCCGGGGTCCCATGAAACGGATGCCGGAATTCGGCAAGGAATACCTTATTACTTTTGCTCACCTGCTTAACCCTTTATTTTAAATTATAAACCAACGATCAACATGAAAAAGTACCTTTTATTAGCCATACCCCTTCTGTTTGTGGGTACCAGCTTTCGGAATATAGATACCAGCGCCATCCAAGCCGGCGAAACTGAAAAAATTGAAGATGCCATTACCGTTTTAAAGGAGATCAATTCCATTGCCGAAAAACGTATTCCGCCTGCTTTGATGAAACAGGCCGAAGGCATTATCATTGTGCCCAATGTAATTAAAGCCGGCTTTATTCTGGGTGGCAACCATGGCAAAGGCATCGCGATGGTACGGCAGGACAATGGCGAATGGAGCTTACCTTCGTTTATCACCATTTCAGGGGGCAGCGTGGGTTTCCAGGCCGGCGTGAAATCTACCGACGTGATACTGGTTTTTAAAAGGAAAACCACCTTATACGAAATGGAAAAGAATGATTTTACCCTGGGTGCCGATGCCTCTATCGCTGCCGGACCGGTAGGCCGTACCGCTTCTGCCAGCACCGATGTGAAGTTTGAAGCAGAAATTCTTTCCTATTCCCGCAGCCGGGGCATTTTTGCCGGCGTAAGCTTTGAAGGCTCGGTATTGCAGGTCAACAAAAAAGCCAACGACTCTTTCTATTTCCAGCCCGACGTTACCACCTACGATATCTATAACAACAACGTAGAGTACTCTGACAAAGAAAGCATTGAAAAGCTGAAGAGCGCCCTGGACGGTGTATCGGCATAAGTTTTCAGGTATCCCCGTCGGAGAGCCGACCTGATGAGGCTTTGCCGAATTCCGGCGGTAGCCGCGCTAGGTCTCATGAAGGGGGTGCCGGAATAAATCCGGCGTCGCACTGGGTCCTATGAAGGGGGTGCCGGAATAAATCCGGCAAGGAGTATTTTATTACTTTTGTCCACCTTAAGCAGGTCAACATAAATTATCAGGTGTCCCCGTCGGAGAGCCGACCTGATGAGGCTTTGCCGAATTCCGGCGGTAGCCACGCTAGGTCTCATGAAGGGGGTGCCGGCCACCGTGGCGCGGAATAAATCCGGCAAGGAGTATTTTATTACTTTTGTCCACCTGCTTATTACTTTTGTGCACCTGCATAAGTGAAATAACACCTATGATGGGGTAAAGTAGGGGCACAGCCCTTGTACATTAACTTTCTTTTTATGCTATATGCAATTCGAATATTGTTATTTCTGGTCTCACATTAAATCTGACCTGCCACAGATTACCCAAAGCTCTGTTGATGTACAGCATTCTACCATCTTCCAAATTGATTTCACCGGCGGAATACCTTTTGTTCTTTACCGGTAGCATGGGAGGAGCCAGAAAAGGAGGTTTGCACTGTCCTCCATGCGTATGGCCTGATAAAATCCAGCCTTGATACCCGTTCCATACATCCAAATCGCAAACGTCGGGGTTATGGCAAAGCAATACAGTAGCCTTTTTATCATCATATGCTGACATAACTTTTTCAGGGTGAAAGTTTGTGGCCCAATAGTCGTCAAATCCAATAAAGTGTAATCCATTAATTTCTAGCTGTTCGTTTCTGAGCACCTCAATACCCGCTTGTTTTAAAACTTCTGTGATTGAATTGGCTACATCATTTTCAGCCCAGTGCCTACCATAGTCATGATTTCCTAAAATACCAATGGTTCCCAGCTTACCTTTCACCACACTTTTCAGCACTTTTTCAAGTTGATGCACCTGCTCCCTGCTTTCATAGCTCACATAATCACCTGTATAAACAACAAAATCAGGATGGAACCTTTGGGCCTTTTTAAATGAATCTATGATAAAATTAGGGTCAAATCTGTTTCCGACATGTATGTCGCTTATTTGCATTAAAGTACTGTATAACTGAATTTAAAATACTTCCCCATCCTCCGTATGACAAATGTGATGGGGAATCAGACAATAAAAAAGAGTACAGGAAAGCTGTGTTACCCTGCCCCGGCTATACTGGGTGGTGCACTGAGAGAAAAGATGGTCGCGAAACTGTACACCCTGCCTATTTTGCTATCCGCGGGA
This sequence comes from Cyclobacteriaceae bacterium, assembly GCA_041745535.1. GTDB lineage: Bacteria > Bacteroidota > Bacteroidia > Cytophagales > Cyclobacteriaceae > JBGTIS01. Next base: position 70,134 of record JBGTIS010000255.1, on the reverse strand, counting down.
AATTAATAACACCCTGCTGACATAAGGTTGTCACCTCCCTGTTTTATCTTTGTAGAAAGTAATAACTTCTAACATTAAAAGGTATTCAAAATGGACATAACACAAACATTACGGGGAATGGCCACCGTCAGTTTTTGGGCGGCAGACGTAAGTGCCGCCAGGAAGTGGTACACAGCCTTGTTGGGTACAGCCCCCTATTTCCAACGCCCAAATGCTGAAAACCCGGCATACATTGAGTTTCGCCTGGGTGACTACCAGCATGAACTAGGCATTATCGACCGCAACTATGCACCCAAAGGAACCGTTGCCGGTACGGGAGGAGCCGTTGTTTACTGGCATGTCGACGATGTGGCCGCGACCCTTGAAAAGTTAACGGCGATGGGAGCAACAGCACACGAACCGCTTACAAACCGCGAAGCGGGTTTCATCACGGCTTCGGTAATTGATCCTTTTGGCAACATACTTGGCATAATGTACAACCCACACTACCTTGACGTGCTGGGCGCTACTCACCAATCCTGATTCTGCCTATGATGCTAATTATTTTTACAGCGGTGCCCAGGCGATGGTACACGGCTGTACCTATTAAAACCTGTACTTATTACACTTATAATAATTGGTAAAAGCAACTAATGTTTTACACGGGTAATAAAATAGCGGAAAGCGGAAAGCATCGCAAACCAGGCTACCTTTACTTTGTAGCATTGTTGTACCAAAATATCTTCACAATGGCAATTAAGTATAAAGTAATTGGAAAAAAGAATCCCGCTAAAATAACCGATCCGGCAAAGTTCTACGCCACTACCGTATTAAACGGTGCCATAGACTTGCGGGAACTGTGCAAGGAAATTGAAAAGATTTCTACCGTAAGCGAAGCCGATATACTGGCGGTACTGTCCTCATTGGTGTACCTGATACCCGATAAACTGGCCAATGGCCACATAGTACGCATCGGCGACCTGGGCGATTTCAGACCCTCTTTAAGCAGCGAGGGACGGGAAACAGAAAAAGACGTATCGGTTACCGCTATTAAAGGAAGCAAAGTATTGTTCCGCCCTGGCAAGCGCATTAAAAATGTAATGAAAGTAGTGGATTACAAAAAAGTATAGCCGTGCCCTTATAAGCTAGTTGGCAAATTAAACAGCAGGGATTATACCAGCATTCCCCGGATGAAAGAGAGAAACACTACTTTCATCCGGGGATTTTTTTTGCCCAAAAGTTTCCTTCCCTTCCCCTTCCCCCTCTGATTTTCTCCTGAACTTTCACCAAAAACCACCTGTGCTTTTAGTCGAAACCACCTGTGCTTTTGGTCGAAACCACCGTGCTTTTGATCGAAACCACCTGTGCTTTTAGTCAAAACCACCTGTGCTTTTAGTCGAAACCTCTTGTGCTTTTGATCGAAACCACCTGTGGTTTTTGTAAATAGAGCAGCAGGTTTTTTTAAAGAAAAAGCAGTAAAAATCAACAGCACATACAGGCCATGCAACTGGTAAGTACAGGTGTAGCAGGTAAGGTTGCGAGTGTACCTAAGCAAAAAACAGGTATAAATAGCAAAACTACCACTTACTTGCAAACGCTTATAATCGTTTACAAACGTTTATTCACCAATTACTTGCCTTATTTTTTATAGTTTACAGGTAAAGCTATTATTACCCAACAGGCGATAAAATTGCTCAAACAGTACTTAACTAATCGTTTTTCTAAGATAAGTTTACTTATGGAAATGGTAAAATTTTCCTTTCGCTATGCGAAAATTTATTATCTTCCACAAAAATTAAAGCAACCCTGATATATAGGAAATAACAGCAATTGCTGTTATCCAGATGTTGTGCACCATGTTTTTATGACACAGAATTTATATATCGACACAAACATTTATTTGACATTCTTTCATTTTTCAAATGAGGACTTGAAAGAATTGAAAAAATTGATTGCATTAATTAATACCGGCAACATTGTTCTGTTTCTACCTGAGCAGACGAAAAATGAATTTTATAGGAATAGAGAAGTTAAAATATCTGACTCTCTTGACAAATTAAGAGCGACAAAGCTGGCTAACCAATTTCCAATGATTTGTCACGCTTATTATGAGTATGATTTAATGAAAAAGGCTATAAAAGAATTTGATAAGAGTAAATCAAAACTATTAGACAAACTTCAACATGACGCTGAAAATTCTTCTTTATTAGCTGATGACGTTTTAAATCAACTGCTTTCAAAAGCAGTTCTCATTGAGACAACAAAGGAAATTCTGAAGTCTGCCGTAACACGTTTTGAAATTGGCAATCCACCTGGCAAAGACAAATCATATGGTGACGCAATAAATTGGATAAGTCTGCTAGAAAAAGTACCCAAAAAGCAAGATTTATACTTTATATCTGAGGATAAAGACTACTACTCCAAGCTCAATGAGAATAATTTTAACAACTATCTAATCAAAGAATGGAAGGAATTAAAAAATTCAAAACTGATTTATTACAAAAGACTTTCTGAGTTCTTTAAGTCACTTTATCCTGACATTGAAATATCAAGCGAAACTGAAAAAGAAATAATAATAAAGAACTTAAGTGAAGCGTATACATTTGCAAATGCAAAAAGTGTAATCGGACGATTGCAATCTTTTGACAACTTCTCAATTAAACAATTAAACGAAATAACTCGCGCGTTTTCTACTAATAGTCAAATTTATTGGATCGATACAGATTATGTAGTTTCGTCAGCAAGGAGCGGAATTATTGAATCTAACAAAGACAAAATAGACCCTGAGATTTATAGAGAGTATAAGCGAGTTTACAAGAAGTAAAACACGGTGCACAACAAAATGTATAAAACATGGCTGGGGAGCAGTGCAAGTTTGTAGTTTAGTTTTCAAATTACGTTTGGTCACGTGGGACAGGACAGCACTTCGAAAACCCAGCCACGTTTCATACACAAACGTTATGTGTCATCTTACGAACAATTATGATGAATCAAATGAAATGAAAATATTAGTATTCGGACCATCCGGCTCAGGCAAAACATACGTTGCAAATGAGCTTCACAAAATGGGCTTAAATACATTTGATGCTGATCAGATTACGGGACTATCTGCATGGTATGACAGAAATGGTCAAAAAGTACCAGAACCTCAAAGTGCAAATGAGGCTTTAAACAATCATTACTCATTTTTATGGAGTCGAAGATTTTTAAGCACCTTTCTTTCCAAATTCAATGATGTATTTATTTTTGGAGGGTCTGGTAATCTTTTTGATCTGCTTGACCTTTTTGATAGAGTTTATTTCCTTAAAATAAACTTACAAACCCAAAATGAACGAATCCAAAAATCCACAACACGAAATTCACGATTGGATTTCCAAAATAATGATATAGTAATTTGGGGACAATGGCTCGAAGAGGAAGCCAAAAAAAAGAATATACCCTTTGTGGATGGAACATTATCCCCAAAAGAAATTTATTCAATAATTTCATCAAAAGATGGGGACTTCTAAAAGAAAAAACTAAAAAACGGAGAAAGCTGAAAATCCGACAAAGAGTAGGCGACAAAATAAAAAACAAAATTATGGCTCTTTATTTAACACGATTCAGTTACACGCCTGAAACTTGGGCTCGATTGTCAAAGAATCCAGAAGACCGAAGAGTGGCTGCGAAAAAATACATCGAATCAGTCGGTGGAAAACTGCACGGCTTTTGGTATGCCCTCGGTGAATATGACGGTTACAATCTTTGGGAAGCTCCCGACAATGCCTCGATGGCCGCCGTTGCAATCGCAATCAGCGGAGGAGGTGCGTTATCGAAATTCGAGACAACAGTATTGCTCTCTGTCGAAGAGACAATAGAAGCCCTCAAACGTGTTCAAGAAGTTACTTATCGTTCACCTGGTGCATAATCGGGAAACATCGACTCGAGATTGCTCTAATGTATTTTACTGTGAAAAAAATTTTTGTTTATCTGTTGATGGAACTCAGGAGGGTATCAGAATGAACACTTACCGGAAGACAATTTCAGGTGTAAAATTGAAGGTGAGAAGTTGTGACTTATGGGAATTTCGGAATGGTAAAATGAAAGGATTCTTATTGGAAAGTATTAGAGCTATGAGGAATATTCGTGTGACATAAAACATTGTTGTTCCGAAGCGAGAGTAGCACGAACGCACAACAAATATATATAAATCATATGCGGGCTCTGTTATACCTATCGGGTCTGCAAGTAATTTTATCTTCAAAAGTAGACAGCGATGCGGTTTTCAAACCGCATACGATTTATATACTAAACGTTAGGCACAAGCTAAAGAAAAAAGAATTATGTAAATTAGCGATATGAAAATAATGACGTTAAATATACCGGATAGTGTAGAATTAGATGAAAAGCAGACCACACGATTTTTAGCTGCTAAACTCTATGAATCAGGGAAATTAACTTTGGGACAAGCAGCTGATTTAGCAGGGCTTTCTAAAGTTGCCTTTTCTGAAATACTAGGTGATTACAATGTGCCTTTGTTTAATTATCCAGCCAGTGAAATAAGCAAAGATGCCGCTGCTATCTAAAATTGTCATTGCTGATACCAGTGGACGCCACGCGGTTGCTTCATTCTTTTAGATAAGATTAATGAAATTGAGTTGTTGCAACAGCTATTCAGTGAAGTGGCTACTACGAAAGAGATTGCCCAGGAATTTGGAAAAGAATTACCAGAATGGATCAGTATTGAATCAGTAAAAGACAAAAAGTATCAATCTCTGTTAGAATTGGAAGTAGACAAGGGAGAAGCCAGTGCTATTGTCTTAAGTATGGAGAAGGCAGAAGCTTTACTGATATTAGATGATTTACAGGCGAGGAAACTGGCTGAAAAATTAAGATTGAAATATACGGGTACACTAGGAATGATTGCCAGAGCAAGAAGTGAGGGTGTGATAGCATCAGTGAAACCTATCATTGAAAAGATACGGAATACAAATTTTAGATTTAGTGAAGAAGTATTTGCAGTAATAATAAAAACAGCAGGAGAAGAATGAAGCCTATGCCTAACATCGAGCAAGCACCACGGCTAATAAGTAAGTAACCTGAATCATAACCTCAAGCGCAGGGCATCCACTGCCTATGCGGCCCAGCCCTGTGCTGAAAATGAAAAGTGCCTCTGTCCGTCATTGTTCACTAACAGCGCCTTTCCTAAATATTAATCAGGTTAGAAATAGTTTTAGGGCATTCTCCCCGTCGGAGCGCCGACCGGATTTATTCCGAGGTCCCATGCATTTCGTGCGGTATTCCTAACAGTATCCCTGCAAACCAATATGGAGATGCCGCAATAAATGCGGCAAGGAGTACTCCTCAAGCGCAGGGCATCCACTGCCTATGCGGCCCAGCCCTGTGCTGAAAATGAAAAGGGCCTCTGTCTGTCATTGTTTACTAACAGCACCTTTCCTATATATTAATTAGTCTGAGAATATACTATAAAGAAGCTATGGTCTGTTTAGATGTTCATTCAACAGATAAAATCTTCGGGTGCATAGTCAGCACAGGTCGGGACGACATGCGCTTGTAGAGTTAGTTCTTTTGGTGCTCTAAGTACGAAATTTATAATTAAAAGATAAACGCAAAACGCAAACATGCTCGGCCTGTGGCTGCACTTGGCCATTGTGGCGCATTACCTGAGTCAAGACTAAAAGCGTTTGTTAATAGGTGATCGCTCGATCTACAGTTTTCAAAATACTTCTAGGCGATTCCTTAATCAATTCATCAGCCTCTTCTGGCCCAATTTTTTTCTTTGTGGCTTCCTTTACACTTTCTCTTAAAAGCTTTTTATCTACTTCATTCGTGAGCCATCTTGAACCAGCCACACCAACTAGGAATGCGCCAGCAAGAGCGGAAAATGTCAACGATATCACCGAATTTTCATTAGTATTAGCAGCCAACTCAACCCCAGCGCCTGACCCATAAAAGGACCATGAGGCAAAAGCAGAAAATGCCCCTATTAGAATATTTGAAATAAATCCAGGACACCAAATCCGTTTAAGAAGTTGGGGAAGAACAAAGCCATTGTCGGTGAGCAAGGCATTTACAATACCTCCGAGAGCACCAGCAACAGTAATCAACAATGCACATGCAAGGTGGTTCATATGAAAATTAGTTTTTTCGTTAACAACCTTAATATAAGGCTTTTATCAACTACTATCCAATGAAATTGGTTAGAAAATTTTAAATTATGCAACTAAATAAATCTCAAAGAACTCCCCAATTCAAATTTTGGAGCATTTATCCTATTTCCAAGCGCAGGGCATCCACTGCCTATGCGGCCCAGCCCTGTGCTGAAAATGAAAAGGGCCTCTGTCCGTCATTGTTCACTAACAGCACCTTTCCTATATGTTAATTAGTCTGAGAATATATTATAAAGAAGCTATGGTCTGTTTAGATGTTCATTCAACAGATAAAATCTTCGTGTGCATAGTCAGCACGGAGTTTCCTTATCATTTAAGTTCAATGCTAGCAAATGAGTATTTATATCATAGCGATGCAGATATTTTAATATATCCAAGTGCAAAAAACCTTTCATTACTATACTCATTTAGCTATTCATCCTAATGTAGCTCAACGCCACTTAAGGTTTATAAAAGTATTGAGTTTTAAAATCAAAGATCGCCATGATGATTTTGGTTTTAAACTTATATTGACAAAAAGATGCTAAAGATATGGTAACAGTAATTAAAAAAGGGACGCCTAAAGAGGAAATAAAAAAACGAATAAATGAAATTGTTTCTAAAACTCCCAAAAGAGACATAATGAAATATGCAGGAAAATTAAAAATGGATGCGGATGGCCGCCCCATCGATCCTTTAAGGTATCAAAGACAAATGAGAGATGAGTGGGAATAAACTTTTTGTAGATACCAATATACTGTTGTATTTCCTGAGTGGGGATCAAGAAGTAATTGAAATGATTTCAGATAAAGATCTCGTTATTTCCTTCATAACTGAACTTGAACCGGGCCACGGTGGCTGCTGTCCTTTCCTAAAATTTCTGCCGATTCAGAAGAGACGATAAAGGGACTATTAAAAAATTGCACGATAGTGGATATAACGCAGGAAATTAAAGGTTTGACTATTGAATTTAGGAGAAAATCAAAATTAAAACTTCCTGATGCTATTGTAGCGGCTACTGCCTTTTATTTTCAATTACCTCTCTTGACAGCTGACAAACAATACCGAACAGTTGAGAAATTAGAAGTAATAATTTATGAAATGTGAATGTACTGGCACCAGCACCAGCTATCCTCAAGCTTCGCTAGAAATACAATTTGGTAGCTTTTTGCTCCAAGTTCTGATATTGAAACACGAACAGAAAACGCAAATTATCAGATAAAGCATTTTTTGAAATACAAACATTGACAAACGACCCAGGTTTGTAATTCTCGAAGTGCTTCCTGCTTTTTATTTTCAGCTTTGCACCTGGATAAATTCCCGGATGAAAGTGTATTAGAAGTTTTTCCCTGTGTTTTATCCTCTATAAACATGACCTACGCAGAAATTAAAGCTTTAAATGGTACGAATAAAGCCACAAATCTAACAAAATGAGCCAGATGCTTGTGGCGCCCAGCAGCGACATGGATAAATAAACTAAACATGCAAACATGCCCGGCCAGCAGCTATGCAGGTTGTTTAAAAGATGATTGAATTTAAGCATTACCCTAATTTCTTCGTGATAATGGGTAGACCAGGCGTTGGGAAAACGACTTTGCTTGATGAATTACAAAAAAGAGAGTATGAAGTTGTTGCGGAAATCGCCCGTGAACTAATTAAGGAACAAAATGAAGTGACTGGAGCAGCGCTTCCCTGGAAAAACAAGGCACTTTACAAAAAGGTAATGTTCGACCGTTCTATCAGGAGATTTAAACAGATTGATAAAATGCGAAGGAATAACCTTCCTATATTTTTTGACTGTGGTTTCCTGGATACGCTTTGCTATGCGACCTTAATTCAGTCGGATATTGATGAAAGCCTAAAAACCTATGCGGACCATTGGCGCTATAACAAAAAATTATTTGCATCGGTACCCAACTAATCATTATGAAACGGACATCCTGAAGGAGTTCCATCGGTTTTTTTCTCGGCTTCCCGCGCTTTCCAGGCAGGCGTGTTGTAGTAGAAATAGTTGGGGCATTTGACTTCGTTATTCCATTCATGATGAAATACTCCTGTGGTGGAACCCGACATGGGTGGGACAATCCAGGCCCAATCAGCAGTTACCGGGCGGCCATGTTTTACCTCGATGGCTGCAAAGTTCATAAATTGTTCCGAAACGGTATGATGATCTACCATAGAAACACCACATTTTTGGTAAGAATCAAGTACGGCAATGTTAAGCTCAACCAGTGCCTTGTCTTTCCACAAGGTAGCATTGGTCGATGTATCTAAGCCCATCCTTTCCGCGATGCGGGGAAGAAGATTGTAGCGATTGAGATCACCAAAGTTGCGCGATGCAACTTCGTTCACCATGTACCAGCCGTTAAAGGGAGCGGCTGTGTACGATGAAGAAAGAGGGTGTATGGCTACCAAACACAGCCATCCTACCCAATTTAAAATAGATGACCTTGGATTCCGACTGGCCAGAAACCTGAATAAAGAATAGACAAAAAAACAAAAAGAATATACCGGATCGCTAAAGCATCCTTATCAGGATCGTCAGCAGCCTGGAGTAAAATTACAAAACCATACAACTTTTCCTCTTCCCATGACTCAGATTCTATTATTTTCCTTAACTTAGAAATTTGGAAACCAAACCTGAATCCACACAGTAGGATTAACCTTAAAAATTTAATCACTTATAATCATGAATGAGAGAAAAAAAAAGCTGGCAAACTCATCCCGCCGGTCATTTATTAAAAATGGAGCCATCGCTTCCTCTATTTTTATAGTACCCAGACACGTGTTGGGCGGTATTGGCTATACAGCCCCGAGTGATCAGTTGAACCTGGCGGCCATTGGCGCGGGCGGTAAGGGCGCGAGCGATATTCGCAATGCTTCTGTTAATGGCCGGGAAAACATAGCCGCGCTTTGCGATGTGGATTTCTCCGGATCGGCCAAAGCTTCGGTAGAGAAATTTCCCAAAGCAAAACTGTACAATGATTACCGGGAAATGCTGGAAAAAGAAAAAGATATTGATGCTGTTACCATCTCCACACCCGATCATGTGCATGGCCCTGCCGCTGTATTTGCCATGGAAAGAGGAAAGCATGTGTATGTACAAAAACCCATGACCCACAATATCCGGGAAGCCCGCATGCTTACCGAGATGGCAAGAAACAATAAAATCGTCAGCCAGATGGGCAACCAGGGCGGATCGAATCCGCTACTGAACATGGTTCAGAAATGGATAGACTCCGGCGATATGGGCAACATATCCAAAGTACAGATCTGGACCAATCGTCCGGTTTGGCCCCAGGGTGGTGCCATGCCCAAACCTGATGAAAGCAAAAAACCGAAAGATTTACACTGGGACCTTTGGTTAGGCCCTGCCGAATACATGCCCTATACCCCCAATTTACATCCTTTCAGCTGGCGAGGATGGTGGGATTATGGCACAGGCGCGCTGGGCGATGTAGGATGCCACCTGATAGATATCCCTTTCCGAACCTTAGGATTGAAATATCCTACCGATGCGGAATGCAGTGTGGCTTCTGTGTACACCGGCATGTGGACGCCCGACTATCATCCGGAAGGATGCCCCTCTTCTTCTTTTATTACCCTGCATTTTGGCGCCACCGATAAAAGTAAATCGCCCATCGAAATGACCTGGAGCGATGGCGGCATCAGACCTTCACACCCGGACATTATTCCTGCCGACCACGACATTGGCGGCGAGAACAGCAGCAATGGTGTATTGATTATTGGGGAAAAAGGTATTATCTCTACCAACATCAACGACAGCTCACCCTTAATGCCAAAGCTGTACATGAATGACGGCACCACAGATTTTGGTCCGGAAACGGAAGAGATGCCAGAGCCTGAATATGGACATCAGCGCAAATGGGTAGATGCCTGTAAAGCTGGGTTTGATAGTGCGGAACACCGGGGTTTAACTTCTTCGTTTGATTATGCCGGTCCGATGACGGAAACGGTGCTGATGGGTAATCTGGCTATTCGCAGTTATATGCTGGGAAAAGAAAACAGCAAAGGGCAAATGGATTTTTATGCCCGTAAAAAACTGTTGTGGGACGGAGAGAATATGAGAATTACCAATCTGGAAGATGCCAACCAGTTTGTAGGAAGAACCTACAGAAAAGGCTGGGAAGTGTAATACCCTCAGAAATGATTTTTAAAGGTTAAATGCCCACCCTTTGGCTACCTGTCCATACTTTGCATCCGCTTTGTATGGCTGGTAGCCAAACTATTTTTGGCTTTCTTATTTTTGTTCGCGGGTAAACTGCCATGTTCAGTTATCCAATCAGGTCGCGAAAAATTTATTCTTTACCTCGGGTCACGCCCACAGAAAAATAATGTAACTTGAATCAATTCGCTCATACCTGCCGCTCGGCTGCCGTATGCGTTACTGTAGCGGAATTAAACAATGCCTCAAACCACAGAATATGAAAAGAAAGCACTTTGTTGTAACCCTGTTAACAGCAGCTATAGCGCCACTCACTTCCTTTGCGCGTATTAAAAAACAGAGCGAAAGAAAAGCCAAAGGTTTTAAGATAAATGCCAGTGAAGGCAGAATTCACGGACACATTACCCTGAAAGGAGTAAATTCCAATGTATTGGATGTAAAAATATCGGGAAAGGATACAGATGGAGATTTGGCGGTGTTTGAGCAAACCGGGTTGTCGCAAGGCCGAGGTACTCCCTTGCACCTGCATCATTTTCAGGATGAAATATTTTATGTGCTCGAAGGTGAATACTATTTTCAGGTTGGGGAAGACAAACATCAACTTACAGCAGGCGACAGTATTTTCTTACCCCGGCAAATTCCTCATGCCTGGACACAGGTTTCAGAAAAGGCCAAAATGACGGTAATTGTACAACCTGCCGGAAAACTTGAAGACTTTTTTGTAACTATGGCTGCCCCGCAAAAAGAACCTACACCACAGGAAATAGCGCAGATATTCGCCGATAACGACATGCAGGTGGTGGGTCCTCCACTTAAAATTGGATAGAGGTTTTAGAACCAGGAAGAGGTAGTGAGTTTTACCGGACTGGTGCTCTTTCCAGCCTAAAATTCAGGGTATTTCAGATAAATACATCATAAATTCATTCATCCTTTATAACTTCGGTACCCATGTGGGCGAACTTATGATATTATTACTTTATCTGGCAAGCGTAGCCATACAGGTGATGCTACATACTGGCTTGTTTATTTTATTAAGAAAAAGAGAAACTCCGGCAACTACTACTGGCATGGCGATACCCGTTTCTGTAATTGTGTGTGCCCGCGACGAAATTGACAATCTGCGGGAACTGATACCACTTTTATTGGCGCAGGACTACCACCATAAAGAAATCGTCATAGTAAACGATGGCTCACAGGATGGCAGCAGAGCGTACCTTGAATTTGTACGTTCCAAATACAAAGCACTTAAAGTGATTCATCTGGTTAATAAACCAAGGGGTATTCCCGGCAAAAAATATCCGCTTGCCCGGGGCATAGCGGCCGCTTCGCATCAGATTTTGTTACTAACGGATGCCGATTGCAGACCCATATCTGCCCATTGGATCAGAGAAATGACTGAAACCTTTTCTGACCCTGAAGTACAATTCGTACTGGGGTTTTCGCCCTACAAAAAGATGCATGGTTTATTAAATGCATTTATACAGTATGAGACCCTGCAAACTGCCTTATTGTATATGGGCGCCGCCCTGGCGGGAAAGCCTTATATGGCAGTAGGTCGGAACCTGGCGTACCGAAAATCTGTTTTTATAAATGGAAACGGATTTAAAGGCCACGAATCGGTTATGGGCGGCGACGACGATCTTTTTGTACAGGCCCATGCCAACGGCAGAAATACCGGAATTTGTATGAAGCCTGCCGCCAAAATAATTTCTTACCCTAAAGTTTCGTTAAAATCATATTTCAAACAAAAAAAAAGGCATTTGGAAGTTGGTAAAAACTATATTAATTCCGTTAAGTTATTATTAGGGATAGTTTCTTTTTCACAGATAGTATTTTGGATTTGTATGGTATACCTGCTCCTAATGGATCATAATTATTATCTTATTTGTGGAGGTTTCTTAATTAGGGCAATAAGTCTTATTATTGTTGTAAAATATTTTTCTTTTATACTTCAGGAAAAGATAAATCCTATATTATTTATTATTTTAGACTTTTTATACGTTTTCTACTATATAATTATTGGTTCTTCAGCCATTTTCTCAAAGGTTAATCGATGGAATTAAAAAAGCAGTTCTCAAAAAAAGCACTTGAAGACTTTAGGCTTATTGATGAAGCTACGAAAAAGAATAACGATCAGGCGTATGCTGAATTAATGCAGCGGTATAAAAAACCAGTGTATCACATGGTGCTGAAAATGGTACGGAATGTTGATGATGCTGAAGACCTTACCATTGAAGCATTTGCCAAGGCATTTAAAAGTTTGCACCGGTTTAAAAAAGATTTCACTTTCAGTACCTGGCTTTTCCGGATAGCTACCAACAACGCTATCGACTTTATCAGGAAGAAGAAACTGGAGACCATGAGTCTCAATACTTCTTTTAAAGACGATGACGGCGAAGCCGTGAATATTGATGTGGAAGATAACAATCTGGACCCGCAGGAAGAAGCCATCAAAGAGCAGAAAATAGAATTGGTAAGAATGTTTGTTACAAAATTACCTGCCAAGTACCAGCGATTGGTAAGGCTGCGATATTTCCAGGAGTATTCCTACGAAGAAATTGCCCAGGAACTGGAAGCTCCCCTTGGTACCGTAAAAGCGCAGCTACACCGGGCGCGTGAATTGCTTTACGATTTGGTGAAAGGAAAAAAAGAACATATTTAGCCTCATCCTATTCCTATATCCGCAGGTCTGCTGTAAGACCATTTTAATACTTTATTTATACGAATAATATTTACTTTTTAAGTAGCATAGCACAACTATATCTCATTATTATATATGACCACATCTTCACAAACAATTTATCAGTATTTTCCTGACTTCTCCGAGAATCAGAGAAAAAAGATTGATTTACTGGAAAGCCTGTATGCTGACTGGAACTCAAAAATCAATCTGATTTCAAGGAAGGATATTGAATTTCTATATCTCAAACATGTGTTGCATTCACTGGGCATTGCCAAAATTGTAGAGTTTCTTCCCGAAGCAAAAGTGCTGGATATGGGTACTGGTGGTGGTTTTCCGGGAATTCCCCTGGCCATTCTTTTTCCGAATACCTGGTTCCATCTGCTCGATTCCATAGAAAAGAAAATCAGGGTGGTGCAAAATATCGCCCGCGAACTGAATCTACTGAATGTAACCGCTGAACATAAGCGGGTTGAAAAGGTAAAAGGTCATTATGATTTTGCCGTAAGCCGGGCGGTTACTGATATTTCAAGCCAGTATAGCTGGATAAAAGACAAAATTAACGAAACTTCAAAGCACAAAATTCCCAATGGGTTATTATGCTTAAAAGGAGGTGAACTGGACGAAGAACTGAAATCCCTTACCCGACCTTATTCTATTTATTCCCTTTCCAATTATTTTAAAGAAGATTATTTTGAAACCAAAAAGCTGATCCATGTAGAGGTTTCAAAATAATTTAAATAGAGATGCTTTTAGATGCTCCTTGTAAAATGAAAGCAGGACATAAAAAAACCCTTCCTAATTGCTGGAAGGGTTAATGTGTACATATAAATCAATCTATTAAGTCTTCTGTTTTTTCTTTTTTGCCGCAGGGAACAATATATTGTTCAGAATCAGCCGGTAACCGGGTGAGTTGGGGTGCAGGTTCAGGTCGGTAGGTTCCTCGCCTACCCTATGCTGATAATCTTCAGGGTCATGGCCGCCATAAAAAGTCCAGAAACCTTTGCCATATTCACCATGAATGTATTTAGCCTCATGAATAGATTTGTTTTCACCTAAAATTACCACATCCGGCCTGATGATTTCTTTCCGGAAGGCCGTAGTTTGCCCCATAAATCCTTTGACAATCCGCTCATGGTTCTGGGTGAGCATAGTCGGTATAGGATCCCACTTGGCAGAAAACTCGAACAACGTGAAATAATCATTGTCCTTGCGTAATCCGCGTTCTGTTGGATTAACATCAATATTACTGAATTCATATTCGTATGGATTGTGTTCAATTTTAAAATCTTGAAATGCGAAAGTGTTGTTGTAATCAATTTTGCTATCAAAATCAGGGTCAGCCTTATCGCCATCGTACATGGCCTCACAGATATCGGCACCATCGGCTGCCAGGGCAATATCATAGGTATCAGTAGCAGAGCACATGGCAAACATAAAACCACCACCCGATACAAAGTCTCTTATCTTTTTAACCACCGCCATCTTCAGTTCCGAAACTTTATTAAAACCATATTTTTTAGCAGTTTCTTCGTATTCACGCTGTTGATCAATATACCAGGAAGCATTGCGGTATATGCGGTAAAATTTTCCGTACTGCCCGGTAAAATCTTCGTGATGCAGGTGTAGCCAGTCATATTGCGGCAGTTTGTCGAGCATTACATCGTCGTCAAAAATAACATCGTATGGAATTTCGGCATAGGTAAGGGCCAGGGTAACGGCATCGTCCCAGGGTTGCGAACTCTTGGGAGAATAAACGGCAATTTTAGGTTGCTTATCTAACTTCATTAAATCCTGATTGGAAGAAGGACTCGCTATTACTGATACCACCTGGTTAGCCTCCGCATCAGAAATTACTTTGTAGTCAACACCCCGAATAATCAGTTCGTTTTCCAATTTCTGAAAGTGTTTTACCATAAAACTTCCTCCTTTGTAATTCAGTAACCAATCAACCGAATTATCATTCTCCAATATCCAGTAAATAATTCCATAAGCTTTTAAATGGTTAGATTGCGACTCATCCATCGGAATTAGTATCTGCGAAGCAAAACCTTTTAATGAAACAACCAGTAAAATCAGTAACGCGAATTTCTTCATAAGTCCAGGATTCCTTTAATAAATATGATCAAAAATATTTTGATATTTTAATAAATACCAAATTTAAGTTCTTAAAAATTATTAATTGCAAAATAAAATACTATTAAATATATTTTTGCCTTTAATTGTTTTATTAGATAGTAAGGTATTACATAACAGGTAAACACAAAAATCAGTCATATTTCAGGTAAGCACTGCCTGTGAAGGCAGTAATTTCTTGTCAAGCATATGTACTAAAATTCATGAATCTATTAAATAACATAGGAGAAGCCTTAAAAGCCATACAGGCTAATCTTCTCAGGACCATTCTTACAGTATTTATTATAGCCATTGGCATTACTTCATTGGTAGGAATTTTAACTGCCATCGACAGTATACAAACATCGGTAACAGAAAATTTTTCTGACCTGGGAGTTAATTCCTTTACCATTAGAAACAAGCGGGGCGAAGGCCAGGGAGACCGAAAAAGCGGCCGGGTAGCAAGAAACTTTCCACCTATTACCTATACCGATATCAAGGCTTTCGACCAACGGTTTGCTTTTCAGGATGCCACGGTTTCAGTAAGCGCCAGGGTATCGGGAAATACTGAAGTAAAGAGACTTTCTTTTAAAACGAATCCTAATGTACAATTGTATGGTTCAGACCAAAATTATATTCTTTCCGAAGGCTTTGAGGTGGTACAGGGAAGGAATTTTTCAGAATTTGACATAAAAAAAGGTGCTAATGTAGCAATTATTGGAAGTGAAATTCGGAGTACCTTGTTTTTAGATGGAGAAAGCCCGATTAATAAAGAAATATCGCTTTATGGCAATAAGTTTAAAGTAATTGGAACTTTAAAAGAAATGGGTGCTGTAGGTGGGGGTGGTAATGCCGACCGGCGTGTCATTATCCCAGTACAGAAGGCACGGCAAATCGGAGGCGATCAGAATCCGGATTACCGAATTAATGTACTGGTTAAGAGTACCGCCCGGATGCAGGCAGCCATGGGTGAAGCAACCAATATTTTACGCAATGTTAGGCAGGATCCAATTGGTGAGGAATTATCTTTTGAAATTACAGAAAAAAAGTCTCTCAGTGAAAGATTGGGTGAAATTTCGGGTTATTTGCGAATGGGTGGATTTGTAATTGGTTTCATTACTTTGGTGGGTGCTTCCATTGCTTTAATGAATATTATGATGGTTTCAGTTACGGAAAGGACCCGCGAAATTGGCATCAGGAAAGCCTTGGGTGCCACTCCTTTGCGCATACGCCAGCAGTTTCTTATCGAAGCGATAGTGATTTGTCAGATTGGTGGCCTATTGGGTATTGTGATGGGAATTTTGATTGGTAATGTTGTTACTCAGATTATTGATGCAGGTGTTTTTATTATTCCTTGGCTTTGGATGGTCGTCGCGCTGATTATTTGCGGAATGGTGGGTATATTTTCCGGTTATTATCCTGCCTTTAAAGCCTCTAAGCTCGATCCAATTGAGTCGCTACGGTATGAATAATCACCTGATGACAGATACGGTGCCCTTATAGGTAAACTGGCTATATTTTACCTGGTAATAATAAACGCCCGTAGGTGCATCGGTACCATACCAACGGAATTCCAGGTTATTAGAAGCAAATACTTCTACACCCCACCGGTTAAATATATGAACTTCCTCAAACTGATTGGCGCAGTTTCCCGCGGGCAAATTAGGAAGCCAGAAATATTCATTCTTTTCGTCAGTATTGGGTGTAAACACATTAGGCGGCAAATATTCATCAAATCCGAGTGGTTTATCCGTAAGATTAAACACAACGGTGATGGTATCTGATTTTGTATTAAAACAAGCCTCGTCTTCAGTTACAAATTCCAGTTTTATATCGCTATCTCTAAACTCCGATTCCAAAAAAATACAGCTTGGAATCCAGAAAAACTGCGACACTGCCCTACCAACGGCACGAACCGGAGTAAAATTAAATGAAAACACATCCAGGTCAATTTCATCATTGCCACGTATGGCTCTGGTAAGATTCAGTGAAACTATATCATTATCCTCATCGGTGCCTATTACATTAAAAAATATCTGGTTGCCAATGGCTACAGACGTAAAGGCGCTATCGCCTTCCGTTACCACGCCGGACCCCCGCACTGTGATAACCGGGGGGTTGTTATCGGGGGGCAGTAATTGCACATTAACGGTAAGCGTATCAGCTTTAGGTGTACCGCAAATATTTTGGTCGGTAACCACAAATAAAAACTGAAACAAATCTCTATCCTGCAAATCAATTATATCGCAATTGGTTCGCCAGTTAAAAGAAGAACCAATTTGACTATTGCCACTTACATTCTGAAAATTTATACCATAGTCTGCCAATTCAAACCCCTGCCCAATGGCTTCTAAGGTAATGTCATCATTATCAATGTCCTCCCCTATTAGAGCGAAATTAAGGATTTCCCCAATGCGCAACTCCACACTGGTTTCTTGCAAATTTGGGGAATATACATTGGGTTTATGATTTTCCGGTAAATTCACCTGAATGTGCAATCGCATACTATCTCCTACATTTGTAGGGCATGATGTTTCATCTGTTAGCAGGAAGGTGATATCAAATTCATTTTTTTCTGAGAAATCGAAGGCTGCACAATCAGCATTCCATTGAAAAACAGTTTTGATTTCTCCCGGATTGGCCTGTACGGTTCTGAAACTCATGTCGTAATCGTCCAGAGAAAATCCATCAGGTTGAGCATCCAGAAAAATCACATCCTTGTTATCATCTTTCCCTTCAATCACCAGTTCATAAGTTTCCGCCAGCTCCATATTCACATTTACTATATTTTTATTATTCACAATATAGGGTTCTTTATTGCCAGAATCTTCCATTTCGTATACCAACCGCAGTGTATCCATTAAGGGAAGGCTACAGGCATCGTCCATCACCAGAAGGTCTATTATAGCTGGCCCCTTGGTTAAAGGACAATCGGGCAGGCAAATTTCAAATTCCAGGGTATCTCGCGGACTACTGGTAATCAGCGTTTCGGTTGGAATAATAGATTCCATATCGGCTTCAAAATTTACCGCTATTGCCTTGATGGTGATCTTTTCCGGAGAATCAGGGTCGGTAACAAACAATTTCATGCATTTATCATCGTCTTTACCAAAATATATCACTTCATCAGAAATACCTGAAAATATATCAGGTCTGCCATTAATCTGCCCGGTAGCTGTGGGCGACGTTCCGGCATCACAGTCAATCACCAGCATTTGGAAATCTCTTTTTGCTTGCCCTATTTTTTTACCATTCCGGAATTCATCCACTGTTACCGCAAATACAAATAGCCCCGTTCGGTTGGGCCTCACCGTTAGGAAACCATCTTTATTGATGGTAAGGGCGGGATTTCCTGAAACCATATTGTTAACCGTAACGCCAGCGGCAAATTCCACTAATGGATGAGGTGAAGGTGAAGGTGTGGGTTGCGGATCAGGATCGGGACCGGAATTGGTACTGTTTAAAGGTACTGAAAGCCGATAAGACAACGAATCGCCGTCAGCATCGCTTCCTCTAAAATCGAAGTAAAACAATTCGTTGACGCAGGCATAATCGCTCAGCGGGGGAAATAAAACCGGAGTAGAGTCGATAAACTGCTTTCCTCCCTGGTTTACCGCAGGAAATTCCATGTAAAAAGTTTGACCGGTTTCCCGCGGATTGGCCAGGTTTGAAATGGTGTAATTCCGACAGCAACGCTCATACACCACATAATAGCCTTCCGGATTATTGTATAAGGTTGGGAGTAATTGTATTTCGGCTGTATAGAAAATGCGACGGGTAATCAGCCTGGCATCAGAACATTCCGGATTGGTATAAGGCACAAAAGTAGAGGAGGAATTAAAAAGCCTGACCGACTGCATAAACTGGTTGTCGGCTTTGCTGTAGATATATACATCGGTAAATACATCTTCAGCACCAGGCTCGCCATTTACATCGTCAAAATACTGGATCAGATTTAACTGATAATTATACCCATTCAGATAAACCAATTCAAACTCGCCGCCAACAATATGGCTGGCTCTTAAGTTGCAATGAATTACTAAGGATAAAACCAGTAATAGGAGTAGATATTTTTTCATTCAAACAATGCCTTTCACCCACTCAATATAAGAATAAACTTTCAATCTAAATACATGTGATATTACAAAAGTTGTAAATTTGCCACAATTATGGCGATAACTAGGCGACAAAAAATAATTGAACAGGTAGAGGTGGAGCAAATGGCGGCAGAAGGAAAATGCCTGGCCAGATTAGAGGGAAAAATCATTTTTATCAGTGGTGTGGCTCCCGGCGATGTGGTTGATTTGCGGATTACAAAAAGGAAGAAACAGTTTCTGGAAGCAGTACCCGTTTATTTCCATCAGCATTCACACCTGAGAGTACAACCATTCTGCGAACATTTTGGTGAATGTGGCGGATGCCAGTGGCAGCACATACCCTACACTTTACAACTGAAGACCAAACAGCAGCAGGTAACAGATCAGCTTCAGCGGATTGCCAAGGTAAAATTGCCGGAAATCAGCCCTATTTTGCCTTCTGAAAATACTACCTATTATCGTAATAAACTTGAGTTCACTTTTTCAGACAATCGGTGGTTAACCCAGAAAGAAATTGATTCGGGCAAAGAAATTAACAAAAATGCATTGGGTTTCCATAAACCGCAAGCCTTTAATAAAGTATTACAAATACACCATTGCCACCTGCAACCCAATCCTTCTAATGCCATAAGGCTGGCTATTGACCAATACGCCAAAGAAAACCAGATTAGTTATTATAATTTCAAATCGCACCAGGGCATCTTGCGCAACCTAACAGTACGAACGACCTCAACAGGTGAAATAATGGTAATTATTCAGTTTGGCGGTGATGCCGAGCAGGCTGAAGTTCAACCCGTTATTCAAGGCTTATTGAATTATGTAAAAGAAAATTTTCCGGAAATTAATGCTCTTTTATATCTGATTAATCCCAAAAAAAACGAAACGATTTACGACCAGGAACTTCATACTTTTTCCGGCACTGATTTTATTACTGAGCGCATGGAGCATTTGCGGTTCAGGATAGGTCCTAAATCTTTCTTTCAGACCAATTCGGAGCAGGCACACCAATTGTATGCGCTAGTACGAACTTTCGCCGATTTGCAGGGCCATGAAACTGTATACGATCTTTATACAGGAACAGGCACAATTGCAAATTTTATTGCCAGAAATTCAGGAAAGGTAGTAGGGATTGATTACGTGCCGGAAGCGATAAAGGACGCAAAAACAAATGCCAAGTTGAATGGCATTGAAAATGTCAGCTTTTTTTCAGGCGACCTGAAAGACACCCTCCATGCTGAATTTATGGAACAGCAGGGTAAACCCGATGTAATTATTACCGATCCACCCAGAAGCGGTATGCACGAAGGAGTAGTGAAATCTCTTTTGTTGGCAGCCCCGAAGAAAATAGTATATGTTTCCTGCAATCCGGCTACACAGGCACGCGATTTAGCTTTGCTGGATGAAAAATATAAAGTGGTTAAAGTTCAGCCTGTAGACATGTTCCCGCATACCCATCATGTCGAGAATATTGTGTTGCTTACGCATCGCGATCTTTAGTGTCAGTTACCTTGCTGGTTATGGTTTTATGATAAGTTCGGGTAATCAACTGATCGCCTACATTAATCTGTTGACCGGCCTGTAAGGTTTTTTTGTTTAATAGAGTTACTGAATAGCCTCTTTTCAAAATCTGCTCCGGATTTAACAATTCGAGGTGCTTTTGCAGGTAGTTGAGCCTGAGCAAATGTTTTTCTATTACTTTGACGGGTAATTTCCTGACAGATTCCTCCAACTGAAACAGTCGCTCCCTGCCCGATTTAAACTGGATTTTCACCCCATACTGCATGCGTTCACCCAATTGATTGATCCGATTAACAGCCCTAAAAACAATCTGAGCTCCCAGGTATTCCAGTTTTTGCTGAATACTTTGCAGATTAAACCGCTCCGTTTGTAGCCTTTCATTGACCAGCCGATCCATTCTTTCATATTGTAGGTCGATCAGCTCTTCAAAAGAGCGAATACCATTCATCAGAAAATCAGCCACAGCGGTGGGTGTTTTCATACGGGTATGGGCTACCCCATCGGCAATGGTTTCATCTCTTTCGTGCCCGATTCCTGTAATTACCGGTATGGGGAACTGAGCGATGTGTGTTGCCACGTTGTAGGTATCGAAACAATCCAGATCCACCTGAGCACCCCCACCTCGGATGATCGCCAGCACATCAAATTCAGCACCCGCATCGAGAGCATCGTTAACCTGATACATGGCCTCAATAATGCTTCTTTCCGCATCCTTACCCTGCATAGATGCCTGAAACAATCGGGTATAAAATACATATTGGAAAGAATTATTTTCTAAATGATCCATAAAATCGCCAAAACCCGCGGCTGTAGCGGAACTAATTATGGCAATACGTTGAGGAACCAAAGGCAACTCCAGACTTTTGTTCATTTCCAGCACGCCTTCGTCCGTAAGTTGCCGCAAAATCTCCTGTCTTCTTCTGGCCCTTTCCCCCAGGGTAAAATTAGGGTCAATATCTTTGATGTTTAAACTCAGGCCATATGCTTCATGGAAACTTACTTCTACCTGGGCGAGAATTTTCATGCCTGGTTGTAAACTATGTCCGGTAATTGCTTCAAACCATCCTATTAATCGGCGGTAAGTATACGACCAAATGGTAACCCTGAATTTAGCTTTCAGTTCATCTTCTTCTTTTTCTACCAAATCCAGATAACAATGTCCATTTCGGTTCAGGCGGATTTCACCAATTTCACCTACAACCCAGTAAACCGGCTCTAATTGTGCATCCAGTGCTTTTTTAACCTGATCGCCTAATTCATATAAAGATAAATACCGCATTGGTTTTGAGTCGTTTTAAGTATAGTATTGCAATAAATGGGTTACATCTTTCCAGCCAACCGCTACAAACAATTATTGAAGCGATGAACCACTAACCGCTATCACGCGTATATTTACAAATATTTGAAAAATAATAATTGGGTACCATTTTTAAGGAAAATAAAAAAAAATTCACAATGTTTCTTTCAAGATTGGGATCAGCATTAATTTTTTACAATAAGTTGAAATTATTTTATTCAGGACTTTTTTGTCTGATTGTTCTTTTCACAGGATGCACCTCTCATAACCCTGAAATTGATCTTGAAATTGAGAGACTTTCTATGGATTCAACGCTGATGAAGCCAGAGGTTGATTCTCTATTTTTGAAAATAAAAGCTATAAAAGCGGCTAAAATCGATTCTTTTTTTCACCGCAAATTCAGCCGGGGTCAATTTAATGGAACAGTCCTTTTTGCCGAAAAGGGTAAGGTTATTTATGAAAATATGTTCGGATATGCCGATTTCAAGGCAAAAGATACATTAGGCTTAAATTCAACTTTTCAATTAGCTTCTGTTTCAAAGCCCTTAACTGCTTTGGCCATTCTGGTGCTGAAAGACAAAAAAAAGCTGGATTTTGATGAAGATATAAGAAAATATTTTCCCGATTTTCCTTATGAGGGAATTACCATTAGATTATTACTAACACACCGCTCAGGACTGCCAGAGTATACGTATTTCGCTGATGAATTTTGGCCCGATAGAAATATACCTATTACCAATCAGGATGTAATTTGCCTGATGATTAATAAAAAACCTGGCATTTACTATAAACCCGATTATCGGTATAACTATACCAATACGAATTACTGCATATTGGCAGCTATTGTAGAAAAGGTCAGTAAGCTTCCCTTCAATGTATTTATGGAATCACAGATATTTTGTCCGCTGGGTATGAACAACTCTTTTGTACATGACATTGAGGCTGGGCGGGAAGACTCGCTTCGGACAACCGGATATATCAGGCACTGGCGAAAAGCCGACAACACCTATCTCAATGGTGTGGTAGGCGATAAAGGTGTATTTTCAACGGTTGAAGATTTGTTCAAACTTGATCAGGCCCTTTATACAGAGAAATTAATCTGTAAATCTACCATGGAGGAAGCTTTTATTCCGGCCCATAAAGATTTGTACGATCACGACAATTATGGCTATGGATGGCGCTTAAATGTAAGCCAGGCAGATCATCTGTTTACCTATCATACAGGCTGGTGGAAAGGTTTCAGAACTTATTTTATCAGAGAGGTAAAAGAAAAAAAGACCATTATTGTGTTGAGCAATACCAATAACTTTTTACGGCTGGAGGATCTGGAAAACCTGATTTAGGGCTACTGTTTCCACTCTTTTTTCGTTTTTATAAGAATCAGTATTTTAATACAGAACTTGTATTAGGGATTCTTGTTTTCTACGATATCCTTAGCCTTCACCAGATCTGCAATTCCAACTATTACGTATATAGACGGGTCTCTTTATATAACAACCAGAAAGGATTTACATGTTATCTGAATATAAAAATAAGATATACTTTTTGATTGGCTTAAGTGGATTGTCGTTTATTTTGTTTTGTAGCTGCAACAACGACGATGCCGCGCTGCTGCCTGCCTACAAAATAACTGGTTTTTATACACAACCCATACAGGTTATACAATGGGATACTTTGTCGGGCATTAGCGCATTTACCAGGGCAAATAAAATTTCGGTTGGTCCTAATTACCACTTTGGATTATTATTTAAAAGTAAAATCAGTCTGGTAAACGAAAAACCGACAGGTAATACTAACAACCTACAACCAGCCATCTGGTCGAATGATTATACATTTTCAGCAGATAGTATTTCAGAAATTTCAGTATATAGTAACCAGGATTTTGATGAAGAAAACAAAGCAGGCGACAACCTTAACGATAAATTTCTGATTTTAACCAGTTCTTCCAATGATTTGGATCACAAACCTACAGCAGTTCCGCTTAATGAATTTTTAAAGAAACCACAGAGAGGCCGTTCCTCATATACGCTTTTACTGAAAGATAATCCGAAAACCTTGGTTAAGCATAAGTTTACGGTGCACTACCGAAAAGAGGATAATGCTTTGTATGTAATTTCCTTTCCGGAAGTTTCATTTACAAGTGAATTGCCCTGCCACAATGAAAATAGAAATTTTCCTATTAAGCCTTAAATAATTTCCAGCAGTTTGGTGATAATTTCGACAAAATACTCCCCGTTATAAGGCCCAAACCAATTCATATCTCTGGTTTCATATTTTTTTAAATGGTAATACTGATCTGGAGTAATATATCCCAAATAATTACCATTAAAAGTAGTAAGCATTAAATTCAAATTTTTCTCCTTGCATATTCCCGAAAAAAGCGGATAAAACTCTCCCGATATTTCTCCCGGACTGCCAATTAGTATGGTGTTCCCAATCCGCATACAAGTAAAATACGGATGTTGTTCGCCAAAAAACCAGTTGAATAACCAGGGCCTGATTCGCCAGTTATCGGATATCCGAAAATGAGGTTCTCGTACGGCTACAGGCAATTGTATAAATTTTAGTTCAGAAGTGGCGCGCTCCTCTATATTTACCAGATTGTCCTCAATCAGGCCTGCCAGACTATCGGCATATTGGTTCATATTTTCATATGAGAATTCGCCGCTTTTTACGGGAGCCTGACTACCGATTGCCCCTGAGGCAAATGCCGCGAAATCAAGCGAATCGTGATCAACCAATTCTTTTACCAATATTCCGGGATAATCAGATGATAAATCGGTGACCGAAGAATTGATGTAGGTGGAATGAGCAGAAAATGTACAGAAAACCGCTTTTTCCCCCTGCTCCTTTTCAAGGTTTAAAATCCTGATCCAGGGATCGGTTTTACCATTTTCAATGAGCCTGTTTTTTACAAATCGGGAAGCATTTACCTGATGGTAACCAATTTTTCCTTCCCCTATGTTTTCTTCGGCTTTTTTTACAGCTTCCACAGTTTGTTTACAGATTAACCTAACAATGTCCGCATCGTAACCACCGGCAATCAGTTTCCCACCTAAACCCGGTGCCCAGCCACCATATCCATTGTGGGTATGATCGGCCGTAAAATAGATAGATTGGATTTCTGCTTGTTGCAAGGTATCCCGAATGGCCGCAGCCAGAAAAGGATGAATAATCCAAAGGTCATAAGCCAGCAGAACGATTTTTTGGGTTTGATTAGTAAAAACAATGGCTTTTACCCAGGCAGAATCATGGACCTGCTGATAAGGGCCTCGCTGCCCATAGGCAATTAAATTAACCGGATGAGCAGGAGTAATATTAGCTTTTGCCCAGCCAAATTTCACCCTTCCATTCTCTTGATTAGAAGGCAAGTTACTTTTAACACTATCTAAATTATTTAGGGTATGCTGGTAATAAGCCGTGTTTTGGTAAGGTGTCCAGTCGACAGGTTTAAATAGTACCGCGGCCAGTACGAATAAAAAAATAAGGCTATATACAAGGACTCTTAACAGCTTTTTCAAGAATGCTGAGGTTATTAAAACTTTTGAACAGTAAGTGTAAACACCTCAAATGTATCGAAAGTAGCTATACTTCTATTGCATCCAATAGAATTAATACCAGTCCTACCACTACGAGAACCGCGCCAATACCGACTAAAAGGCCGATACCGGCAGCACCAAAAATAATCATCATCAATAGTCCTACCCCGCCCAGAATAATTCCATTCCTGATATTTTTGGTCATTCTTTGTTGCTGCTTTTTTTCTTCCTTTTTGATAGATTTAAGTTCAGCCTTCAGGTCTTTAAGTTTAGCTTTTAACTCTTTTTTGCTGGCTTTCTTAGTAGAGGATGTTGGCAATTTGGTAGCATCTTCCGCTGAAATTAGTTTTAGTGATTTGCCATTGCTCACTTGATTTGTTTTTTCAGTTGTATGGGTAATTCTGGCAATTTTCAGATTAGCTTCAGTAATTTGATTTTTTATATCAGGAAATATAGCGTTGATTTTCTCAACCGACACATACGCCTGACTGGTCAATCTTTCCTGCTTTGTTGATACATCTTTTTTTTCCTGTGAAAAGTAATAGGTACTTCCATACGGAATTTTCGAGGTACAGGAAAATATTGTTAAAACCAGGAGGCAATATAAAATGTTGGATGTTTTCATTAAAATGGTAATTGTTTTTTGAGGTAGTCAATTTGTGATTATAAAAGTTTGAAAGGTAATGTTAATATTAGATAAGGTCGAGTACAATTAGTACAATACCGATTACCAGGGCAATGGTTCCCAATACATAGCCTACACTTCCCGGAACTAAAAGTAAAAGTAATAACCCGATAGCGGCTAAAACAATTCCAATAGTAAGATTTCGGGAAGCGGCCTTTTCAGACTTATCTCTTTTTAACTCTTTGATGTCGTTTTTATATTCTTTCAAAATCTGCTTTAATTCTTTCCTGCTTTCTTTTCTCTGCTGTTTAAGCGCTTTTGCGCTTAATTGATTCTTTTCGGTTACTGTTTGCTGGCCGGATTTTACACCGCTGTTTCCTAGAAGATTTTTTTCAGCATTAATTTCTGAAATTTTCCGCTCGGCATTGCTAATCATGACCTCTACAGAAGGACTTATGGGGCTCAACTTTTCTATAGAAACATAAGCTTTTTCAGTATGAACGACATTGATTTTTTTCTCGGAAATTTCCCTCTTTTGTTGTGGAAGGTAATAGGTGCTTCCATAGGGAATTTTTGATTGGCAAGCAGTCATCATGTCAAGGATGAGAATAATAGCTAAAAAAGTAAGTACATGGTTTGTTTTCATTTGAATACTGATTAAAAAATTATAAATAAAAAAACGAATGAAAAATTTTTTACCAAAATAAACAAACTATTTTTCAAAAAATAGCCCTAAAATGAATTGTACTTACTTATCAGAATAAACCGGTATTTGTTTGAGAAGATTAGTTTATTAAAGTGGCAGGAATTTGAAAATTAGAAGCTTTGTGTAGTGACATTTTAGCTGAATAAACATTTTGTCTGTGTAATTGCCGATAAGCTTTGTGGTAATTATTGCCATTTTTATTAATCAAGCTTTTAAACATGTTGATGCCTTTGAGAGGCTGAATCGCTAAAAAACCTGAAGACGACTTCGGTAGTTTCAGCAAATCCGCTACTTCATCACCCAGCAAAGTACGCATATAAGCCGGAAGAATTCTGGAAAAACTGGCAGGTGCAGTAGTCTGAATAGCAGATAACAATGACTTTGTAAGTGCTTCCCCGGCTTTTGAATATTGAAACTGTCTATCTTCAATTAATTTACATAAAATAAATGCTTCCTTACCATTCATAGGTAAAAGTTTTTCGTCAATACCCATAATATATCCTGCTACATTCCAAAGGTGTATATAAGCCATCGCATCCTGGTAAGAAACATGTGTGCCTAGTTTTCTTAGCCCCCGAATTGCTATCAATGACATGGCCAGATTGGTACCTGCCATATCTTCTTGGTTAATTGGTTCTCCCCACTCAGAACTCCACTGGTGTCCCGCTTTAATATAATACCTGATGGCAGCGTGCATAAGGCGTACCTTCTGTGAACCGCAAATAGCTTTTCCCTCTTTAGAAAAAGCATTCCTGCTACATACATCAAATACATACTGCCCTGTTTCCAGCAATCTTTTCAATGCATTATTTTTTAGGCGTTCAGTTAAAAATAAAACCTGAGCACCGTTACCCGATGCATAACAATACGGCAATGAATATAAACCAAGCATCGTCAACAGATCCGAGGCATGTTTGTCGAAAAATGCTGTTCCATTTATCATCAGCTTTTCATCAGCCCAAACAGGTAATTTTCTGCTGCATTCAAAAAAATTATATACAGCATCAGGCAAGTGGTCGGGTAACCTGGAGCTATTATCATGGAGTGTGGCCAAAAGCTGCCTGAACTTACTTTTATCCGCATGCTGAAACAATGCATGTATGGCCTGTTCGGCTAAAGGGTCGGTACAACGCCGCATGCTATTTAACGTGGCATCAGAATAAAACTGAATATTACTCATACAAAACTGATTTGTATTTGTAACTTCCTAAGGGGGTATTAAGTTTATTCGATATAAATTTGAAAAATCTTAAAATCTGAATTTTCGCGAAATTTAAATGCCATAAAACCGGGAAAGAATTTTTTCAATTTGTTTACTTGGCAAATAGTTGATCATTCTGGTAAAGATTTTTTCGCCGGAACTCCCCACAAAGTAATTGGTTTTTGGATTTTTACTCCTGATAATGCGGTGTATAACTTTTGCTATTTCAATCGGATCTCCACCGTTTGTTTCATTCTTATTAATTATATCCAAAGCTTTTTGGAATGCGACAGTTTCAGTATCACTTTCCTGATGGATAACTCTATTCTGGGTAAAATTTGTTTTGAAATCGCCGGGATTTACCAGCACTACTTTAATATTATTGACAGCTAACTCCATGCGCATGGCCTGGCTTACGCCTTCTACCGCGAATTTGCTGGCGCTGTATAACCCCTGAAAGGGTAATCCTACCTTACCGGCAATAGAACTCATGTTAATAATTAATCCGCCATGCTGTTGTTTCATGTGGTTAGCAACATGTTGAGATACCTGTAAAAGACCAAAAAAATTAGTTTCAAACTGTAATTTTGCTTCAGTGAGCGGAGTAGAAATTATAGGCCCCGCTATCCCCATTCCCGCGTTATTGATAAGCACATCAATATTACCAAATTCAGTAGTGACCCGGCTAATGGCACATGAAACAGACGCCGCATCGGTTACATCCATTTGAATAATGGGGTATCCGAAATCATCTATATATGATTTTCTTGATGTGCCAATTACATGATTACCACAATTTGTCAGATAGTTTGCGCAGATTTTGCCAATTCCAGAACTGGCACCAGTTATTAAAATATTCTTTTTCACCTCAGATTAGTCAATGTATTATAATTTCAATTTTTTTTGTAAAAAATTTATTGTTTTGTATAAGAATAAAACAAAATCATTAACAAATATTATACTTAAGAAAGAAGTAAACCCCATTGATATTTACCTTCTAATAAAGGTTCATGTAAGGTTTTCGTCCCATTTACTATTTAAAATGTATAAAGCCCATAAATGAACATGTTTTTACAAATTGTATAAGCCAATATTGGATACAAACTTTGGAGATACACAAATTATTATTCTATTTGGAATTATCTCTTCAAATTTTAAATCCCAATAAAAATGGAAAAAACTTTAATTAATGAATCAATTTTACAAATTGAAAAAAAGGAAATTAACAATGATTTCTCGAACGAATTGAAATTTAATGTTACACAAAACAAAACTATTGATTCAAATAAGTATTCCTTTTATGATGTATTCGCGGACAAACGAATCGCGAATTTTTCTTTTGAAGACCGACTTGAGTTTCTAAATAGCTGGATTGATGATTTAACAAATAATAACCATAATCTTTATAGAAGGTCATCTCAAAATGGTTGCCAAACTAATGTTACGATTAGCGACTTAGCTGGTAACCTGAAAAATATGGTTAACATGGCTTCTAACGATTACCTAGGCTTGAGCCAACATCCGGAAGTAATAAATGCCGCCATGAAGTGCCTGGTTCGTCAAGGCGCAGGTCCTGGTGGAGCTCCTCTTTTAAATGGAACTACTAATATTTTAATACAACTTGAAGATAAAATCGCGAAGCTTAAAAATTGTGAAGAAGCACTTGTATTTACTTCAGGATATACAGCCAATGTGGGTACCATTTCGGTACTAATGAAAGAAACCGATGTAGTAATTTATGATATGTACTCTCATGCGAGTTTATTGGATGGAAGTGCTAAGACCAACAAGAAATTTTTCATGCATAATGACATGGAATCATTGGAAAGAGTGCTACAGGGGGTAAAAGATAAATATACCAATAAATTAGTAGTTGTGGATGGTGTGTATTCTATGGATGGCGATATTGCTCCACTAGATAATATTGTGGAATTAGCGCACCAATATGGGGCGTGGGTGTTAGTGGATGAAGCACATGCCACAGGTGTAATTGGCGAGAACGGCGGTGGAGCAGTAGAATATTTTCATTTAGAAAATAAAGTGGATATAGTTACTGGCACCCTCAGTAAGGCTCTTGGAAGCACAGGCGGATTTGTCGCGGGAAACCGAAAACTAATCAATTATATTAAATACGCGAGTCGACCTTACATGTTTTCAACTGCCCCATTTGTTCCTGCATGCGCGGCAGCCATGGAGGCGATCAAAATTATGCAGGAGGAACCTGAATTAAGAGCCCAATTATGGAATAATATAACCTATATTAAGGGGGAGTTACTAAGGTTGGGTTTAAATATAGGTAATTCTGAAACCGCGATTTTCCCAATCATTATTGGCGATGACTACAAAGTAAAGCAAATGGCCTATTTATTGCACGAAGAAGGAATATTAGTAAATTCAGTTCCATATCCTGCTGTACCAAGAAAGATTACCCGTGTACGATTGTCATTAATGGCTGGGCATGGAAATACTGATTTAACGAGAACAATTGATGCGATAAAGAGAACCGCGCAAAAGCTTGATATTATTTAATACTATCAATTTCCTTACATTGTAGCGTTTTTTTTGGCATTAAATTTTATCTAACTATTATGTTTTATAGATTAGTTTAAGAAATGGGATTGGTACGTTCATGAAAGTATGGCTCCAAAATATAATTTCGGTATGGAAATTCATTTCCTATCAGGGAGTTCCACCGAATAAGACGGTAGGACCTGATGAATACCGAATTATACTCATCAACAGATTGAGTCTGACAGGTTCAATTATATCATTTGTTTATATATTTTACTATAAAAATTTTCCTTCAGAATATCTCTATCTGATTGAAGGTATTTTAGTATTTTTATATTTAACCTGTATAATTTCTAATAGATTCAGAAAATATAGGACCGCAAAATTTCTTATCATTATTCTGGCTCTGGTTAATGTATTTATCAATGCGTCTTCCCTGAGCAAAGCTGGGGGTGATCACCTTATTCTCATCCCAATTTTCTTTGCGATTCCATTAATCCATGATAAAAAGAACGTTCTGGATATTTTTATATCCGGGTTTATTACCCTGCTTGCCTATTCAATTTTAGAATTTACCGATTATTCCTTATTCAAATTAGATAATCTCAATGAGATTGATTTGCACTGGGATTACCGTTTAAATATGCTTTTAACGTTTATTTTATCGGTGGTAATTAATTTCTACTATTTCCAGGTTAAAGATTTACAACACCAGCATTTATTGGATGCCGAAAAAAAGCTGTCCAATATTTTTGATCAGGCTTACGATGCGATATTTCTGGTAGATAAATTAAACTTCAGTATTATAAATTGCAGCAACAAAGCGCTGCATCTATTCAGGGTAAGCAAAAAAAGTGATTTAATTGGCAATTCATTATTTTACCTTTTTAAAGGAAATAATACAGCCCACAATTTAGGAACTATTAGAAAAATTTTAGATGACGGTAATAAGTGGGACAAAGAAATTGAGTGCCTGAATAGCAATGGAGAAACTTTTTGGGGAAATGTGGCCATTTCTTCTCTTAATATAACCAATGAAAATTTATTACAGGTTAGAATCACTGATACTTCGCAAAGAAAAGAATTAGAAATCCAGCTTTTAAAAGCAAAAGCTGAAGCCGAACAAGCCAGTAAATCCAAAGGCGCGTTTTTGGCTAATATGAGCCATGAAATCCGGACTCCTATTCATGCGATTATTAGTATAACCCGCTTGCTATTACAGGAGAATCCATCGAAGCATCAACTGAAACACCTAAATATACTTAAAGTTTCCGGTGAAAATTTGATATGCCTGATCAATGATATTTTAGACTTCAGCAAAATTGAGGCAGGGAAAATCACGTTAGAGAAAACTATATTTGATCTTAAAGAGGTAATTGAAAACATTTATCAAGCATTTTCTTATAAAGCCGAAGAAAAGCAAATTGATTTAAACTTAAATTTTGATGAAAGAATTACAACCACTTTTAACGGAGATCCTGTCCGGTTAAATCAAATTATCACCAATTTGGTAAGTAATGCCCTTAAATTTACTGAAATTGGCAGTGTTTCTATTAATATTGACTTGATCGAAGAAGACGATGATTCAGCAAATATCAGATTTGCCGTGAAAGATACTGGTATAGGAATTCCTCAGGAAAAAATCCCTGAAATATTCAAAGGTTTTACCCAAGCCAGTTCTGACACTACCAGAAAATATGGTGGCACCGGCTTAGGGTTAACTATCGTGAAAAATCTGGTAGAGTTATTTGGAAGCCATCTTGTTATTAATAGCATACCCGACACCGGGTCTGAATTTACATTCGACCTGACAATTAATAAGGGTAAGTCTTCTTTAATAAAGGCTAATATATTTGATTTAGCCAATGAGCAGAAAGACTTAAAAGGCGCGAACATTTTACTTGTAGAAGATAATGAAAT
This sequence comes from Cyclobacteriaceae bacterium, assembly GCA_041745535.1. Taxonomy (GTDB): domain Bacteria; phylum Bacteroidota; class Bacteroidia; order Cytophagales; family Cyclobacteriaceae; genus JBGTIS01. Next base: position 37,611 of record JBGTIS010000255.1, on the reverse strand, counting down.
AAATCAGTTAGTCGCTTCTAAATTTATTAAAGATTGGAACGTTGTTTTAGATATTGCCAACAATGGCGAAGAGGCAATTGAAAAAGTTACCAATAAATATTACGATGTCATACTGATGGATTTGCAGATGCCTGTGATGGATGGATATGAGGCGACCCGAAGAATTAATCTGATGAATTTAAATGGCAAAAAGAAACCAGCAATTATCGCTCTTACCGCCTCTGCGTTATTTGAGATTAAGGAAAAAGTGAATGATGCAGGCTTTAAGGATTTTCTAGTTAAACCATTTCATCCTGACGAGCTCTATAGAAAAATTATCCAAAGCCTGGATAACCTGAATAATGAAGAAATCCAAATTGCTGATTCATCCACACAAAATACAGAGCTAGTAAAGTCTACTGAAAAGTCTCTTAATTTTGAAAAAATACGACTTCTGTTTGATCATGACGAACAGCAGATAGATAGTTTTTTAAATATGTGTATTCAGGAAATTGAAACCTTCAAAAAAAGTTATACTCATTCCCTGAAAGAACGCGATATTGTTCGCGTCAAATCGACCAGCCATAAGGTAAATTCATTCTTAACCTTTCTGGAAGCAGACTTTCTTCTACATGAAATTGAAAAGAGCAGGAATCTTTTTGAAAATTCTGAGGTAAAAGAGGCAGATCTAAGAATGGCAATCAGAAAAATAGAGGATAATTGTGATCAGTTTATTAAGCTTGTTAGCAAAACAGTTACCCACGTCAGTAACCAGAGTATCGGATAATTATGCCTATTGCAGCCTTAATTGCAGTTGACTGGTTTAAAGTTACAAAAAATCCCATAACTAGCTATTCATTCGTTAGTTATGGGATTTTAAATTTCCACTTATTTATTAGGCTGCGGAGTAGTTCTTAAATAGGGTTTTATAATTTTATGCCCTTTTGGAAATTTCTGTGGAATATCTTCGGTACTAATGGATGGTGAAACGATACAATCCTGGCCATCCTGCCAGTCCGCAGGCGTAGCCACACTATAGTTGGCTGTTAATTGCAGGGAATCGATAACCCGAAGAATTTCATTAAAATTTCGCCCAGTAGACGCCGGATAGGTTAATAAAAGCTTTATTTTTTTATCAGGACCAATCACAAATACAGAACGGACAGTCATGGTATCGGAAGCGTTTGGATGAATCATTCCATACAAATTGGCTATTTCCTTATCTTTATCAGCTATCAATGGAAAGTTTACCGTAGTATTTTGTGTTTCATTGATATCATTGATCCATCCCTTATGCGATTCCAGGGGGTCAACGCTGATGGCCATTACTTTTACATTTCTCTTATCAAATTCACTTTTAAGTTGTGCTGTTCGGCCCAGTTCGGTAGTGCAAACCGGTGTATAGTCGGCCGGGTGCGAAAATAAAAGTCCCCAACTATCTCCAAGCCATTGGTGGAAATCGATTTCACCTTCAGTGGTAGTAGCTTTGAAATTGGGAGCTGTATCGCCTAATTTAAGTTCCATAATAGTTATGATTTTGGGTTGTTAATAAAAATTAATATGATATGTAACGAAGCATATCATCATCAGGATGATAAATTTACAATAAAATACAATCGGGTGGGTAATTTCAATAATTATTTCCATAATAAGCCAAAACAACGATTTACATTTTATATTTAATTAATTTATCAATAAAAATTTTTATGCTTACGGGCGATTTTGCGGAAGACTGTAAACAATTGTTCCTTTTCAATTGATTGAACATGACATTTATACTGTAATTTCTGGATAGAAAAAAGGTAAACTTTAGAAGATGGGTGTTTTCATTTATACGCATTTTCTATCTTTCCCATAAATTTGCTTTTTATCACCAAATTAACTCTTAAAATTGAATTGTATTATTACCATTGATATCGGCACCACAAGCACCAAAGTAATGGCCTTTGACTTTCAGGGTGAACCATTTGCCAAAGTTAATTACGGGTATCCGATACTGAATCCAAAACCTAATTTCCACGAACAATCAGTAGATGAAATACTAAATGCCGTTTTGAAAGGATTAAAAGAAGTAGTTACCCTCTGCCAGAATAAATCCAAATCTATAGCAGGTATTAGTTTGAGTTGTGCCATGCACAGTGTAATTGTAATTGATAGAAGCGGAAAACCATTAACCGATTGCATTATCTGGGCGGATACCCGAAGTACCGAATATGCCGAAATATTAAAAGGAAATGAACAGGGACATGACATTTACCTACACACAGGCACCCCGATTCATCCAATGTCGCCGCTTTGTAAAATTGCCTGGATCAGAGAGCATCAGAAAACTATTTTTCATAAAGCCTGGAAGTTTATTTCAATCAAAGAATACATAATTAAGGAACTTTATGGTGAATACCTGGCTGATTATTCCATTGCCTCTGCCACTGGCCTTTTTGACCTTAAAAATCTTTCCTGGTATAATAAATCACTTGACTTTGCTGGCATTAAAAAAAGTCATTTATCAGAGTTGGTTCCTACCTCTCATAAACTAGGTAAAATGAAAACCAGTTATGCCAACCATTTGGGTCTAAATGGGAATGTTCCGATGATTATTGGCGCCAGTGACGGTTGCCTGGCTAATTTGGGTTCTAATGCTATTCAACCAGGAATTGCCGCGCTTACCATTGGCACCAGTGGCGCCATTCGAATTGCATCTGGCAATCCGGTTACTGATCCGAAAGAAAGAACATTTTGCTATTTGCTGGAAGAAGACTGTTATATTATTGGGGGTGCTGTTAATAATGGGGGGGTGGTACTAAACTGGTTTAAAGAAAATTTTGCGTCAACCAAAAACCATAGTAACGATGACAATAGCAAAGACCTCAACAAACAATTAATTGAGTTAGCGGCAACGGTTAATCCTGGAGCTAATAGTCTTATTTTTTTACCTTACCTGCTTGGCGAGCGTTCACCTTTCTGGGATGCCAATGCAAGAGGCTTGTTTTTTAATATTGATATTACCCATCAAAAAGCTCACTTTATCCGGGCAGTGATGGAAGGAATTCTGTATGGCATGTATACGGTAGGCCAGGCACTTGAAGAAACTACAGGCAAAATAAATATAATTTCAGCCAACGGTGGTTTTACCGCTTCCTCATTTTGGGTGCAGATGCTGGCTGATATATTTAGTACTAAAGTACAAATTATTCAAACATCTGAAAGTTCTTCCATGGGTGCGGCTATTATGGGAATGAAATCCCTGGGCATAATACAGGATTATACCAAACTGAATGAAATCCTGCATGTTGTTCGTGAATACCAGCCTGATACAAATACCCATCCCATATACCTCAAAAATATAGAGGTGTTTGAATCTCTTTATCATAAACTGAAAGATAGCTTTTCCAAAGTCTGATTATTCAATTCTCTCACTTTACGACATCTGAATGCTTGAGCATTTAAGATCTGAATATCCTTTACTGATACTTTTTTCAATTGTCCGCTTAAAACTGAATTTGAGTAAAATATTGGTATTTCAGACAATATTTTTCAAATATCCCCTTCTGCTGCAACCTTTTCCACAATTTATTCATCCAACATGCAAAAGACTTGCTCACCATAATCACCTACCCGGTTTACGCCCATGCTCAGAAATTATATCAAAGTTGCCTATCGCAATTTACTTAACCAAAAGTTTTATTCTTTATTAAATATTTTAGGGCTCAGTATTGGTATTGCCTGCTGTTTGCTCATTGCGTTTTATGTACTGGATGAACTAAGCTTCGATAAATTTTATGAAAACGCGGATCGGATTTGCCGGGTTGGACTAATGGGGAAAATTGCTGGTCAGGAAATTCAGACTACCAATACCTGTCCTCCATTGGCTACGGTAGCAATCCAGGAATTTCCTGAGGTAATTAATTCAACCAGAATTTTCGTTTATGACAATAATCAGGTAATTCGGTACGGTGAAAAGGTATGGCCTGAAGAAAAGGTATATTATGCAGATTCTACTTTTTTTGAACTTTTTGATTTCAAACTGATTGAGGGCAATTCGGCTACTGCTCTGAAAGAACCGAACACCATGGTATTGACACAGCCTGTAGCTCAAAAATATTTTGGTGATGATATAGCCTTAGGCAAAACTTTGGTAGTAGGCAATGATAAAAAAACCTATACTGTAACTGGCGTAATGGAACCACTCCCTTCCAATTCGCACTTTGACTTTACCATTTTATTTTCCATGGCAACCATGGAGTACAGTCGCAACGATGGCTGGCTTAACAATAGTTTTATGACTTACCTGTTGCTGCATCCTGATGCCTCGCCTCAGGAATTAGAGTCAAAACTGGGCAGTTTAGTTGAAAAATATGTAGGTTCGGAAATTCAGCAATACCTGGGTATGTCGCTAGAAACATTCCAAAAACAGGGAGGTAAATATGGTTATTTTTTGCAACCGATGCCTTCTATTCACTTATATTCTCATATTTCCGATGAAATGGAACCAAGCGGTGATATTGCTTATGTTTATATTTTCTCGGCCATTGCCCTGTTTATAATCCTGATTGCGTGCATTAACTTTATGAACCTTTCTACGGCACGTTCTTCTAATCGGGCCAAAGAAGTAGGAATTAGGAAAACGTTAGGAACTCAGCGGAAAAGTCTGATTATTCAATTTATGGCCGAATCTGTTATGGTAAGTTTTATTTCAACTTTACTAGCTTTAATATTGGCTGCTCTACTGCTTCCTGGTTTCAACAATATATCAGGCAAGTCACTTTCCTTGTGGTATTTCACCGTTCCTGGTGTTTTGGCAGGCCTGCTAGGATTAATGCTGGTGGTAGGTTTGCTGGCAGGTAGTTACCCAGCGTTTTACCTTTCTTCTTTTAAGCCGGTTGAGGTGCTAAAAGGAAAGCTTATAGCTGGGATGAAAAGTAAAGGAATCCGTAATGGGTTGGTAGTATTTCAATTCTTCATTTCTATTTCTCTCATTATCTGCACTTCAGTAGTATACAATCAGCTTCTGTTTGCCCGCAACAAAAACCTGGGATTTAATAAAGAAAATGTGTTAGTAATTTCAAACCTCTACCGGCTGCCCGAAGGCAAACAACAGGCTTTCAGAGAGGAACTCATTAACCAATCGCAGGTAATCAATGCTTCCATTTCCAACAATGTGCCACCGGGAGTAAATAATACAAGTATTTTCAGGAATAAAACTACTGATGAAGATCATATTGTATCAACCTATAATGTTGATTATAACCATTTACCTACCATGCAACTGAGCCTGGTACTTGGCAGAAATTTTTCCAAGGAATATTTGACAGATACAGCTGCCATTTTAATCAACGAAGCCGCGGTAAAAGAATTTGGTTATGAAAACCCATTGAATGAAATTATTTTATCTCCATTTGGTAAAAACGACGACTTAATACCCTATAAGGTAATTGGTGTGATGAAAGATTTTAACTATGAATCGCTAAGGAATAAGGTACGTCCACTGGCTTTAAAACTTACAGAAAATGGTTCTAACCTATCGGTAAGAATTGCTACCGGTGATGCCCGGGCCATTATAAACATGGTAGAAGAGAAATGGAAAAGTTATGCGCCTGATGAACCCTTTGAATATTCTTTTCTGGATGAAGATTACGATGCCTTATTCAGAACCGAGCAGCGCCTTGGTAAAGTGTTTTCTATTTTTACAGGATTTGCCATATTGGTAGCCTGCCTGGGTTTACTGGGACTGGCCACTTTTACGGCAGAACAACGCACCAAAGAAATTGGCATCAGAAAGGTATTGGGAGCCTCAGTTACCCATGTGGTGGTGTTATTATCCAAAGAATTCACAAAGCTTGTGGTAATTGCTTTTTTACTGGCAATGCCAGTAGCTTATTTCAGTATGTACCAGTGGTTACAGGAGTTTGCTTTCAGAACTGAAATAAAGCCTGGTATATTTATTTTGGCTGGCATTGCTGCCTTACTAATTGCCTGGGTTACAGTAAGCTTTCAGGCTATTAAAGCTGCGTCTGTTAATCCTGTTAAATCGCTAAAAAGCGAATAAATTATTGAATAATTGGGAAGAAGTGAAAAGTTAATTGTAATCGTTGCATGATATTCAATAAAAGAACGAATACCATACAACGATTAACATTTATAACATTACTATAGAAAGCGCTACTCTACATTAGATCCAATGTTTCCCTGCGCGAGCAGTTGGCCTAACTCAATCGGACTCAGGTGCACATTGATATAACCATCGAATTCGATGAGTTCGTCGTAAGTGATCTCGGAGTTGTTGTCCAGTGTTTCCACATTGGTTTTACTAATTCCTTTACCACCCACCACATTGGTAAGGCTTACCGCGATGCCTCCGCCTTCGGCAGCAGAATTAAAGTGAATATGTGCCGGATGATCGCCCGGGAAAACGGTTCCATCTAACTTTAAAGTTATGAGCGTAAATCCGTTTTTACGTTTGGCAAAAGTAGCGGTTCCGCTGATGCCGGAACTTTCCACCTCATTTAAGGTATATACAGTCTGGTCACCAGTTAACGCATTGGCGCCAATATCGCCTTGTCCTACAATAGTAGCCAAATCAGTCGCGCTGGCATGCACATTAATGTAGCCATCGTATTCTAATAGTTCTTCATAAGTAACGGGTGTGCCATCGTTAAATGCCCGAATGGTAGTCATGCTCATACCTGTAGTTCCATTTACACTGTCCAGATCTATCTGAATACCTCCGCCTTCGGCTGCTGTATTGGCATGAATATGAGCAGGGTGAACGCCACCTTCGGGCGTATTTTCCAGTTTTAATTCAACCAGGGTTAATCCGTTATTTCTTTGATAAAAAGTCGCTGTACCCTTGATATCCGGATTATCAACCGAATCGAGCCGGTAAGTAACCTGTTCGCCATTAAGGGCATTTTCTCCAATATCTCCCTGCGCTACAATAGTTCCCAGATCATCTGCACTGGCATGTACGTTAATGTAACCGTTATACACCAGCAGCTCTTCGTAAGTGATGGCAGTTCCCGCATCAAGAGCGGTTACGTTGGTTACACTCATTCCTGTGGTACCATTTACGCTGTTTAGGGTAATTTCAATTCCACCGGTTTCAGCAGCCGTATTACCGTGGATATGAGCAGGATGCACACCGCCATCAGCGGTACCTTCAAGCGATAAGGTAACTAACGTATTGCCGTTCATTCTTTCAGCGAAAGTGGCTGTACCCATAATTCCATCAACCGCGACTTCCCGTAGCGGATAAGTTTCTGAATTGCCGGTAAGCTCATTCTGTCCGATATCGGTTTGAGAAACCACAATATTCAGTTCTTCCGCGCTCTTGTGCAAGTTGATGTAACCATCAAATTCGAGTAGTTCGCTGTAAGTAATGGGTGTACCCCCTGCATCGTCGTTTAATTTTCTTATGTTGGTTACGCTCATTCCTGAAGCGCCGTCTACGGCGATTAAATTAATAGCAATTCCACCGGTTTCAGCAGCGGAATTTACATGGATATGAGCCGGATAGGAAGCATTGGCAATGGTAGTGTCTAGTTCGATAGTAACTTTGGTGCTTCCGTTTTTTCTTTCTTCAAAAGTTACCTCGCCACCAATATCTGAACCTCCAAGTGGGTTCAACGCATAAGTTTTTGAATTACCGGTAAATAAGTTGCTGCCAATATCAGACTGGCTAACCAGTGTGCCCAGGTCGCTCTCACTGGCATGTACGTTGATGTAGCCATCAAAATTTAAAAAGTCTTCAAAGGTAATGGCATTTCCCGCGTCGGTTTGGGTAAATACCGTTTGGCTTTTGCCGGTAACACCATCCACATTTTCCAGAGAAATTACAATATCACCACCTTCGATAGCCGAATTCTGATGTACATGTATCGGATAGCTGTTGCCTGGTGTTGTACCTGCCAGCGATACATTCGCTACAATGGCATTATCTTTATCTTTATAAAATACTACATACCCATTGATATTTGAACCTGCAGTAGCATTTAAATAGTAAGTTACCGATTCATCAATTACGGGAGGGGGGTCTGAACCCGTATCATCATCCTGACAAGCTGTAAACCAAAGTAAACCAGTGCAAATAATGAGTAACTGGCTGATTTTTGAAGAAAAAAGATTAAAAAAGTTTTCCATAAAAGTTACTAAGAGTTAATCGTTAAAAATATTGAAAGAATTTTTTTTATTAACTATAAAAATGCAGCAAAGTTTTATTGAACCTTGTTACTTTCAAAAAGCACCTCGTTGATTAAAACTAAAACCAGGGCCTGGGAACTCTGCTGAATGGCCACGGAATGGCAAAAAGTATCAACAAAAGACCAATCAAAAAGAACAAAGCTACCTTCTTATGTTTGCCTGTGGCTTCCATTGTTTTTTTTGAGGTAGATCTGCCCACTGTAATCAGTACCACGGCAATGATCATAGTTGAGATGTGTTCTACTGCCCAAAATCTTAATTCAGAATTTTGCATGGCAGTTCCCATATCGGAGAGTGCTTGTTTTACCCTTGGGCTTACAAAATATAGAATAAGGCCAATTAGAAATTGAGTATGGACGGCAATTAAGGTAAACAGAGAAAGTTTGTTATCCAATGATGAATACTCTTTCTTACCCAACCAGCCGGCAAAGCTTTTTATAATAGTAACCAGTAAAAAGATAAGAACAAGGTAGCGTAAAGCAGAATGGAAATGCAATAATCCGGTGTACATCATTAGTTGGGCTAAACAGTTGTTTAATTATTGAAAGGCCAATAATATCTTAGGCAAACATACTAGTGGAAATTCAGAAATAAAAGCTTTCCCCCTATTCAGCTACAACTATTGTCAATAACAGCGTTTTTACTTTCCAGCATTTTAAGCTATCAGGAAATTTGATTTCGCTAAGCATCTAAGGGAGTTTTTCGGTATTTCAGAATTGAGTTGTAAAGGTCATTGGGATTAAACGGTTTTGTAATAAAGTGTTTCATGCCAATTTGGAAAACTTTTTCCTGCACATCAGTAGTGGCTGAAGCTGTAAGGGCAATAATTGGCAAATCGGGTTTTTTCTTTTTTATTTCAGTAGCAGCCTGATATCCATCCATAACTGGCATTTCCAGGTCCATCAGCACCAAGTCATAATCGCAGGCAAGCGCTTTTTCCACAGCTATTTTTCCATTATTAGCTACATCTAAAATCACATCCCATTTTAACAAAAATTTACGAGCTACCAGCACATTCATTGGGTTATCTTCGGCCAATAAAATATGCGTTTCTTTCAGGTTATCAGGTACAATTTGGTCTATATTCGATTTGACTTCCTTTTCTGTTTGCCTGCTAGAAATACCAAAACCAAGGTCAAAGAAGAAATTAGCACCCTTTCCTGGGGTACTCTCAACCTCAATTTTACTTTTCTGCAAATCGAGCAATCGCTTGGTAATAGCCAAACCTAAGCCTGTTCCACCAAATTTTCGGGTGGTATCTGAACTGGCCTGAGAAAAGCTATCAAATATTTTTATAAGTTCATCCTGAGAAATGCCAATCCCGGTATCTATTACCGCAAAATGAATGGTTATGGTTTCTAATGATTGGTTGACAACCTTTGCTTCTACGCGTACCTCGCCCTGTTCAGTAAATTTCACCGCGTTACTCACCAGGTTATTTAAAATCTGAGAAAGACGGGTTGGATCGCCTACTACCATTTCAGGAAGCTGGTCATCCAGGTCAGATAGAATTCTGATCCCTTTTTCTTGTGCCCGGTAGGCAAGTGATTGATTAATGCTGTTTATCAGGTATTTGATGTTGAAATCGGCCTTTTCAAATTCAATTTTTCCTGCTTCAATTTTACTAAAATCCAGAATATCATTGATAAGTGCCAATAGATTTTCGCTCGAAAAGCGAAGGGCCTGTAAATGTTCTACCTGATCTGCCCGTGGATCGTCCTGTAACAGTAAATGTGTCATGCCAATTACAGCATTCATAGGAGTTCTTATTTCATGGCTCATGGTAGATAAAAACTGCGCTTTGGCCATAGAAGCCAATTCTGCCTGCTCTTTGGTCAGTAGAATTTCCTTTTCCGCATAACTTCTTTCTATCACCGAACCAATCCAGGTAGACAACAACTTCACAAAATCACGATCGCTCTCGCTAAAGTTCTCAGTTTTTGTTTCGGGCGACAGAAAATTCACTGTTCCGTAATATTTCCCATGGATCAGAATAGGCGCACCAATATAGGCTTTTGCTAAAGATTGCCGCGTGTAAGGATGATTGGCATAGGAAGAATGGGCCACATTGGGTATGGCGGTGGCATCTTTCCGATCAATGGTAATAGCGCACAAAGTTTCCTGAACCGGTAATTTGTTCTGAATATTTAAATGAATAGCACCAGCAGGTTTATAATAATGTTCAATTGTATATACGCCATCTTCTATTTTACTAATTACACCATATGGAAGATTAAGATAATGGGAAGCAAGTTGCAACGCCTTGTCAAGTTGCTCTTTGTAGTTCAGGTTAGCATTGGAAGCCACCTGATTTAACAGTTCCAAGCCCCTGCGATAATGGTTAAACTGAAGTTCTTTTTCTCTTTCCTTGGTAATATCCTGAATAACCCCATAAACTTTCACCACCTTATTATTCTGGCAAACCGTTTTGCCAATGGACCTAACCCATTTCTGAACACCTTTCGCGGATATAAACCTAAGTTGTAAATCGTACCCCTCACCTGTTTGAATGGTATTCTTTATGGCTTTTTTCAGGATTATCTGAGCATCTTCATCATAATATTGAATAGCCTCCTCTACAGAAGGCTTATAATCGTAAGGCAAATCAAAAATGTGATAGGTTTGTTTAGACCAGAATAGCTTGTTGGTATTCAGATCGATTTCCCAACTTCCCAGATTTGAGGTTTCCTGTGCCATTTTTTGGTTTTCCTCGGATTGTACCAGGCGTTCAATCCAGGTTTTTTGCTGGGTAATATCCTTACCAATTAAAACATACTGGTTAATTTTACCATTCGCATTGATTATTGGTTGAAAATTAATTTCCATCCATAATTCCTTAGAAAACTTATCCAAACACCTTACTTCATCTTCATACTCTTTGCAATTGAACAATGAGTTTTTAATTTTCAGATAAACTTTTCTTTCTTTGTAGGCATTTTTAAATAGAAAACTAAATTCTTTTCCTATTACTTCATTGGGTTTATATCCCAATACCCTGGTAAATGCATCGTTTACCCATTCAACTATCCCTTCGCCATTCGTAATTATGACAATCCGGCCAGACTTTTGAACTACCAGCGCTAATTTCTTAATTTCATGTTGGGCCTCAATTGTTTCAGTAATGTTGAGCACACTACCGTATAATCCGGAAATTTTTTTCTTTTTGTCGTAAATTGGCCTAATCGAGGTTCTGCAATAGTAGACCTGGTTATTCTGAAGACAAATTCGATGCTCAACAGAAGCTTGGCCATGGTTCAAGGCTTTGCTTATTCCTTTTTCGATAAGCGGTACGTCTTCGTGGTGAATAAACCGGTAATAATCTTTCCTGGTCAAAATAGAACCAGGCTTCTCCTGCAACAATTCATATAACCTTTCGGAGGTTTGGGCTAAATTACTTCGCAAATCCAACGACCAGTGACTAACGCCGGCCAGGTCCTGAATTTCATTTAAATTTCTTTCACTTTCTTCCAGCTTCCGAATAATTTCCTGCTGATATTCATTGGCTTGTCGTAGTTCTTCCTCGCTAGCTATTAATTCTTCATTCAGGCTTTCTTCATTTTTTAAAGCATTCGTGAGGCATTCTTCCAAAACAGTATTCAATTTTAAATAGTAATTGGTAAAACAAAAAAGATAAGCCAAACCTATTCCCGTACTGAATAGCACAGAAAAATCTGAGAATTGGTTATAATTAACTGCCTGAGAAAAATAATGAGTTTGCTCATTAAACTTTAGTATCACTACCAGCGCAAGCATACCAAATACTACCAACAAATAAACTAAGCCTGCCTTCCTGCCCAGTACAAGGTAAGTAATCAGATAAAAGATCACCAACCAGATTGCCGAACTGAAAAGCAGAATACCTCCTGTAACAAAAACAATAATTCCTATTAAAAACCCAAGATTAGATATAATAAAAATAATGGCAGCAGGTTTATATTTTCTTTGGTATTTCAGAAGAAACGGGCAGGCCAAACACCCAAGCAAGGCACAAATTGCCAGAAACAACTGAATAGGATTTACAGCTTGAAATTTAACCAGACCCGTAATAAAAATGCAGGATAATAATAAAAAGTTGAAAAAAGAGGAATCAAAAAGTATGTTAATTTTTAATAATATACCTGGATTTATGCTACCTTTTATATAGTCCTCTATAAACCAGTTTTTAATTTTCATCATAGGATAAATCTATCCTATTCCCGATTCTAAAAAAACATATATAATTGTAAAATCTTACCCAAATTGTTAATTAACTATAATTAACTTTCTACAAATAAAAAAAGGCTTCCGAAGAAGCCTCTAACTTAAAACTAACCAATTACTTTTATTAGATGTAGAATTTTATTCTGTGTTTCCGCATCCTGGTAAGCAGGATTATCTATTTTACCTAATCGTATGCTCAAACTGTAATAGTCAATAGCTTTTTGTGGCAAATTACTCACAGCATAATAGTCACCTTTTACTTTGGTATTAAAGGAAGTTTCTTTAATTGATAACGAATTATTCAACCATTCGTCAGCCTCTTTCAAATTTACTTTTTTGTCAATACACATCTGTGCTGCTTTGGCCATGGCATACCAGTCATCAGGGCTAGCTTCATCTACAAATTGTCTGGCTTTTTCAACAATTTTATCTGCTCTGTTATTGGCTTTGGCAAAGTTTGAAGGGCTTATTAAAAACATGGCAGCAAATACTAACAACATTTTTGGAACAAGGCTAATTTTCATCATTTTCATAATCAATAAATTATTATTGGGTTGTAATTTTTATTTGAAATCACAATTAACGAAACTTATGCCATAATTATATGCAACTGATTATCAACGCTATACAAAAAAAATAAACTTTAACTACTGTTCGAATTCGATACAAGAATGTATGAAACTGAACATTATTCAGGTTGATACTAAAATGATTAATTTTACCTGTCAGTAAAAAATTTTACTTTTACTCTTATTATAAAAATATTCAGCTGTTTGTTCGATAATTAGTAGGGCGTTAATCATAACTTTTTACTAGAAGCCGGAATACCCGATAACAAAAGAAAATGGATACAGAAAATTTAATTAATCAATTTGCCCTAAAAGAGCTGGAACTTAATGCGTTGTTGGAGGTTACTCAGGCTATTAATAATAATGTTTCTGAAGATTCATTATATAAAATTTATAATTTTACTTTAAGGGCCAATCTTAATATTAAAAAGCTGGCGCTATATGTTCAGAATGATCGGGAAAATGAGCAGGAAGGATGGGAATGTAAAACGAATTTCGGTACTGGAAAAAACTTTAATTCCATAGAACTTCATCCACAGTTTTTCAATACGGATGTAATCACCAACCTAAGTGATATAGATGAGCTGGGCGAATTTGAGGAATTTAACCTGGCCATTCCGGTTTCTCATAAAGACAATCTGCTCGCGCTTGTTTTTATTGGCGGCCTATTGCAATCCAATATTGAGTCTTCCGGTGTAAATACCACTTTTATTCAGGCACTTAGTAATATTATTATTGTGGCCATTGAAAATAAAAAATTGGCCCGGCAACAACTTCAGCAGGAGGCCATTAAAAAAGAAATGGAGATTGCCCGACAGGTGCAGCAATTTCTTTTTCCCAAAAAACTTCCTACCGGCGATGGCCTGGAAGTAATGGCCAGTTATCTGCCCCACCACAGTGTGGGCGGCGATTATTATGATTTCATTCTGGTGGACGATGATCAGTTTTTAATTTGCGTTGCCGATGTCTCAGGCAAGGGCATCCCGGCTGCTTTGCTCATGTCTAACTTCCAGGCTGCCCTGAGAGCGCTGGCCCGGCAAACCACTAACCTTGAAAAAATTGTCCGGGAATTGAATTACCAGGTGTACCAAAGTGCTAATGGAGAAAATTTTATTACTTTTTTTATCGCTCATTTTGACAAGCATTCTAAAATGCTCCGATATATCAATGCGGGGCATACCCCTCCTATTCTTATTACTTCCGACAGAAAAGCCCACCAGCTTTCTAACGGAACTTTAATCCTGGGAAGTTTTTATCCGTTGCCCTTTTTAAATCCGGGTATAAAAATCAATTTGGATCAGTTTTTCCTCTTTGGTTATACCGACGGGCTTACTGAATCTTTTAATAAAAATGACGAACAGTATGGAATAGAACGGCTTGAAAAATTCCTTTTAAAAAATTCACATAAAAACCTGAATGACCTGCACCGTGATTTGTTTGAGGAATTGGATAATTTCAGCAGTACCAAAGACCAACACGATGATATTACTTTTTTATCACTCCGGGTGAATACGCGCATTGCTCAGAAATTTAAAGAAAACTAAGTATCGGAATGGTACCTTCTGTGGCCTATGAATTTTTTTAAAACTCCGAAAATTCTAAAATTACTTTATCCTGACCTGATCTGGGATCGGTTTTCGGAAGGCAAATCCTTTAGCGACAAGAAAATATTTTTAACTTTTGACGATGGTCCAGTTCCAGAAATGACAGACTTTGTGCTGGAAACTTTACATTATTTTAAAGCGAAAGCTACTTTCTTTTGCGTGGGAGAGAATATTCAAAAACATCCGGAAATCTTTAATAAGATTATTTATAATCGTCATGCGATAGGCAATCATACTTTTAACCATTTAAATGGTTGGAACACGCCTAACCAAATCTACTTTGAGAATGTACAAACCTGCGAACAAGCCATTAATCAGCATATACCTGAATTAAACAGGAAAGTGAAGCTTTTTCGTCCGCCTTACGGAAAAGTTAAAAAGGCACAGGCCAAAGCTCTTACCAGTAATTTTTCAATTGTAATGTGGGATATTCTCTCCGGCGATTTTGACCGGTTTTTTAATGAAAATACCTGTCTGAAAAAGTGTATCGCCCACACCCGGTCAGGATCCATCATAGTTTTTCATGACAGCTACAAAGCTGAAAAAAATTTAAAATCAGTACTGCCCCGATACCTGGCTTATTTTACGCGGCAAGGATTTATCTTTCCTACCTTATGAGTTTTGCTATTTACTTTCTTCTGCTTGTACCAGGTATCACCCTACTGATTTATATCGGACTGATTGTTTGCTGGCTGGTTAATTTTAAAGAAGATGATGTTGAAAAACCTAATCTTATCAACGGCGAACATCAATTGCCAGAAATCGCCATATTGGTAGCAGCCAGAAATGAAGAAAAAAATATCAGCAGGTGCCTTGATGCCTTGCTACGCTTACACTACCCTGTAGAAAAAATTCAGATTCTCGTAGGCAACGATGGTTCGCACGACGATACGGCTGCCATTGTTCAGAATTATACAACGGTCCACCCACATATCAGCCTCATCGAAATTAAAGAAAAAGTGGGAAAAGCAGATGCCAAAGCCAATGTGCTCGCTCATTTGATTAGGGCCAATAATAATGCTTACAAAAAAGCTGGTTACTACCTTATTACCGATGCGGATGTGACCGTTAATCCGGAGTGGGCCGGTAGTATGCTCGCGGTACTGCTAGCCAGCAAAAAAAACACAGGAATTGTAACCGGAGTAACCTTAATTGAAGGAAAAAAAACCTGGGCAAAACTTCAGTCATTGGATTGGCTGCTGGGTTTAGGAATGGTAAAGGTTTTAAGCGATTTATCGTTCCCCGTTACTACTATGGGCAACAACATGCTGGTAACTAAACATGCATACGACACTACAGGAGGATATGAACAAATGCCCTTTTCCGTAACGGAAGATTTTGAATTGTTTCATGCCGCTATCGAAAAAGGATTCCTGTTCAAAAATGTAATCAGCGACAAGGTATTGGCATGGTCGCAACCGGTACCATCCGTGGGAGAATTGTTACAGCAGCGAAAAAGATGGATGTATGGGGCTATCCGGCTTCCATTTTTTGTGGTTGGATTACTCTGGATACTGGCAGTGTTTTACCCGTTTACCATTATTTTATTCTGGATTTATCCACTCTTCGCGATAACCATTATTGTAATAAAGTGGATTTTACAGGGTTGTTTCCTTTATTTGGTGATGAATAAGCTGAAGTTTACAAAAACTGGTAAATTTAAATTTTTAACCTACTTCTTATTGTTTGAGGTTTACGCTGCCTTATTAATGCTCTGCACTATTATTTTTTACTTCTTACCCGTTAAAGTAAAGTGGAAAGACAGAAAATTTTAAACTGTTCTACCTAATTTTGGCATGGTCAAACTATTTACCGGGTAATGAACCCATGAAATCAAAAACAACTTTTTATGAATTATACTGATTCGCATTCACATATTTACGCAAAAGAATTTAAAGATGACATTCAGGGTGTAATAGACCGTTGCCTGGAGCATAATGTAAGCAAAATTTGGATGCCCAACATTGACCATACTTCCATTGATGGTATGTTGGAAATGGAAGTTAAGTTTCCTGAAACCTGTATACCCATGATGGGGCTTCATCCCTGCTCTGTCAATAAAAATTTTGACCGTGAGTTATACATTGTGGAAGAATGGCTGGAAAAAAGAACGTTTGCCGCGGTAGGTGAGATTGGGCTTGACCTGTACTGGGAAACAACCTTTATAGACCAGCAAAAAGAGGCTTTTAAGGTTCAGATTGGCTTTGCGAAAAGACATAGTTTACCCATTGTTATTCATAATCGTAACGCGTTTGAAGAAACGATCAGCATGGTTGAGAAAGAATTTGACGAAAAGATAACCGGAATTTTTCATTGCTTTACCGGTACTCTTAATGAAGCCAAAAGGATTATTGATGCTGGTTTTTATTTAGGTATTGGCGGCGTGGTAACCTTTAAAAATGGAGGGTTGGACAAAGTGCTGCCCGAAATAAATCTTGAAAAAATTGTATTAGAAACCGACAGTCCTTATCTAGCGCCTGTTCCTCACCGGGGAAAACGGAATGAATCTTCTTTCATTCCGATTATCGCTAAAAAAATAGCGGATATCAAAAAAGTATCATTGGAGGAAGTAGCCGAAATAACCACAGAAAACGCTTTTAACATTTTTAAAAATTTTTAATTTTTGAAATTCCAACAGGCAATAAAAATTCAATCGATTATGCTGTTTTTTTATTTGCCTGGTAATTAATCGGCAGTTAAATGTCAATGAAAAAAAAAAGTAACTACAGAATAGTAAATATCAATACGGCCATTCCTAAAAAAACCGAGGGTTCGGTGCTCATTATTTATACGGGTGGAACCCTGGGAATGACGTACGATAAAGACGGCACCCTGGTTCCTTTCAATTTCTCACGCATTGTCGAAAAAGCCCCATCCATACAGGAATTTAATTTATTGTTAACGGTCATTTCATTTCCCCAACTGATAGACTCAGCCAACATTCGCCCTGAAAACTGGATTGATTTGGGCTATATTATTTATGAGAATTATAATCAATACGACGGGTTTGTGGTAATTCATGGTACTGATACCATGGCTTATAGTGCTTCTGCTTTAAGTTTTATGCTGGAAGGCCTCAATAAACCTGTGATTTTTACAGGCGCGCAACTGCCTATTGGTTCCAAAAGATCTGACGCCAACGAAAACTTTATTACCGCACTTGAGATCGCCAGCGAAAAAACGGGTAACATTCCCATAATCTCCGAGGTGTGTATCTATTTTGGCAACCTTTTACTGCGGGGCAATCGAAGCAGTAAGGTACAAAGTATCCACTTCGACGCGTTTAAATCCGACAATTATCCGCCACTGGCACAGGCTGGGGTTGTGATCGATTATAATAAATCAGCGATCCACAATTATAATCCCACACAAAAATTAGTTTTCAGCGATAAGTTAGACACCAACGTTACCATTCTCAAATTATTCCCGGGAATAAGTCGGCGTGTGGTTGAAAGTGTATTAAAGATAACAGATTTAAAAGGATTGGTATTAGAAACTTTTGGTTCGGGAAATGCCCCAACCGATTCCTTTTTGCTCGATAGTTTGAGTGATGCTGTAAAAAGGGGGGTAATTATTCTTAATATTTCACAGTGTAGCGGGGGAAGGGTGATACAGGGCCGATACCAGACCAGCAAAGGACTGGATGACATTGGCGTGATCAGCGGTAAAGATCTGACCACTGAAGCAGCCGTAACCAAAATGATGTATTTGCTGGGTAAGAATACCGGTTTGGATTATAATAAAAAATTACTGACTACTTCCCTATGTGGTGAAATGATTTGAGAAAAGCTATTATTTAAAAAATCCTGTTCTTTCTTGGTTCATGTAAAAGAACAAAAATCCAACTATTAAGTTATTGATAAAATGTTACAATATTATTTATGATAAAATTTATAATCATTAAATATGCGATTAGGTTTTATTTTTTGAATAAATTATTAAATTGGAAATAATTTGAATATGATTTTAATCCAAAATTTGCATTAAGTACGAATTATTAATTTATTTGTAAATAGCTTTTTTTGTATTTTTATAGCAGGTTACTAAGTGTAATACAATGGAGAGGTGACCGAGTGGTTGAAGGTGCTCGCCTGGAAAGTGAGTGTGCCCCAAAAGGGTACCGGGGGTTCGAATCCCTTCCTCTCCGCGACTTTAAATTCAATATTTATTTTATATTTGTTAAACTTTAATTATTTTCTTACACAGACTACTAAACACAACTATGAAAAAACTATTCATTTTATTAGCCATTATGGGTTTGGTTACCCTAGGTTTTTCTAATCAATCATTTGCGCAGGGCCAAGCAGGTCAGGATACATCTGCCATGTCTGATGATAATATGATGGATTCAGCATCTGCTCAAACACCAGCGACAACTACTCCTTCTACCGCTTCTACAGATGATGACATTTTATCCGCTCCTACTGATGACCAACCATTTCATCAGGTAGTTAAAGATAAATTCATTGAAGGTGACTGGAGATACATGAGTCCTGTATTGCTTTGCCTTATCTTCGGTTTGGCTATTGCCATCGAAAGAATTATTACCTTAAACTTAGCCACTACTAATACTGATAAATTGCTGGCAAAAGTTGAAGACGCGCTGAATACCGGTGGTATTGAAGCTGCCAAAGAAGTAACTAAGTCTACCCGCGGACCTGTAGCTTCTATTTTCACGCAGGGGCTTATGCGATCTTCGGAAGGTATTGACATGGTAGAAAAATCAATTATTTCCTACGGGTCTGTGGAAATGGGCCGATTGGAAAAAGGATTGGTTTGGATATCACTGTTTATTTCACTGGCTCCTATGTTAGGTTTCATGGGTACTGTAATCGGTATGATCGGTGCTTTTGACGCAATTCAGGCAGCAGGGGATATTTCTCCCTCATTGGTTGCCGGTGGTATTAAAGTAGCCCTTTTAACTACAGTAGCGGGTTTGATTGTCGCTATTATTTTGCAATTATTCTATAACTATCTCGTTTCTAAAGTAGATTCTTTGGTGAATCAGATGGAAGATGCCTCTATCGCTTTAGTTGATTTACTAGTGAGATATAAAGTTTCTGACAGAACAAGAACTGTTTAATTGGAAAATATTTATTCTAACTTAAGGTAATCAAACATTTATGGAAAATATTATTGTTAATTATTTATTGCCGGCCTCCTATGTATTGTTAGGAATTGCCACATTAGCCGCTATTGTTTTACCATTAATCGGTTCGTTAAGTCAACCAAAAACTTTAATAAAATCCGGAGTGGGTATTGTAGGGATTGTGGCCATTTTCTTTTTGGCCTGGTCTTTATCGGGCAGCGAAGTAAAGCCCAATTACGCGTCTTTTGACGTAACTGAAACTTCCTCGAAAATAGTAGGCGGCGCGCTTATCACTATGTACATTTTAGTGGGTATGGCGCTTTTAGGAATTCTTTTTACAGAAGTTAGTAAAATTTTTAAATAACAAATTAATGGCAAGAAGTAGAAGAGCAAAAAACGAAGTGAATGCTGGCTCAATGGCCGACATTGCATTTCTGTTGTTGATTTTCTTTTTGATGACAACAACCATTGCTTCGGACAAAGGATTGGCCATAAGCCTTCCACCGAAGCCGGATCCGAATGAGCCGCCGCCAGATGTAAAGTTTAATGAAAGAAACATCTTTAAAGTAGCCATAAACTCAGCAGATAATATGGCGGTGGAAGATGAAAGGTTAGACGACATCTCTACCTTGAAAAATGAGGCGATGGAGTTTATCCTGAATTTTGGTAACCCTAATGCAGAAGCTCAGGCATTTTTCAACACCTTAGTGCCGGAACTGAAAGCGATGTCTAAGCATGACCCTAATTCATCAGAGTTTCCCACTAAACCTGCGGTTATTTCATTTAAGACGGACCGGGGTACCAGTTACGAAAAGTACATTAATGTACTGGATGAACTACAGGGGGCGTTTTACGAAATTTATGCCAAGCAATTAGGAGTTTCTGTTGATAAGGTTCGTGAAGAAATGGAGCCCACTTTGCGTGAAAAGTATAACGAACTGAAGAAGTTTATCCCGATGAATATTTCTATCGCGGAACCCACCAAAATAGGAGGTAATTGATATGTCAAAGTTTAAGAAAAAAACCTCGACCAGTCAGGAAATACCTACTTCTGCTTTGCCCGATATTATTTTCATGCTTTTGTTCTTTTTTATGGTAACTACCGTTATGCGTGAAAACGATTTGCTGGTAGAACAAAATATTCCAAAAGCGGAACAATTACGGAAAATGCAAAAGAAAACGCTGGTGAGTTATATTTATATTGGTAAACCAAAAGATACCAATAAATACGGTACTGAACCCAGGATTCAGGTAAACGACGTACTCATTCAACCTGATGATGTGATTCAGTTTGTGAATCAGGAAAAAGATAAGCTATCAGAAGCAGAAAGAGATCAGATCACCATGGCCATGAAAGTAGATACTGAGGCTAAAATGGGTATTGTTTCTGATGTACAACAGGGGTTAAGAGACGCTAACGCGCTTAAAGTGCTTTACACCTCTTTAAAAGAATCGGAGATGGATAACCTCTAAAGGGTCGGTTCTATTAAATGAAATATTCTATCAACCTTAATAAAACCTTCCTGCACTAACGGGAAGGTTTTTTTTATTTTAACCAATACGTAAAATCCCTGTCTAACAACTTACTAAGATCTTCCACTTCCGGTTTGTAAATTTCTACCAGTTTCTGGTAAGCATTCGGCGTAATCTTTTCTTTTTCCTGATAGTCAGTATAAAGATTTTTGACTTTACCAGCTAACGATATTCCCAGTTTTCTTCTGAATTTGTCATTGGGAATCATGGCTTTGGCCATAGTACGCACTCCATGGATATTTTTAAGGTAAAGGTCCCGGAGATATTTATTTTTCACCTTTTTATGAGGATTTACAACCTTAAAATTTAAATCAAAATCGGGCTGTTTAACTTCTAAAAATTGTAATGCTTTCTGAAAGGTCGCAGGGGTATCTTTTTTTAAATCGTCATGCACAATAATATGAATATGATCGCGGCCAAAGAGGTCAAAATATCGCTTCAGTTGTTCAGTATATTTATAGATTTCAGAATACATAAAAAACTCAGCACCTTTCCTTTTTGAACTGGCTACTCGTTTTCTGGCCTGTTCGGCATGCAGGGCTTCCTCAAAGTTTTCAATATCTTCTTCACCTACAAAAACCCATTGTCCGTGCATGGAATAAGCAGCCTGAATAGGATTTCTGATCATGGCGATTAATTTCACCTCATTTCCCAGGCTTTCTTTTATTTTTAGTGCAGCTACTTGAGAATACAGGTACCAGATGGAAACTTCTCCAATGGCGCTTTCGCCTTTGGCATCATTAAACAAAGAAAAATACTCGCTTTCTGTTTTGACTTTTCGTTTATGAATATCAAAAGCAAAATAATTTGCTTCTTTTACAAGTGGCACATACACATCCGGATGTTGCTCAAAATAATTCTGCAAAGAGGTAGTACCACATTTAGGTGATCCAAGTACAAGGAAATTTGGTTTTTTAATTGTCATTTTTCTTTAAATTTCTACCCAGCGGGGTTGAATCAATCCGAAGCCGTTTTGAAACTGCTACCATTTGAAGATAATTCAGTAAAATGGTACTAATCATGGTAGCAATTGCTGCTCCATTTATACTATAAAGGGGTATTAAAATACAGTTTAATACTACATTGACCAAAGCGGAAATACCAACATTACGGGCTGCTATTTTTTCGTTGCCAGTCATCATTAACAAAATTCCTACAGAGCCTACAATGGCGTTAAAAAACTGGCCGATACTCAGCAGTACCAATGCTTCGTAACCCTCCATAAATTCTTCGCCAAAAAAAGACAATAGATACCTGCCACCTACAATCAGCACCAGTAAAACAGGAATTGAGAAAAGCGTAATTACGCGAGAGCTTTTAGTTGCCAATGCCTGCAATTTCTCAAAATTACCCTGTTTGAACAGCTTAGAGAAATCGGCCGCGACTGTTTTATTCACTGCGGTTAATACAAACAACAAAAGGGTAGCTAGGCGGATGGTAACGTTATAAATTCCCACGGCATCGGTAGTATCGAGCATACCCAGCAAAATGGCATCGGCTCTGGCATTCAGGTCATACATGGCACTGATAAAAGCCAGAGGAATGATACTCTTTTTCCAATGGGTTCCATCTATGTTAGCCGCTATTTCTTTAAATGCAAAAGGTAGCTTCTGGTTCATGAAATAGGTTCCTGCCATAAAGGCAATAACCACAGAACCCAGATGCATTAACAATGCTGTTAATGAACCGAAATTGTCTTCTACAGCAAAATGGAAAATTAAAACTACAACAATAAATATAATGGGTTGTATGAAGTTTTCAGGAAGGTTTCCTAAGGCAGAATGCTTTACACCCTGTAATACAGAATCTCGTAACCTATTAAATACCACAAAAGGTAAAATAAAAAAGGCCGCGTAATAGGGTAACTGGGCTTGCCAGTCGTTATTCATCAGGGTAATAACCACAAAGGCTACAAAAATAGTAGCCAAGGAAGACACAATGGTAATGCGCAGAGTCCAGATTAACAGCCCCTTGAATAGGCTGTAATTTCTTTCCGCAAAGGCAATAGATATTTCGCGGGTCAATAGTTTGTCCATCCCGGCTATTACCAAAATACTGAGAAAAGTAACCCAGGAAATAGCATATGAATATATCCCAAAGGCCTCTATTCCTAAAAAGTTAGTCAGCAAAATATTCAAGCCAAAATTAAGGGCTACCCGGCCAACCTGAAGAAAAAATGTAGCCGTAATATTCATTGCGTTTCCACTTAATTTCTTGGGCAAAATCTGGTTTTTCATCAATAGTGATTTCTAAAAACGTAATTGCGCTATCTTTCAGTTATACTCAACCAGAAACTATTGGCGGTTTTTAAAGTAAATTTTATAGTAAGAAATTGTTTTAATTTTACTTTTACATGTAAAATAGAGCTGGTTTGGGTTCCAACAGGTTTTAGTGTCTCCATATATTTTAAAAAGATAACTGGAGATATTTATCTAAAATTAACTTGCGAAAAATTCGTCCTGATCGGATTCCAAAAAAATCTTATATGGTAATAGGTAAAATTTAAACAGCCTCTAAATTATAGTGTATTATTCAAACAAAATCACCAATTATTCTGGCAACAGTTGAATGTTTGATAATTTAAATTTTTGCATAAAAATTACAAAAACTTTTCAAATATAGAGTTAGTTTGGCTACTTCTTAAATAAAATCAAAAAAAAAACGGATCATATTTCATCATCCGTTTTCATGTATATTTATTGCTTTTTTGAAAAACAAAAAGTTTTTTAGCGAAGATCCACTACCTCCACACCTTTGTGTTGAGTAGTATCGAAGGTAAATAAGGAATCGTTTACTTTGGTATCCGGATCAAAATTGGTTATGGTATAGGTATAGTGTGTGCCGTCTTTTGAGAAAATTTTCCACGTTTTAAGGGTCTTATTAGCCCTGTCGATATGAAGCTTTATCTTATAAAACTGATTGTCGGTATTTTCAGGAGTGAGATCCACCACATCATATACCGTACCGTCTAATTTCTCTTCACCCAGATAAGCATATTTAAATCCTCGTTTATAGGCATCAAAAATTTCTGAAGGAGAAATATCACCTTCATCCGGATTATAATTATCAATGTTTACCTCATTGGCATCTTCCAGATAAGTCCATACAGTTTTGCCATTATTAATAATTTCCTGTCCGCCCATTTTCAGACGAAATTTGTCGTCACTCACGATGATTTCTCCACTAAAATCTTCACTGATAGATTCTGCCGGATTCTCCATGGTATAGGTAAAGTCGGATTTGAATGCCCCAATTTCCTGATAGTTTTTGCTCATAGCGTCTAACACTTCCAACGCTTTAGGGTCTTGTTGAGCAAAAGAAAAAGCTTCAAACCCTAAGATGAAGGTTAATAAAATAAAGCTTTTGGCAGTTACATTATAAAATTTTTTCATAAATTAATTAATAGTTTTAAGTAGTTTTATTACCTCGTGATATCTTTCAATAACTGTTCCAAACTTTGCTCATCGGTAACCAATACTTCCCTGGCTTTACTTCCCTCAAATGGCCCCACAATCCCAATTGCCTCTAACTGATCTATCAATCGTCCGGCCCGGTTATATCCTATTTTCAGCTTGCGCTGAAGCAGTGAAGTGCTTCCCTGCTGGTTCATTACAATAATCCGGCAGGCTTCTTCAAACATAGGGTCCAGGTTTTTCATATCCACCTCTCCAATTCCCTGATCGCTGTCATCATCTAAAAACTCCGGTAACGGATAAGCTGATTCGTAACCTCGTTGCGACCCTACAAATTCACAAACGTTTTCTACTTCGTGGGTATCAACAAATGGGCACTGCAAGCGGATCAGATCTGAACCCATGGATAAGAGTGTATCACCCATACCCACTAATTGTTCAGCGCCACCTGTATCCAGAATGGTGCGGGAGTCCACTTTTGAGGTAACACGAAACGACCAACGGGCCGGAAAATTTGCTTTTATGATACCAGTTATTACATTCACCGAAGGGCGCTGCGTGGCTACCACCAAATGGATACCGATCGCCCTTGCCTTTTGTGCCAGTCTGGCAATGGGCAATTCTACTTCTTTTCCTGCCGTCATCATCAGGTCGGCCAGTTCATCAATTACCAGAATAATATAGGGCAGAAACCGGTGGCCTTCTTCAGGATTTAATTTCCTTTTTACAAACTTATTATTGTACTCTTTTAAATTTCTACAGCCCCCGTCTTTCAGCAGATCATAACGGCTGTCCATTTCTATACACAATGAGTTGAGGGTATGGATTACTTTTCGGGTATCAGTGATAATGGCTTCGTCGGTATCGGGCAGTTTGGCCAGAAAATGCCTTTCCAGCTTTTTGAATAAGGAAAGCTCCACCATCTTTGGGTCTACCAGCACAAATTTAAGCTGTGATGGATGCTTCTTATAAATGAGAGAGGTTAGAATTACATTCAGGCCTACCGATTTACCCTGCCCGGTGGCACCGGCCATCAGCAGGTGCGGCATTTGCGCCAGGTCGGTTACATATAACTCATTGGAAACCGTTTTCCCCAAAATAATGGGCAACTCTTTGTTGCTTTTCATAAACTTTTCGGTAGTCATTACCGAATGCATACTCACAATTTCACGGTTTTTATTGGGTACTTCAATCCCAATGGTGCCTTTGCCAGGCATGGGCGCGATAATACGAATACCCAGCGCTGCCAGATTCAAAGCGATATCATCTTCCAGGTTTTTAATTTTGGAAATTTTGATCCCTGCCTCAGGTACAATCTCATATAAAGTTACCGTAGGACCAATGGTAGCTTTGATAGTGGAAATCCCGATTTTGAAATTAATTAGCGTTTCAACAATCTTATCTTTATTGGCTTCCAGTTCTTCTTTGGATACATGCACCCTATTGTTCGATAGGATATCGAGTAAACCCGGTTCCGGATACCGATAAGAAGGTAAATCCAAAGTAGGATCGTAATTCTCAACCCGATCCGCGATTTTTTCCTCAGTGTTTTGTTCCGTAACTTCTAATGATAATTGTCCGGCCGCCTCATCGTTTTCTGTATTTGTTTTTTCTGATTTACGGTTATCAGACTCTTCTACCTCAAGTTCAATGTTGTTTGCTAACAACGATGGCCTGCTTACCCCATCATTTTCGTCAGCCAAATCATAATCCAGGGCAACTGTGGACATGTTGTCAGAATAAGAATCGGTTTCGTCTGATTGGGTA
This sequence comes from Cyclobacteriaceae bacterium, assembly GCA_041745535.1. Taxonomy (GTDB): domain Bacteria; phylum Bacteroidota; class Bacteroidia; order Cytophagales; family Cyclobacteriaceae; genus JBGTIS01. Next base: position 11,261 of record JBGTIS010000255.1, on the reverse strand, counting down.
TTAGAAAAATCAGACTGATGAGAAACCGGATTGTCAGCAGTTTTGTGTGTGAACAGAGAGGTAATGTTGAAGAAAATAATAATAAAAGCCAGAAAAGTAAAAATGAGCAGCAGGAGTGTGCCCCACCCGATCAGACTTTCAGAAATTATGGCAAGCTCATACCCGATACCACCCCCAATAAATCCAAATTCACTCGTTTGTTCAGTTCTGATCACCAGATAGCCAAACAGCAGGCTTATCCAGAACAGAAAAAATGTAACAAAAATAAATACCCTATGGGTAGGCAAAATTTCTTTGCGAAACACAGCTTTATAGCCGATCATAAATAGCAGCGGAGGTATTAAAAAAGAGGCAATACCAAACCAGTTAAAAATAAAATAATGCGACGAAAAAGCACCAAAAAGTCCTAACCAGTTTTCTGCTTCAAGCCCCGATGTTTTTAAATTGCCTTCCATAAATGGCTCCATCAAACTCTGGTCGGCTTTACCGGTAAACAAATAAGAAATAAAAGCAATCAGCAGATAAAGGGAAGCCGCTATTAAAAAAAACCCAAATACTAAGTGAAATCTTCTGTCTTTCAAAAAATTAAAGCTGAATCGCTTTTTTTTTTGCTTCGTATTCTGCTTTACTTTCTTTTTGTAGGTATTGGTCGACATCAGTTGAAAAAAATATGGTAGAGTACAAAACTAAAGAAATACATTCTAAATTACATAGAAATATAAAGTGATACCTTTTTTTAAGGTACAATTATAAAACCAAACTTTATGGTATTATTCCAACTTATTATCCTGAAAAACGCTAAATTTAATCAATAAAAAGATTGGCAAAATTGGGCGAAGCACTTAATTCGAGTATTTATCTGGCGCGTCTCCCTTTACGTTTCTCTAATTTTAAGCCAATAAATCTGTAAAAAATCAATGCTTTATAAATCCGATTGACCTAAATTATTCGTAGTTGCTAAACAAACTAGCCATACCAAACCAATGAAAAAAACACTACCCACTTACCTGCTTCTTATTGTTTTTTCTCTAACCTTTTATATATCTTCCTGTGATTCGTCGCAAAAACAAACCACAACAGTTGAAGACGGCATTCAGGTTCCCAGTTTATTGGATCGCGAAACGAAATTAGGCCCCGAAACTGAATACCAGCATATTCAGAACACCTACCAAAAGGCCATAAGCACCCTTAAGAAAAACCCAAACGATTTAAAACCTTATCTGGATTTGGCTTCGGTTTACATTATGGAAGGCCGGATTACCGGTAATACTTCTTATTATAATAATGCGGCCATAGAAGTGCTTGAAAAAATTGAACAAAGTAAGTCGGCAGATAAAAGTTTGAAATTCCAGGCATTAGATTATCAATCGGTGGTTATGCTGAATATGCATCAGTTTAAAGATGCCCTGGCGGTAGCCAAAAAAGCGGTAGCCATGTACGATTATCATGCGGGTATTTACGGTGCCCTGGTAGATGCCAACGTTGAATTAGGAAACTACAGTGAGGCTGTAAAAATGTGCGATAAAATGTTAACCATTCGACCGGATCTCCGCTCCTACTCCAGAGCTTCTTACCTGCGCCAGATCAACGGCGACAATCAGGGCGCCATCAAAGCCATGAATATGGCAGTAGAAGCTGGTTACCCGGGTATGGAAGATACCGAATGGGCCAGGGTGAATTTAGGTGATCTCTTATTGCAAACAGGCGAGGTTGACAAAGCCGAACAGGTGTTCAAAATAGCCCTGGAGAACCGACCTGGTTACCCTTATGCCAATATTGGTTTGGCAAAAGTAGAAAAAGCGAGGAGTAATTATAAAGCGGCCATTGCCCATACTGAATCCGCGATCAGAACAATGGGTGAAACCGCTTTTATTGATTTATTGGCCGATCTGTACGAACTTGAAGGTGATAAGGCAAAAGCAAAAGAAATTCGCGACGATATAGTAACGCTGCTTGAAGAAGCCAGGGAGGAAGAACCTGAAAATGCCAAAATCAAACACAATGGTTCGCGAGAACTGGCTATGGCTTATATGAAGAATAATGAATTGGATAAAGCGCTGGAATATGCTACTACCGATTTAAAGATGCGCGCCGATAATATTGATGCCAATGAACTGGTTGCCTGGATTTATTACTTAAAAGGCGATTACGCGGAAGCAAAAAACCATGCCGACAAAATGCTGTCTACCAATGTAAAAAACGCCAATACACTGTATAAGGCAAGCATGATATATCAGAAAGCAGGCGATAGCGCCAAGGCTTCGCGGTTAATGACCCAGGCAAAACAAATATCTCCCTTTATTGATGGGTTACTGGCTGATGCCGGTGTTTAAATTGGTTTGCCGGTTGTTCCGTTTCAATCTATCAAAATCCATTCAATGAAAAAACCGCTCGCTTTATGGGTAATTATCGCATTGACCACCACCTCAGCATGGGCCCATATAATTGCTTATGATTTAGACAAAGTAAACCATGGGCAAGTGTTTTTCGATTATCTGATCATAGGTTTCGAGCATATTATTCCGATGGGAATAGACCATATTTTATTTGTTCTATGCATTTTCTTTTTAAATACAAACCTGAAATCTATTGTTTGGCAAGCCTCTATGTTTACCCTGGCGCATTCCATTACCTTGGGGCTGGCCATGTACGGCATCATTCAACCGCCGGCTAATATTATTGAGCCTTTAATCGCGCTCTCTATTGTATTGCTGGCACTCGAGAATATTTTTTTCACCACTGTAAAACCCTGGCGTATGGCTTTGGTGTTTCTTTTTGGACTGGTACACGGGATGGGGTTTGCCAGCGCGCTCTCCGATTTTGGTTTACCAAAGAACGCGTTCGCGATAGGACTAGTGGCTTTTAATGTTGGCGTGGAATTAGGGCAACTGTCCATTATCTTATTTATGTATTTTTTGGTGGCACGCACCTTTTCAGAAAACACATGGTACCGAAAGCGTATTGTTATTCCGGTTTCTCTTGTTATAGCGTTTATCGCAGGCTTCTGGACCATTGAGCGCATCATGATGATATAAAATCAATTGTTTTTCAAAAAAATATTAAAATTTTCCAAAGATTAAATACCTCAGTACAGTACTGGTTTTAATATTAGTAGATTGACACGTAATGGTATGCAAAATACGTTTAATTGTTGTATTTTTGACACTTACCATTAAACACATATGAGCCAATTAGAAGAAAAAAATTTAAGCGACAAAAAAATCCCGGAAATAATAAAAAATAATTATTCTGCCAGTAACATTCAGGTGCTGGAAGGCTTGGAAGCTGTTCGGAAAAGGCCTGCGATGTACATCGGTGATGTAGGTATGAAAGGCTTGCACCATATTGTGTACGAAGTAGTAGATAATTCTATTGATGAGGCCCTGGCCGGTTACTGTGATGAAATTTTCGTAAAAATACTGGAAGATAATTCAATAACGGTTACTGATAATGGCCGGGGTATCCCTACCGATATTCATGAAAAAGAAGGCCGTTCAGCATTGGAAGTAGTAATGACGGTATTGCATGCGGGCGGTAAATTCGATAAAAACACTTACAAAGTTTCAGGCGGATTGCATGGGGTTGGTGTTTCCTGCGTAAATGCACTTTCAATAGAATTGGAAGCTACGATCCATCGGGATGGTAAGATTTATCAGCAGAATTATTCAAGGGGCATTCCCCTGCATCCTGTTAAGGAAATTGGCAACACCGATACTACCGGAACTATCGTTCATTTCAAACCTGATCCAACCATATTTAATGTACTGGAATATAAATATGAAACCATTGCGGCAAGGCTCCGTGAACTGGCTTTTCTGAATGCCGGTATCCGGATTAAGCTTGAAGATTTACGCGAAATATCTGAAGATGGCAAACCGAAAGAAGAAGAATTTCATTTCGAAGGTGGTTTGATTGAGTTTATCGATTATCTGGATAAAAGCCGTGAGAAACTGATTCCGGAACCTATTTACATTGAGGGTGAGAAAAGCGAAGTGCCCGTTCAGGTAGCCATGACCTACAATAACTCTTATAACGAGAATGTAGTTTCTTATGTCAACAATATCAACACCATTGAAGGTGGTACCCATGTAGCCGGTTTCCGTCGTGCGCTCACCCGTACCTTAAAGTCATACGCTGATAAATCCGGCCTATTAGATAAAGTGAAGGTAGATATCAGTGGCGATGATTTCCGCGAAGGACTTACTGCCATTATTTCTATAAAAGTACAGGAACCTCAGTTTGAAGGACAAACCAAAACCAAGCTGGGTAACAGCGACGTAATGGGTGCGGTTGAAAGTTGTGTAGGCGATGTATTGTCTACTTACCTGGAAGAACATCCGAGGGAAGCAAGAACCATTGTTTCAAAAGTAATTGTTGCCGCGCAGGCCCGCCATGCTGCCCGCAAAGCCAGGGAAATGGTGCAACGAAAAAACATTTTAGGCGGCACCAGCCTGCCTGGTAAACTAGCCGACTGTTCGGATAGTGATCCTGGAAATTGTGAACTGTATCTGGTTGAGGGTGACTCAGCGGGTGGCAGTGCCAAGCAGGGCCGCGATCGTAAATTTCAGGCCATATTGCCTTTAAGGGGTAAAATCCTGAACGTAGAAAAAGCCCAGGAGCACAGAATTTATGATAACGAAGAAATTAAGAATATCATTACCGCGCTGGGCGTTAGTTTTGGCACTGAAGATGACGATAAGGCACTGAATATTGAAAAGCTCAGGTATCATAAAATTATTATCATGACCGATGCGGACGTAGACGGTAGCCATATCCGAACTTTGATTCTGACGCTCTTTTTCCGGTACATGCACGAACTGATTGAAAATGGCTACTTGTACATTGCCCAGCCTCCGTTGTACCTGGTGAGGCGTGGTAAGGAAGAAGAATACTGCTGGTCTGAAGAGGAAAGAGCCATTAAAGTAAAAGAAATAGCTAAAGACGGAAAAGTAGAATCAGTTTCGGTGCAGCGTTACAAAGGTTTAGGAGAAATGAACCCTGAACAGTTATGGGAAACTACCATGGACCCGGCTACTCGAAAATTAAAAAAAGTAACCATTGAATCCGCTGCCGAGGCAGACCACCTGTTCTCGATGCTGATGGGCGATGATGTGGCTCCCCGAAGAGAGTTCATTGAGAAAAACGCCAAGTATGCCAAAGTTGATATTTAATTAATTCCACCTTATTTTTCTTACCGCAAACAGTAATACATTGTATGTCAGTTAATCGTCAGAAAAAAGACAGAGTTGAAGCCTCTATTACCAACAGCGATTACATCAGCCGTGATTTAAGTTGGTTGAATTTCAATTTCCGGGTATTAGATCAGGCAAAAAAAGAAAGTAGAACCGTACTCGAGAAACTCAAATTCATGGCCATCACCTCCTCCAACCTGGACGAGTTTTTTATGATCAGGGTGGGAAGTCTTTATAATTATCTGGACTATGGCAAAAAACGGATTGATTATTCCGGTTTACGGGAGCGTACCTTTAAGAAAAAACTGTATCACGACATACAGAGTTTTTTTCAGGATCAGAACCGTTACTATGTAGAAAAATTGCGGCCTGTATTTCAGAAAAATGATTTTGATATTATTTCTGATATATCACAGCTTAGAAAAAGGGAAAAATCGAAAATTGAGGATTACTTCAATAAAACTGTTTTTCCCATGCTTACCCCCATGGTGTATGATAACTATCATGCGTTTCCTACTTTAATGAATCGAATGTTGATTTTTGGAGTAGTTACCCAAACCAATGGGGTTACCAGCGCCTCGACAAAAGATCTGAAGAAATTATCTTTTATTCAGATTCCGCAAAACCTTCCTCGTTTTTTTGAACTGGAACGCGAAGATTTTAATATTTTTATACCTATTGAAGCCATCATCAGAAAGTATATCGACCGGCTTTTCCGCAATATTGAAATTGTATCGGTCAATTTGTTCCGCATTACCCGTAATGGCGATTTTACGCTAGACGAAAGCGAAGACATCGAGGCTAACTTTCTGGAAGAACTGAAGCAAAAAATTAAGACCCGCAAAACAGGACGGGTGGTTCGCTTGGAGCTTGAAAAAGGCTACGACCATTGGATGGTTCGTGTGTTGGTAAACCGATGGCAATTAGATGACGACAATTTATTTGAGTTGCAGGAAGGTAGTTTGATGGACCTTACCTCATTATGGCAAATTGTAAATCATACCTATTTAAAGGATAAACTTCCCGTGGAAAGGTCTCCGGTAAATCCTATTACGTTCAACGACCTGTCTACTTCTGAAGACATCTTTGAAGTTTTGAAAACCAAGGATGTTTTACTGCATCACCCGTATAACAGCTTCAATCCATTAATTGAACTGATAGAAAGGGCTGCCGAAGATCCGGACGTGCTGGCCATCAAGGCTACCATTTATCGATTGGCCAACGATTCCAGAATAACCGCCGCCCTGCTGAAAGCCGCTGAAAATGGCAAACATGTTTCCGTTCTTTTTGAAGTGAAAGCCCGCTTTGACGAGGAAAACAATTTAAGTGAAGCGCAGAAGCTCCAAAGAGCGGGATGCTACGTAATATATGGCATCAGCAATTTAAAAACCCATACCAAGCTTTTACTGATTGTAAGAAAAGAAGGAAAGAACGTAACCCGGTATGTGCATATTTCCAGTGGAAACTATAATGAGCAAACAGCCAGGATTTATACCGACCTGGGTTTACTTACTACCAATGAAGGGTATGCGCACGATGTATCAGAATTTTTCAATGCCATTACCGGTCCTTCGCAACCGGAAGAATACAAATTTTTAATTACAGCGCCACGCAATATGCGCCAGCAACTGATCCAGCTAATAAAAGCGGAAGCCAAAAACGCGCGAAAAGGATTACCCAGTGGCATTGTAATTAAAATTAATTCATTAGAAGACAAGGAAACTATTGACGAACTGTATAAAGCATCACAGGCCGGTGTCCCCATCAAATTGATTGTGCGGGGAATTTGCTGCCTGCGACCGGGCCGTGCCGGGCTCAGCGAAAATATTACCGTGCGTTCTATTGTGGGCGATTACCTGGAGCATTCGCGTATGTTTTATTTTCACAACAGTGGCAATCATAAAATATATGGAGGAAGCGCTGACATCATGGTGAGAAGCCTTGAAAGACGGCTGGAATCATTGTTTTTAATTGTAGACGAAACCATTAAAAAGCAGGTAATCACCATTCTTAAGTATAACCTGAAAGACAATATGAATGCCTACATTATGCAGGAGGACGGCACCTACCTGATTCCTCCCAGTGAAAACGAACTTCCATTTAACATTCACAAGGAATTCTATAACATAACCTTGCAGGAAGTACTGGTAGCTGAGCCCTTTGATTTTACCAGTTCCGCCACCATCACCAAGGATAAAATCAACGTGCCTGAGGCAGATGTGGAAGATAAAAAAGAAGTGAAGCTTGAAGAAAAAACAGAAAATAAAATAGAAGAAAAAACAGATAGTCAGGAAAAAGAAGAAGTTGAAGTATCGGTTAAATTTGAATCGGAAAAGAGTGAGTAAAGTATTAAGTGGTTATCTGTAGTTTTTCCAGGTTTCTTTCATATAACAGGTGCAACATACCGTCTTTTAAACCAATATCCGGCACCAGTATTTTAGTAGCTTTGGCCCATTCCATTACCGATATATAAATTTCTGAAGCGGGAATAATCACATCCGCGCGATCCGCGTTCAGTTGTAATTTGTTCATCCTTTCTTCCAGGGTATGACTCGCTACATATTCCTTAACTTTTCTTATTTTATGAATAGAAAGCGTTTTGCCAGGCTTTTTATCAGCCAGTTCAAACACCTTACTGATGTTTCCTCCCGTACCAATAGCCGTAATTTTGCCGGTTTGCTGTTTTATTACATTGCCCTTGATCCAGGCCCGCATTTCGTTCCAAACCTTTTCCAGAGAGTAATGCGCGTTTAACTGGCGCACCGAACCTATAGGAAACGATACTGAAGCCACTTTTTTATGATCGAAATATAAATTTAGTTCTGTACTACCACCGCCCACATCAATGTGCAGATAGGCTTGCTGGTCAATAACACCAAACAAAGCTTTATTTAATATTTCCGCCTCCTGCTGCCCGCTGATGATATCAATTTCCAATCCGAATTTCTCTTTCACTTTTTGTACAAGCAACCTGCCATTTTCCGCCTCCCGCATCGCTGAAGTGGCACAGGCCCAATAATCGTCTACCTCATATAATTCGATCAGCAATTTAAAAGCATGCATCAGCTTAAGAAACTTCTCTGCACACTTTGCCCCAATTATTCCCTGGTGGCCGTTTTCATTAAAAACATCCTGACCCAGCCTGAGCGGAAACCGTACATATTCCAGCTTTTTATAGGTGATGGTCTGCTCATAATGAATCACATTGGTTACCTGGATACGAATGGCATTTGAGCCAATATCCACAGCGGCAATTTTCAGATTTCGCATAGTTTTTTTTGGTAACGGACTCACCACAAGCGTGGCCGCTAGCCACGCTGGTTGGCTTTTATCTTTCAGTTATCAACTTTCGTGCTTGGAGAAACTAACCTGCTAGCTAATTGGAGGCAATGATTTTTCATGAGTTTGGAAGCAAATTTTAAACAGGCATCAATATCTTCTGGCTCCAAGGAAGGATATGCTTCCAAGATTTCTTCTTTGCTGTCTCCGGCACTTAAAAATTCTAAAACGGTTTGTACCGTAATCCTTTTGCCTCTGATTGTTGGCTTGCCGTTACAAAGATCAGGATCTATTGTGATTCTGTCCGTGATATATTCCATGTCCTTTTTTCCTCGAAGATACAAAATAAGGTATGTATTTGATTTTGCGTAGCATTTATTTCTTCCACTTTTGAAGTCTGTCGAGGTATAAATACGACTCCACAAACTTTCGGTGTGCTGGACTGGTCATTTTTTCCAATAATTCCAATGACGAAATGTAACTCGCCAAATTACCGTTGGAAGAAATGAACTTGCCGTCTTCTACATAACTGACCACAGCATCGTTCTGTACAAGTAGATTTGGATAATCTTTTTGCAGTTGTTCTCCGCCGCCAATCCAGGTAACAATTTTCTTTCCATCGGCAATGCCCGATGCTCCAATCAATTGCGCTCCCGCACAATTGCTTACTGTATATTTTGTTTCTTTGTTTTTTTCTTTTATAAATTCTACAATCTTATCGTTATGAACTTGCGCGTACATATCATAGGCACTCGGCACGAAAAGTACTTCTAATTTCGGGCAGTTTTCAAAAGTGTAATCGGGAACGATTTTTAGACCTTCTTCGGTTACAATGGGATTTGCCGTTTCAGCTATTGTGATAACGTTAAAAAGCTGCTTGCCATCTTCGGTCGGTTTTGTAAATACATCCGCCGCCGCGGTAACCTCTGTGGTAAGAACTCCCTGATACATCAATAAGCCAATGGTAGGTAAATCCGCGTTAAAGGGTTTTAGGTGTTTGGTCAATGTGTCTGTTTGCGTTTGTATATGATTGCCATTCTGAATTTCAGCGTTGGTTTTAGAGTTATTGGAATCGCAACTGAACAAAATTGTCACGAACAAGGTCATTGTTAAAATTACTTTTTTTGTCATTTTTTGGTCTTTTTAATTATGCTCAACGATTAGCATATAAGCCCTAGCTTGGTTTCGTGTGTTGGCCTTGTGCGGCTATGGCTTATACAGTGTTGTGCGTACGTGCTTTTTTTCCTGTTTTTTCCCCATGCTTTCTCTTCTGCTTGTCCTTTTTGATATAATCACTTATCATTTTTCGTTCCTCATCCGTAAGTGGCTTTGGGTCAACAAAAAAATCAACATCTCTCGGTTCTCTAATTAATCCCATAGTTATTAGTTGTTAAAATATTTATCAATAAGTTTCAAAGCTGCTTCGGTATTTATGACCATCAGATGCCCACCGAGATTAACCGCTCCCAAAGTTTGTTCATAGTGTTTGATTAATTGTGTTTTCGCTCTAAAGGAAACATATCCTTCGAACCCGCGATGAAAAGAAGTTTTACATGCAAATGCCGTTAAGTTTCCAGGTACACCAGCATAAACTTTATTTTTGCCCAAATTAAATGGTGCGCTTTCAATGAGGTGCATATAAACATGATCCACTCTTTCGGTAATGCTTATCAATCCTTGTATGACTGACGGGTTTCCTTTTATCGCTAATTTATATACATCTCTATCGGGAAGTTTGTTTTCAGCTTTCCAATTGAAACGCCATCCGTTCTTTTTTGTAACCGATTTTAAATCTGTCCTGTCTGCCAATAAAACATCAGTAGGGAAACGATCACCAGTAACAATATTTTCAATTGAGTTAGTTAGCTTATCTATTTCAATATCGATATGTTGGCTCTCCTGTTTCATCCTACAAATTTACGCGCATTCCGTATGAATTTGTAGTGATTAGGTACGATTCTCACATGACGCACAACAATTTGGGTAGGCGGCTTTGGTGCATCATTCATCCGAGTTATCATTTATGCTACTTGTCGGATTTAATGTTTCAGTTTGCTTATCAGCTAGCCATGCTGCTTGCCTTGTGTTATGGGCATACTTTTATTCTTCAATGATTTGTAAGTCAGCTATTCTTTTGAAGTGTTCAACGTTTTTTGTGGCAATTTTTAAACCTTTATTCTTTGCTGTTGCTCCTATCAACAAATCCGGAATGGCAATCATTTTGTTATTCCTCTTTAACTCCTTTTGAATTTTAACTGCCTCTTTTGCACATTGGCTATCAAATTCTATCAATCTCATTTTGGAAAAGAATGTATCCCAAAACTCCTTCTGATCATCTGTAGCACCTACATATATTTCATATTCAGTGATAACAGAAACAGCAAAGACATACCGCTTTGCTGCGACTAATTGATAAAATTCGGAATTCTTTTTATTCTTTTTTCTAAAGTAATCAATCAAAATAGAGGTGTCCAATAGTATCAGTTCGCTCGCCATTGGTTAAAGTTTTTTCTATTCACTTCAAATTCATTGTACTTTTCATCACTCATCACTGGGCCATTTACAATTAAGCTTTCAAGATCATCTACAGCCTCAACATTTCTTTCATTTGAAATTCTATCAATTTCTTTTTTCAGCTTATTTACCTCATCAATTGGTAATTGATTGATAATGGCAATCAGCTGTTCATATCCTATGTTCAATTTTATTTCCATAGCACAAATTATTTATAGATCTATCATCTAAGTTAACGTTTTTTTGATCTTTTTGATAATTGAGTTGCCCATAACG
>JBGTIS010000254.1:0-6935 GCA_041745535.1 Cyclobacteriaceae bacterium | reverse complement strand
AATCGTAGGTATATGGAAGCCAGCAAATAATTCCTTAACTTTTGTCCGTTCAAGGGTAGTCATTTTCTTTAAAGTTTTGGTCAACCTCAAAGATAGGGCTATCCTTGATCTAACCCCTCTAAAAACTGTATAGTAGTGTGATGCGGCAGCCTTTTCTACTATAAACCTCTTGTTTTCAGTTACTTAAACTCATAACTTACGTTATTTTACTTATTATTGCCGGACTGTTTTAGAAGCAAAGAAAAAACAACACTTAGATGAAAATGTGAAGATGTTGAAGAAATTACACTAAGTTTCCTCCAAAATAATTTCCACCTAAGCGTTGTAGCCAACTTAGTGAAATGCACATCCTTTGGCTTACTGATGCGATACAGCGGTTGCGGTTCCTGTTGGCATAGAATGGAAAACTTCCGGCTGGTAAATGATAACCAGTGTTCCCAAACGGGAGTCGTAGCCCATCAACAGAGTAGATGCCATATAGTCGCCATTAACCATTTTCTCGACTACAGTTTCATTTTTACTCAGCAAATCTGATGATAGAGCCGACATTTCCCAGCTGTAAGATAAAGAAAAACATTTAAATTAAGTTTTCTTTGTGGAATGGAAACTACCTTGCAAACAAAGACACTGGGCCACTTAGGATTAGTTAGTGGGATGTACGATGAGTTAGGGCTTGGTGCTCGTATTGATGAGTTGGTACAGTCTGAGACAACGCGACGAGATGTAAGCATTGGCACATTGTGCAAAGCGTTGGTTTTAAATGGATTAGGTTTCACACAACGTACGCTTTATATGGACTTGCTGTCCGCGTCAGTACTTTTTTTGAAGGCAAACCGATTGAAGCTCTATTAGGAAGATATTGAGGCTTGTCAACTCAACGATAGCGTGTTGGGTCGTGCATTGGATGAGCTTCATGCTTACGGCTGTACAGAGCTGTTTTCACAACTTACCCCACTGATCTGTGAGCGCTTAGGCCTTACTCCCCGTTTTGTGCATCTGGACAGTACAGACTTTCATCTGGACGGAGAGTATAATGCTGATCAGCCCCCACCGGAAGGTGGCGGGGTCGCCCAAACCAGCTACTACATCTGACCAAAGGCTATATCCGAGATCACCGCCCTGATCTCAATCAAGCGACCGACGCCCGGTGGTACTCAAGCTGATTACTGACAACCAAGCGGGCATTCCTCTGCACATAGAAGCGCTGAACCGTAACAGCAGCGATAAGACCAGTTTCAGACAAACTATTGCCACCTACATAGGACAATTACAGAATACTACGGACTTCACCTACTTGGTGATGGACAGTGCCGGATACACCCAAAAGACGATCGCTGCATATAGTGAGCAGTTCAAATGGATTAGTAGAGTACCTGAAACTTTGAGCACTTGTCAGGTCGTGCTGACTTGCTCAGAAAGTTTGCGACCTTTGATAGTGGGTTACCACTACCGCGGCCTCTACACTGAACAGGCAGGCGTCAGGCAACGCTGGTTACTGGTCTTCTCAGAGGAAGCTTATCAACGAGAGGTCAATACACTAAATAAAACGGTATACGCTGCCCTAGAGTATAAATTACGTTAGCAACCGCGACAGCAAGCAGAAACCCTACCCAATCAACTTGGTAAACCCATACAAAACCCAACTATGCGATGGGTATTTGCCTTGTTTGCTGGTATTCACATCTTGTACGGTATGCCAGAAGTTATAGTGCTTAATCCCAAACCTATACACAACAAAGTGCTAACCTTGATGGGAGACAGTTACAAAAAATGTTATTTCCCTTCTGGATAGCTGGGAAATGTCGGATTGAACATTGAACATTGAGTAAATATGACGTTATGATTTCATTACACAATAAATACCAGCGGTAACCGCGTCTGTCTACTGGAAAATATACAATAAAACAGCTATTCCAGAAAACTTATGAGATATGATAAGGGTTTAAAACCTTGTGAAAGTGTGAAAGTGTGAAATTGGAAATGACAGCAGATAAAATTATTAAACGGGCGTGTTTTTCATATCCTTATTTTCGCGTTTTGATGAAAAAGCAGGAATTTCTACTATAAAATCCGTTCCTTTTCCATAGACAGAAGATACCGCGATATGTTCTTTTAATTTTTCTACTGTTTCTTTTACCACATATAATCCCAGCCCCGAACCGGTAGAAAGTTCCGTAGCACGGTAGAACATATCGAATATATGCCCCAGATACTTTTTTTCCACGCCAATACCATTATCCTGAAAATGTATAACAACATTCTTTTCCATGGCACTGATCTTTATATTAAGATAAGATTGTGGCTGAAATTGATTTTGGTATCTGACCGCATTGGAAATCAGGTTATTGAATATTACTTTTAGGCGGCCAGGATCAGAATAAAAATTTAACCCCTTTTCAATGTCATAATTAATTGCCTGGGTTTGGATAGCAGGCAGGTATCGCAAACTTTCTATTACCTCCTGAATAATACCTTCAAAATCAATGGGCACGCACTGTAACGCTAACCGATTATTACGGGCATAATCCGTAATCTCATCAATAGTAGGTATTTCGTAAGTAGTTAAAGCTCTTTCGCTGGGGTAATGCGCAACACCATATCAGGACCATTTAAAAGCACATAGATGGCGCCATCGGGTCCTGTTTTGATATCCCGCACACGACCATAGCCCTTCAGAATCATTTCCTGTTCTTTTACCTCATTATTTTCTATCACAAGCCGCCGCAGTTCCTCATAGGCCAGGGCACCCACCAGCAGATTGTTTTTCCATTTGGGAAACAGAGTACTGGTGCTAAACTCAATGGGGCATACGGCAATAGAAGGTGTCCATTGGGTAATGGGTTGCTCCATACCAGCCTGCTCTGTTTTATCAGAAACAATTTCGCCGCTATAATCAACGCCGTACGTAATAACCGGCCAGCCATAGTTAGCGCCCTTTTTCAGAATATTGAGTTCGTCGCCACCCATGGGTCCGTGTTCGGTAGCCCAGAGGTCGCCTGTAACCGGATGCTGGGCAATGCCCTGCACGTTGCGGTTGCCCATAGTAAATATTTGCGGTAAAGCGCCTTTTTCATTCACGAATGGATTATCAGCAGGCACAGAGCCATCCGGGTTGATGCGGAATACTTTGCCGGTAGGTTTACCCAAATCCTGAGAAGGCATGGACTGCCCCATATCGCCAATAGTAAAATATAAATATCCTTCCTTGTCGAACAACAGGCGACATCCCCAACGGTTACCCTGTGTTACCAGTAAAGAATCCGGCACCTCAAACAAAGTCTGTTCGTCCGTCCACTGATGATCTTTAATTTTGCCCCGTACCACTTTGGTCATGGCCAGGGCCGTATCGGCCTCTGAATCGTTTTTGGCATGGCTGAATCCAAAATATACCCAGCCGTTATCCCGATAGTCCGGGTCAAGGGCGATATCCATATAGCCTCCGGTAGCATGTTCATAGGTGGCAGGAAGTCCCTGAACAGGTTGCGGGTCCAGCTTTCCGTCCACGAGCCATCGGATATTTCCGTTACGTTCCGTAATCAGCGCATGGCTGGCATCCGTGAACTCGATGCCCCAGGGTGTATGAATACCTTCTTCCACCAGTTTTTCAACCTTTAGTTCATAATCTTCGGTGGTAAGTTGGGCGGGTACCGGCCGAATGGCATCCGGTGGCGTTTCCTGAGCGGCCACAATATAATCGGCCACCGCATTGATCTCTTCTTTTTTCAGGGCTGATTGCCAGGCGATCATTTCAGTATGCGGAATACCAAAGGTAATATTGCGGACCATGGCACCTTTCCCCCGGCCATATTTCCAATCGGTTTTGATTAACGCGCTGGCGGAATTGCCTTCCAGTTTGGCGCCGTGGCAGCCGGCACAATAGGTTTTATAAATTTGCTCACCATCCTGGGCAATCAACCAACTGGTTGTAAAGAAAATAAGTATAAGGCTAATCCATCCTGTTTTCATAGGTCTGTAGTTTTGATTTTTTTACTTTTTAGCCGTTGCGGTAATAGGTTTATATAGTTGGCACGTAATGTATGGTGGCGGCTAAACCTGATGCCTGTTATTAATTGGTATGCTGACAGCAAAGTTATTAACCATTTCTTCCGAAAGAAGTTTGATCACTGTAAAATCTGTGCTGAATATGATGCGCTGATTTCATGAATCGGTAATTTTTATGTCAGCAAACCCTTTTCTGATAAATAGCAATGGTTTTTGTGGGATACTATTTTTTTATTCAGTAATCTAGAAAAATAATTTATAAAATCAGATACTATCACCAACTTCTACCCCTAATATCCGGATTATTTATCCACTATGAGAAAAATCATTTCGCCTTATTTCCTGGTATATTTTACAGGATGGTTATTCACCGTTTTGTCATGCGCACCAAAACCAGAGCAATTACCCGATCATCAGCAATGGCATACCCTGACCCTGACCTTCGCGGGACCTGAAACCGGCCAGCACGAAGCTGTCAATCCTTTTCTGTACTATCGCCTTCAGGTTACTTTTACTCACAATTCGAAGTCCTACACCGTGCCCGGATTTTATGCAGCCGACGGACAAGCCGCCGAGAGCGGAGCCGAGACTGGTAACATTTGGCAGGTGCGCTTCACTCCCGACGAAGCTGGCGAATGGACCTATAAAGCCTCTTTCCGACAGGGAGAAAATATTGCCATCAGCGACATTCCGGAAGAAGGGGAGGCTACGGCTTTCGATGGCGAAACCGGTACTTTCCAGGTAATTGCTTCAGACAAAACCGGTAGCGATTTCAGGGCCAGCGGCCGGTTAAATTATGTGGGAAAAAGGTATCTGCAATTTGCCGGAACCGGAGCATACTTTCTGAAGGGGGGAGCCGATAGTCCTGAAAACATGCTGGCTTACCAGGATTTTGATGGCACTTATGTAATGGGCGACGAAGAACAGCGGTCAGGAGAAGCAAAAAAGGATGAAAAGCTGCATGCCTATGAACCCCATCTGGCTGATTGGCACCCGGGCGATCCCAGTTGGCGGAATGGAAAAGGAAAAAGCCTGATCGGGGGCATGAACTACCTGGCCTCGCAGGGTGTCAACAGCGCGTATTTCCTTACCATGAACATTGGCGGCGATGGCAAAGATGTGTGGCCCTATGCCAGTCCTGAAGATTATACCCGCTTCGATTGCAGTAAACTCGATCAGTGGGAAAGGGTATTCTCCCATATGGACAGCCTCGGCATTATGCTGCATATAGTGGTACAGGAAACCGAAAACGAAACCCTGCTGGACGAAGGCGATATGGGCCTGAACCGAAAACTTTACTTCCGTGAGCTCATTGCCCGGTTTTCGCACCACCTGGCTGTTACCTGGAACCTGGGAGAGGAAAATGGTGTGAATGCCGGGAATCCGAAAGGACAATCCGATGCACAAAGAATGGCCATGGCCTCTTATTTCAAACAGCACGATCCGTATCAGCATTATGTGGTGGTACATACCTGGTCTACCCCCAAAGACCGGGAAACCATTTATTCCCCATTATTAGGTTTCCAGGACTTGGATGGTCCTTCTCTACAGTTTGGCGGTACCGCTGAAATTCATGATGAGACCATTAGCTGGATTGAAAGGTCGGGCGAAGCTGGCAGGCAATGGGTAGTTTGTCTGGATGAAATCGGGCCGGCTCATACCGGCGTAAAGCCCGATGCCGATGATCCGCAGCACGATACCGTACGGCACGAAGCCCTATGGGGCAATCTGATGGCCGGGGGTGGTGGCGTAGAATGGTATTTTGGCTATCGCTTTGCCCACAACGATTTAAACGCCGAAGACTGGCGTTCGCGCGAAAACATGTGGACACAAACCCGGTATGCGCGCCACTTTTTTCATCAGCACCTGCCTTTCTGGGAAATGCAGTCAGCAGATAATCTGTTAGCTGATTCATCAGCTTACTGCCTGGCCAAACCCGGTGAAATATACGCCATTTATGCCGTAGCGCCGGATAACTTACAACTCAACCTGCAAGACACTGAGGGGGACTTTACCATACACTGGTTCGATCCCAGAAACGGGGGTGAGTTACAGCAGGGGAAGGTAGCCAATGTGCAGGGTGGCAAAACCGTTAGTTTGGGAAACCCACCTGCGGAAGCAGATAAAGACTGGGCGATACTGGTAAAGAAAAAATAGAATATTAGTTAGCGGATGAGGTACTGAAAAGCAGCGGACAAACCAATCAGCGATAACCGATTACTAACTAAGTTTTTATGATTTCTTCGCATATATCTTCCATCAGAACTTTTACGTTTTCCTCAAAAAGTTCAGGCAATTAAGTATGCCTAAAAGGCCTTTACTAACACTTATAAAACTGAATAAAAATAAGTATTAATTCGGAACTATATTATAAAAACAGAAGGAACTTTATATCGGAAAAGGCGTTGTTATTATTACGAATAAATACAAAAAACAATTGATAAGAAGCGGTGTAAATTTCATAAATAAAAAAACAATTGTAGCTGCTATTCTTTTTCTCTATGCAATCCTTTTTATTTAATTATTATTACTTTCTATGAAACTTAACGGAAATTTTGGAAATAACCGATCTGTTGATGAAATTTTGGATTTGAGTCATTTATCAGCCGATACCATCGGCGAAGAACATATTAGTACATCATCGCATACTCCTTTACGGGAAGATGCCTTTGAGATGGACGATGACCTGAAAGTGGAACTGATTGAGAAGCATTTCCGGGAAATTATGCATATCATGGGATTGGATATTACCGACGACAGCTTGCAGGGCACACCCATGCGCGTTGCAAAAATGTATGTAGAGGAAATATTCTCCGGTCTTAATCCGGCCAATAAGCCATCAGTTACCCTTTTTGAAAACAGATACAGGTACCACCAGATGTTGGTGGAAAAAGATATCGAGTTCTATAGCAATTGTGAGCACCATTTTGTTC
>JBGTIS010000253.1:0-67536 GCA_041745535.1 Cyclobacteriaceae bacterium | reverse complement strand
TGATTTAAGTAAGCTGAGAGCTTTTTTTAAGAACGACGAGCGGAATATTAAAAACTTTATTAATGTAGCCATCCGTAAGATTGAATTTATCCATGAAAACTTTCATACAGTTATTACTCAACGAGACAGGCAGGCTTTAAGTGACCTGACGCACAGTTCTATCACGCTGTTGGATATTTTATCATTAGCCGATTTAAAAGCCTTATTTGAACAAAGCCAGAATTTATTAAAAAGTAAGGCATCGAAAAAAACATTGAATCAGCTGTTGGAAAATGAAACAGGTTTAATTAACCGGATACTGGCCTCACTAATGTTGCTTGGCGAAAACACATCGCAGGAGCCTACAAAACCAGACTGAATCAAAACCAAATAGAGCGAGGCTCCTGCCTCGTTCTTACTATTACCAAAGCCTCCGGCTGTTGACCGGTAAGTTGTACACTTGCTAATTTTAAAATAAGGACAGGCCTGAGGCCTGGAGCATAACAGGCACGTGCGAAGACGCACGCGCCAGAGGTATCTATAATAAAAACCTTCCTGACACCGTCGGCTGGGTTTCGGAGACTGACGAAAGTCTCCTGACAGCGTCGGCTGGGTTTCGGAGACCGCCGAAAGCTCCCTGACATCGTCGGCTGGGTTTCGATCACCGCCGAAAGCTTCCTGACACCGTCGGCAAGGTGTCCGCAACCGCGGAAAGCTTTTTACTCAGGGCGGTGAGGCACGACCCTGTTTAAAGCATCCAAAACTTTCAGATGTAAATAAATTTTCAGGTTTTCTTTGTACATCTGGCAGCGAAACTATAATTTCCCTACGGCATCTACTCTTGTGGCACAGTAAATAATCAGTCTATACTTCAACTTATACCTGGGTATGGCAATTTTTATCGTTGTGCTCCGTAAAACTACCAGGTAATTTTATTTTTATCCATTTCAAATTTTTATGCTACTTCATTAAACCCTCTTTTAAATATGAAAGCTTACTCTGCCATTATTTTCCTGCTTTTACTAGGTGGTCAGTCCCTGTATGCCCAGGTAAATGCCCGCTTGTTCCAGTATCCGGATGTATCTGATACCCACATCACCTTTTCTTATGGCGGTGATATCTGGGTAGTGGAAAAAGCCGGAGGCACCGCTTATAAACTGACTTCCGCACCCGGCGAAGAAATGTTTCCACGCTTCTCACCCGATGGCGCCCGCATTGCCTTCAGCGGTAATTACAGCGGCAATGTGGATGTATATGTAATGCCTACGCTGGGCGGACTCCCCAACAGAATTACCCATCATGGTATGCCCGACCGCGTGCTGGACTGGTACCCCGACGGGCAACACCTCCTATTTGCTTCCTCCCGAGAAAGTGGGAAGCAGCGGTTCAGCCAGTTTTACAAGGTGGCTGCCGAAGGAGGTATGCCCGAAAAGCTGGTAGTACCCTACGGCGAATTCGGCATGTTGTCGCCCGACGGCAACAAAATAGCCTATACGCCCATCAGCCGGGCTTTCCGTACCTGGAAACGCTACCGTGGAGGTATGGCCGCCGATATCTGGATTTTTGATCTGGACAATATCACAGCCGAAAATATTACCAACAATACCGCCAACGATGAATTCCCCATGTGGGTGGGCAATAAGGTATACTTCCTTTCCGATGGTGGCAGTAACCAGCGGTTCAACATCTGGAGTTATGACATTTCCTCTAAGCAAACCAAACAGATTACCGATTTCAGCGACTTTGATATTCATTTTCCCAGTATCGGCACCAACGAAATCGTGTTTGAAGCCGGTGGCCTGCTGTATCTGCTTGATCTTTCTACAGAACAATATAAGGAAGTACCTATTAATGTAACCACCGATGTGGCTGCGCTAATGCCCAGGCAGGTGAATGTAAAAGATATGACTCAATATGGTTATGTTTCTTATGATGGAAAAAGAGCAGTATTTGAAGCTCGTGGCGAACTTTTTTCTGTTCCCGCCGAAAATGGACCTGTGCTTAACCTGACCCAGTCATCCGGTTCGGCCCAGCGGTACCCGGCCTGGTCGCCCGATGGCCGCTACATTGCCTACTGGAGCGATCAGTCGGGTGAATATGAGCTTACGCTGAAAGATATGAAAAAGCCGAATGAGGAAAAGCAGTTGAGCAACTATGGCCCCGGTTACCGGTACCAGCTTTTCTGGTCGCCCGATAGTAAAAAGGTAGCTTTCGTAGACAAAGCCATGCAGGTGTATGTGTTTGACATAACCACCAATCAGTCTATTCCCGTAGACCAGCAAACCTCCCTTTTCGAGGGTGGACTGGAAGACTTCAACATCTCCTGGTCGCCCGATAGCCGGTATATCGCTTTTGGAAAAAACATGGACAACTACAGCAATGCCGTAGCCCTGTTCGATGTGGAAGCCAAAGAGCTGCATACGGTTACTTCCGGCTTTTACAACGACCAGGAACCGGTGTTCGATCCGGATGGGAACTATCTGTACTTTTTCACCAACCGCAATTTTGATCCGGTGTACAGCGATTTTGATAACTCCTGGGTGTACGTCAACTCCACCCAAATCGCTGCCGTTACCTTAAATGCCGACAGCATCCCGCCTACCTTTCCGCAAAACGATTCCAGTACGGTAAAAACAGAAGAAGAACAGGAACCAGACAACAAAGAGAAGAAGCGCAAGGACAAAGACAAGCAAGAGGAAAAGGATGAGAAAACTCCTAAAGTAAATATTACCTGGGAAGGTTTTGAAGACCGGGTAGTATTGCTGCCACCCGAAGCAGGAAACTACCGGAATTTGTCGGCCGTTTCCGGTAAAGTGCTTTATATCGCTGCTCCGGCTTCTGGTGCGGAAGGTAAATCACCCTTAAAATATTATGATCTGGAAGAACGGGAAGAAAAAACTGTGATCGGCAGTGTTCGTGGTTTTATGGTTTCGGCAAATGGCGAGAAAATTCTGCTGAATTCAGACGGAGATTTTGGTGTAATTGAGATCAAACCCGACCAGAAGCTGGAAAAGAAAATGCCGGTAGACCAGATGGAAATGGCCGTAATCCCCAAAGAAGAGTGGCGGCAGATTTTCAATGATGCATGGCGATTTGAAAGAGATTTTTTCTACGATCCGAATATGCACGGGGTAGACTGGGAAGGCATGAAAACGCGGTACGGCAATTTGATAGACGATGCCGTTACCCGCTGGGACCTTAACTTTATTATTGGCGAGCTGATTGCCGAAATAAGCGCTTCGCATACCTACCGGGGTGGTGGCGACCTGCCCGAAACGCCTTCCAAAGCGGTAGGGTATCTGGGCATCGACTGGGGATTGAAAGAGGGGGCTTATTATGTAAAAAGAATGGTAAAAGCAGCCCCATGGGACCTGGAAGAAAGGTCACCGCTGAAAACCTCAGGTATTGACATAGAGGAAGGCGACTACATTCTGGCCGTCAATAATGTACCGATTGACCCAAACAAAGACCCGTGGGCAGCCTTTGAAGGCCTGGCCGGTGAAACCGTACAGCTTACCGTGAACAGCAAACCTTCGGAAGCCGGCGCGCATACCGTGCTGGTAAAAACCCTGAGCGATGAAACCCGGCTCAGAAACCTGGAATGGATAGAAGCCAACCGGAAAAGCGTAGCAGAAGCTACCGATGGGAAAATCGGATACATTTATGTGCCCAGCACCGCCCGCGACGGGCAGTTGGAGCTTACCCGGATGTTCTATTCACAGTTTACCAAAGATGGGCTTATTATAGACGAGCGTTTCAACAATGGCGGCCAGATTCCCGATCGGTTTATTGAATTGCTGGATCGGAAACCGCTGGCTTTCTGGGCAGTAAGGGATGGCAGAACCTGGCAATGGCCACCAGTGGGCAATTTTGGCCCTAAAGTAATGCTGATCAATGGATGGAGCGGCTCCGGTGGCGATGCCTTTCCCGATTATTTCCGCAAAGCCGGCCTTGGTCCGCTAATTGGTACCCGCACCTGGGGCGGACTAATCGGTATTTCCGGCGCGCCCTCTTTAATTGATGGGGGTTATGTAACCGTGCCCACATTCCGCATGTTCGATCCCGATGGGAAATGGTTTAAAGAAGGTGTAGGCGTGTCGCCCGACATTGAAGTAAAAGAAGATCCGGCGATGCTGGCCAAAGGCAAAGATCCGCAACTGGAACGTGCCATCCAGGAAGCACTGCGGCTGTTGAAAGAAAAACCACCGGTTCGGCCGGCGGTGCCTGCCTATGAGAACAGGAATTAATATGCTTTAATTTTTGGCGAAAACAAAAAAGATTCAGCAGGAGAGGTTATTCCTGATATGTTTAAGAGGCTTTCTATAAAATTTTGTAGTAGCAGGGGGTTGTCAATCCAACTTTCAGGTTTATTTCAGGGTCTTAGGATAAATAAAATTTATCACCACATAAACCTGTTTTATTATGCAGTACAAATCAGTTTTTTCAACCCTTTTTGTGTTGAGCGCTTTATTTTTTATCGCTGCCTGTCAGGAAGACGATACGGATTTTGATAAAAGCTTCAGCTTCGATTATGACTTTGAAGAAGGAACGGAAGGCTGGACGGCCCTATTTGCTGATTATCCTGTAGGAAAAGAGGAAGACATGGGACTTTCGTTTAAGCATACTACCTTACCCGCTGGTTTGCCCCAAAACAAAAAAGCACTGGAGATCTCCGGCAACAATACCAGCGACGATCTGCTGATGTTGCTCACCAGGAAAATCACCGGACTAAAACCAAACGCTACATATGACATCAGTTTTGATATTGATCTGGCCTCTAAATATCCTGAAAGCGCACCGGGCGCTGGCGGGTCACCGGGCGCCAGTGTGGTAGTGAAAATCGGAGCTATACAGGAAGAACCTGGCACGGTAGAAGATGACCAGGAGCATGAAAGGCCCAACTGGGACAATCTGACGGAGCTTGTAAAAGGTGAAAGAACCGACGATGTGGTGGTAATTGGCAACATCGGTATAGCAGGCGATGAGGAAGTGTATACCATGATCAACCTCCATAACGATGAGACTGGCTTATCTTTCTCTAAAAAGTCCAGCAGCAAAGGCGAGCTTTGGGTTATGGTAGGCACAGATTCGGGGTTTGAAGGTTTGACCACTTTATATTACGATGCCATTCATATTGTATTCACAGAAAAGTAAGAGGTTGTAACTTTGGCAAAAGCCAGCTATGGGGAAGTAGACAATAATTTCCCCATGGCTATTAACAATTGTAGAATTAAAAGCCTGAATGTCAGTGTATGAATAAATTTAAAATCGTTGACCTGTTCACCCAACTATCAAGGGCTGAAATGTGTCTTATTAGTAGAGAACTATTGCCAAATAAAACCTGATAAATTTTATGAGACGTACGACCATTTTTTTTAGTGTGTTCCTATTAGGCACTTTGTTTTTTGCGACTGCCTGTAAAGAAGATGAGGTAAGGCCGGAATATGATTTCAGTTTTGAATATGATTTTGAAACAGGGATGGAAGGCTGGGCAGCTGTTTTCGCGGATTATCCCATCGGAAACGAAGAGGCTATGAACCTTTCCTACAAACATACTGCCTTACCGGCTAATTTACCTCAGAACCGAATGGCGCTTGAAATTTCCGGCGCCAATACCAGCGACGATTTGGTAATGATGGTAAAGAAAAAAATTACCGGCCTGAAACCCAATACCGTCTATGATATTACTTTTGATATGAACCTGGCCTCTCAGTATCCTGAAAACTCTGTCGGAATTGGTGGCTCACCAGGCAGCAGCGTAGTATTGAAAGTCGGCGCTGTGCAGGAGGAACCCAAGGCCATAGAAGGCGACCTGGGTTACGCAGCCAACGTACCCAACTGGGACAACCGGACTCCCCTGGTAAAAGGTGAAAGAACCGATGATGTGGTAGTAATTGGTAATATTGGCATCGAAGGTGATGAATCGGTGTATGAAATTATTAATCGCAATAACAGAGAGCCGGATTTATCTTTTTCAAAAAAAACCGACAGCCAGGGTGAATTATGGGTAATGGTAGGTACTGATTCAGGCTTCGAAGGCCCCACCACCCTGTATTACGATGCCATCTATGTGTACTTCACCGAAAAGCATGT
This sequence comes from Cyclobacteriaceae bacterium, assembly GCA_041745535.1. Classification (GTDB taxonomy): domain Bacteria; phylum Bacteroidota; class Bacteroidia; order Cytophagales; family Cyclobacteriaceae; genus JBGTIS01. The sequence continues at coordinate 61,464 of JBGTIS010000253.1, read as the reverse complement.
GGGTGCACAAAATGAATAAAAAAAGTCACCCCAAATATTGCGGTGCCTTTCCTTTGTTTATTGACCTTGTTAGATCTTTACTTCATCCAGATTGATGAACTTAATTTGTTTATCGTCGTCCAGTTCAATGCCTACTACCGAATCGCGGCTGATGGTGCCGGCCAGTATTTCTTTAGAAAGTTTGTTCAACACCTCTCTTTGTAATACCCGTTTCAGCGGTCGGGCGCCAAACTGCGGGTCAAAGCCCAATGAACCAAGATAATCGAGCGCTTCGTCGGTAGCTTCTATGCGGATACCATTTTCTTCCAGCCGTTGCTGAATCAATTTGAACTGGATATCCACAATCTTTTTCAGATCTTTTCTGGACAATGGACGGAACATAATCACCTCGTCAATCCGGTTCAGAAATTCCGGTCGCACCGATTTTCTCAACAACTCAAACACATCGTTCTTGGTATCTTCCAGCACTTCTTCCTCATTCATTGGATTAATTGTTTCAAATCTTTCCTGAATCAATCCCGAACCGATGTTGGTAGTCATGATGATGATGGTGTTCTTGAAATTGGCTACCCGGCCTTTGTTGTCGGTGAGCCGGCCATCGTCCAGCACCTGCAACAGTATGTTGAACACATCAGGGTGCGCTTTTTCAATCTCATCCAGCAAAATTACTGAATAAGGTTTCCGCCGCACGGCTTCCGTTAACTGTCCGCCTTCGTCGTAACCCACATATCCGGGAGGCGCGCCAATCAGCCTGCTTACGGCATGGCGTTCCTGGTATTCCGACATATCGATCCGCACCATATTGTTCTCATCATCAAACAGGAACTCAGCCAGCGCTTTGGCCAGTTCGGTTTTACCCACACCGGTTGTTCCTAAAAAGATAAAAGAACCAATAGGGCGTTTCGGGTCCTGCAAGCCGGCCCGGCTTCTGCGTACCGCATCGGAAATGGCCTGAATGGCCTCATGTTGTCCGGCGATACGTTTGCCCAGTTCGTCTTCCAGGTGCAACAGCTTTTCGCGCTCGGTTTGCAGCATTTTAGAAACCGGAATACCGGTCCACTTAGCCACCACTTCCGCGATATCTTCCGAATCAACTTCTTCTTTCAGCAATGACTTTTCGCCCTGCATCGCCGCCAACTGCTGCTGATATTCTTCCAGCTTTTTCTGGCTTTCGGTAATTTTACCATAGCGCAATTCCGCTACCCTGCCAAAATCGCCACTGCGTTCGGCCTGTTCGGCTTCCATTTTATATCGATCAATATTTTCCTTTTCACTGCGGATGCCCTGAATTACCTCTTTTTCGCTTTCCCATTTGGCTTTCAGGCTGTTGCGTTTCTCGTTCAGTTCAGAAATATCTTTCGATAAGATGCTTTCTTTTTCCTTGTCTTTTTCGCGCCTGATTGCTTCCCTTTCAATTTCCAGCTGCATAACTCTGCGGTTCAGTTCATCCAGTTCTTCCGGCAGGGAATCTATCTCAATTCTTAGCTTTGAAGCCGCCTCATCCATCAGGTCAATGGCTTTGTCGGGCAGGTACCGGTCAGAAATATACCGGCTGGATAATTCTACCGCGGCGATAACGGCATCGTCTTTAATCCGCACACCGTGGTGTACTTCATATTTTTCTTTAATACCCCGTAAAATAGAAACAGAGTCCGATATGTTGGGTTCGTCTACAATTACAGACTGAAACCTTCTTTCCAGTGCTTTATCTTTTTCGATATACTTCTGGTACTCCTTCAGCGTAGTGGCTCCAATGGCATGTAGTTCGCCCCGAGCCAAAGCGGGTTTCAGCAGGTTGGCCGCATCCATGGCGCCTTCGCCACCGCCACCTGCACCCACCAGGGTATGAATTTCGTCAATAAAAAGAATGATTTCTCCATTGGAATCTACTACTTCTTTAATCACTGATTTGAGTCTCTCTTCAAACTCACCCTTATATTTGGCACCGGCTACCAGCAAACCCATATCAAGAGAGATCAGGATTTTGGTTTTCAGGTTTTCCGGTACGTCGCCATCCACAATCCGCTGTGCCATGCCTTCTACAATAGCCGTTTTACCCACACCAGGTTCGCCCAGTAAAATCGGGTTGTTTTTGGTACGACGGGAAAGAATCTGTAATACCCGCCTGATTTCATCGTCACGACCGATTACCGGATCTATTTTACCGGATTTAGCCATTTCGTTCAGGTTCATGGAATACCTTTCCAGCGATTTATATTTTGATTCCGCATTCTGATCGGTTACCCGGTCACCACCGCGTAATTCCTTTATCGCCAGGGTCAATTCTTTTTCGCCCATACCTGATTGCTTCATCAGTTTGGCAACTTTATCATGTCCGGCCAGCAATCCCAGTAAAATATGTTCAATAGCAACGAATTCATCGTTGAACTCTTTCAAATATTTTTCTGCTTTTTGCAAAGCCGCATTCGCGTCGTTAGACAGATAAGGTTGTTGTCCGCTTACTTTCGGATAGCCGTTTATAATACTTTCTAATCCCGCGTTTAATTCTTCCTTTCTAACGGCCAGTTTATTCAATAAAAACGAAACCACATTCTCATCTGCCTGCAATACTGCCTTCAGCAAATGGCCTGGTTCAATGGCCTGCTGTTGGCTGGCAGAAGCAATTTCAGCAGCCCGCTGAATTGCCTCCTGTGATTTAATGGTATATTTATTAAAATTCATAGTCAATGTCTTCAATTTGGTTAATTACTAGGGCTGGTACAATTCTGAAACCAAAGCTGAAATCGCAAAAAAGCAAGTCATTATGTCCGTTTTTAGGTATTTTAAAGGAAAAATCAAGACATTATGTCTAGTAATATCAGTTCTTTTGCGGAAACTTATAAAGTGACTATGCTGTTATTTAAATAATATAAAGGCTAAAAATTCAAATAAAAAAATTCCGTTAAATAAAATTATATACATAAAAAATGAAACTATTTTTGGTTAGGCATAGTTATTGATGTATATTTTATGGCGCAGAGATTATTCTTGGCGTTTGTTTAAGGTTGATAGTTGGCCCCGGATGGTAGTGCGTCCGGGGTTTTTTTTACTATAAGTAATTCACAACCTGCCTATACAGATTTGCACATGTCGCAGACCTTATAATCAGATAGATTGGTAATGGTTATTTTGCATGTAAAAATCGCTATCGTATTCGCACTTGAATAATTAATCGCGGCAATCAATCTATTACTAACAGCTACGTTGAACTTTTTGTGTCATTCATCGTGTTAATTAGGCTAATATAAGCTGTTTACAGCCATTTGAAGCTTTATATTATACTATTTATTACTTGTTATTTATATTGAGTCTAAATTACATTATAGCTAGATATTTATTGGTTTTACCATTAATTTTGCTAATTGAATTTTGTAAGTAATGCATCACATTTTCAAAGTATTAACCCTAAATCATAAATATGCTCCACTGGCCATCAGAGAGCACATCGCGTTGAACGATCAGGAAGCTATAGACCTGATCAGAAAGATTACTGACTTTTCCGCTGCCACCGATCTTTTGGTACTTTCAACCTGTAACCGTACCGAAATATACTATGCTTCAGAGAAAGATTTAAGCGAGGATATACTTAACCTTCTGGGTATTGTAAAAGGCATTGCCGCTATTGATCAGTTGGGAGAATACTTTGTGAGCATTACAGATAACAAAACAACCATAAACCATTTGTTTCATGTATCGATTGGGTTAGAGTCGCAGGTAGTGGGCGACATGCAGATATCCAATCAGGTGAAGCGTGCTTATCAGCTTTCGGCCAATGAAAATGTAGCAGGTCCTTTTCTGCACCGCATTATGCACACCATATTTTTTGCCAGCAAACGGGTAGCACAGGAAACCGGTTTTCGCGACGGGGCAGCTTCCGTATCGTATGCGGCGGTTGAACTGGCGCTGGATCTGGCTTCTGAAATTGCCGACCCAAAAATACTGGTAATTGGTTTGGGGGAAATTGGCGCGGATGTGTGTCGTAACCTGCGCGATACCAATACGAAAATTATTAATCCCGCTCACATTAAAATTACCAATCGGACCCGGGAAAAAGCAACCGCTATGGCAGCGACCTGCGGCTTTAAAGCTTTGCCTTTTGAAGAAGTTGTCCAGGCTATTCAGGAAGCTGATGTGGTGATTACTTCTTTGTCGCCGCAAACTCCTTTAATTACCAAACAGCTTATTGAACAAACCGACCTGCTTCGTTACAAGTATCTGATTGACTTGTCGGTGCCACGCAGTGTAGAAAAAGAAGTAGAAGACATACCCGGCGTATTGCTTTACAATATCGATGACATTAAAAACAAAATCAGCGAAGCCCTGGATAAGCGCCTGGCTGCCATTCCACAGGTAAAACAGATTGTTGAAGAAGCGCTGGCAGATATACAAACCTGGGTACAGGAAACAGAGGTTTCTCCTACTATTAAAAAACTGAAAAACGCGCTGGAGCAAATCCGGCAGGAAGAAATTGCCCGCCACCTGAAAACGCTGAATGCGGAAGAATCGCAGCGGATCGAGATGATCACCAAAGGCATGATGCAGAAAATTATAAAGCTTCCGGTGTTGCAACTAAAAGCAGCCTGCAAGCGAGGCGAAGCCGAAACCCTGATTGACCTGCTAAACGATCTGTTTGACCTGGAAAGAACTCCTGAAAAGCACTGAAATTAATACTCCTTTATTTTATCTCAGCACCTGCATAGGATCAGGAAAGATGAATTGGTAGTTCAGCTCTTTTTTCAGTTTCTCGCTGCTGATTTCCTTATAATTTTCCGGCTTATTTCCCAAATATTCGGGTATAGGTAACCCCGATTTTTCAGCGGCTTTCGTATAAAATATTTTCTTATCAGGATGGCAGTCGGCACAGGCATTGTAAACAGTATTCCATTTATCTTTTTCCAGAATTGTGCTAATAATCTGTATACAATCATCCTGATGGATGAAATTAACAGGCGCTTTCCCTGACTCATCCAGTGTTTTTCCGGCAAAGAAACGCCCCGGATTCCGGTCATAGCCAAATAATCCACAAAAACGTATCACCGTAGTTTTGATATTTTTAGCAGCCAATAGCATTTCCTCAGCCTTCAGCAAAGCCTTTCCGCTATCGCTTTCAGGCATACCCGCCTCAGTTTCAGTAACCACCCGGTTCACATCAGGATACACAGAGGTAGAGCTAATAAACACCAGTTTTTGTACGGTTGCCTTCTTCAGAACTTCCAGTAAAGAATTAATCTGTTCGGTATGATAAGCTTCCACATTTTCTCTTCTCCGCCCGGGAGGCACATTTACGATCAGTATTTCATTATTGAAAAAATCGGGAGAGTGATTGGCATTAATCTGAGGAGAAAACTGAATCAGATACGGCTTAATCTGTTGGGCCTGTAAGGTGCTTAGCTTTTTCTCATGGGTAGTTGACCCTTTAACCGCATATCCCCTTTTAATGAGTGCCTGAGCAAGCGGCAGCCCCAACCATCCGCAACCCAGAATACTTGCTGTTTTATTATTATTCATTCATCAATTTCTTTATTATACTATGAACTTAGCGTACTGTAATAAATTTTCTCCGTGTATTTTGAATACCTGGCAATCTGCTGGTAAAAAGACAGGTAGGCTTCATATATTTTCCTGCTCTTTTCATCGCTGCCAGTAAGTTCGTATACGGTTTCTTTACTAAATTTTTTAAAAGTAGCCAGTACATCATCGGGAAATTTCCTGATTTCTACCTTTCCTTCCTCTATGATTTTCTGCATATATACACTGTTCATATGCTCGGCCTGCGTGAAAATCCAGGTATTCAGCCGATATGCGGCTGTAGCGACTATAGCCCGTAAATCGGAAGGCAATTCGTCGTATTTCGGACGATTCACAAATAATTCAAGCGCTGTGCCGGGTTCGTGCCATCCCGGATAATAATAATATTGGGCTACTTCCTGAAAACCCATAATATAATCATGATAAGGTCCGATCCATTCGGTAGCATCAATTACACCACGCTCCAGATTGGTATAAATTTCGCCGCCTGCCGAGAGCACAGCCGTTCCACCCGCTTTGGTAAAAACTTTGCCGCCAATGCCCGGAATTCGCATTTTTAAACCTTGTATATCGGCCATAGAATTAATGGCTTTATTAAACCAGCCTCCCATTTGTACACCCGTATTCCCACCGGGAAAAGGGAACAGATCATACGGCTGATAGGTTTGTTGCCAGAGTTCTACCCCGCCGCCACCTATCAGCCAATCGTTCATTTCCTGGGCGTTCATACCGAAGGGAACAGAAGAAAAAAACTGTGCTGCCGGTATTTTACCTGCCCAGTAATAAGAGGCGCCATGGCCAAGTTCTATGGCGCCATTGCTTACCGCGTCAAACACCTCCAGGGCAGGCACCAGTTCGCCACCCCCATACACACGCACTTCCATTCTGCCCCCCGACATTTCTTTAATCCAGTTGGCGAATTGATTACAACCTTCGCCTAAAATGGGAAAATTCGGAGCCCAGGTAGTAGCCATTTTCCATCGGTAATTTTGATTAAAATTAAGATAGGGTGCTTCTCGTTTTTCCTCCTTTTTCTGGGCGGAACAGCCGGCTATTACAGCAGAAGAAACGGTAAGCGCGGCGGCAGAACTTTTGGTTAAAAAATCTCTGCGTTTAAATTTTCGCATAGTAACTTAGGTGGCTTCGTTTGGTTAAAGATTCGCTTATATTTTCCTGATTTAAACTCCTTATAATGAACAGGTTATTCTATGTGCTTTTTGTGTTAAAAGAATAAAATTCTGTTGATATTTTCTCTATTTAAAGTTCTGATTATCCATTCTCCATAACCATTTTATTAAAAATTGTGGATAACTGCCGTAAGTTATCCACAATCATCGAGTTTATCCACAATTTCAAGGCTATTTCTGGATTTTACTAAGAAATCATAAAATATATTACAATTGCATAATTTCCAGAAATTGTCACTTTTTCTTATTACCCAAAACCACATTAACTTCTTTGTTTTCAGAAATAATTATGGACAAATTGATTTACCGTTAAATTTAAAACGGCTTATTAAACTTTTAGAGCTTTTTAAGGTTTAATGAGTCAATTATATTGTATACCCTTTAAACTTATGAAAAAACTATTAATTGCCGGTGCTTCCGGTGGATTAGGATTGGAAATACTGAAGCAACTTTCCAAAGAAGAATATCGCATCAGGGCATTAATCAGAGATCCTAAGAAAAAAGATCTGGTGGCACCCTATTGCCATGAGATTTTTTTAGGCGATGCCACCCAACCTACTGCCATAAAAGAGGTATGCAGCGGCATCGACATAGTTTTTTCATCTATCGGGAAAAGCGTGAGTCTGTTTACGCAGGAAACGCATTCCTTTTATGAAATTGATTATCTGGCCAATATGAATCTGCTTTATGAGGCAAAAGCATCGGGCGTGAAGCGATTTGTATATGTATCTGTTTTTGGAAGCGAACATTTTGAAAAACTGGCTATGTGCCGGTCAAAAGAGCTGTTTACCAGAGAAATAGCCCAAACCGGGCTCGATTATACCATTATTAAGCCCGTAGGCCTTTTCTCCGGATTACACGACCTGGTAATTATGGGGAAAAACGGCATTTTGGTTACGCCTGGCGATGGTACGCCAGTTACCAATCCTATTCATCAACAGGATCTTGCTACGGTTTGTATCGACCATCTGGAACAAGGGCCTGAAATTGTTGAAGTGGGCGGACCAGAAATTCATAGCCGCAATCAGGTAGCCAGAATGGTAGCCCGGCTTACCCAATGTAAAATTAAATTTAACCAGCCTTTGTGGATGATCCATCCCGGTTTGGGAGTAATCAGGTTAGCAAATAAAAACCTGTACGATAAACTAAGTCAGCTTAATTATGTATCTACCCATAATATGGTAGCACCTGCTTATGGTAGCTTAAAGCTGGAAGATTACCTGCTTCGGGTACATCGTAAAATTTAATTGTATCATATTGATACATTACATAACTTCGGGAAAACCGCATTAACATTTGCTATGACTAAATCAAATGGCAGAATTCTGATCATCGACGATGACCAGGCAGTGCTTTATACCGCTAAATTAATCTTGAAACCTCACTTTGCGGAAATAATTACCGAAAGTTCTCCTTCTCAGATTATCTCTCATCTTAAAAAAGGTACTTTCGATATAATTTTACTGGATATGAATTTTGCACATGGAGTTACCCATGGGCAGGAAGGACTGCGGTGGCTTCGTGAAATCATGAAACACGATTCGGAAGCCCATGTAATTGTGAATACGGCGTATGGAGATATTGACCTGGCCGTAACAGCGATGAAAGAAGGCGCGGTTGATTTCCTGGTAAAACCCTGGGAAAAAGAAAAGCTGACTGCCACTATGTTATCGGTGTATCAGCTTAGCCAGTCTAAAAAGGAGGTTACCCGGCTCAGGCATAGAGAAAACACATTGAGCAAAGACCTGGATAGCCCATACGCGGAAATTATCAGCGACTCTCCGGCCATGAAAAAACTATTTTCTACCATTGATAAAGTAGCCATTACCCATGCCAATGTGCTGATATTAGGCGAAAATGGTACTGGCAAGGAACTTATTGCCCGGGCTATTCACCGGAAATCACAAAGAGCGGGTGAACCTTTTATAAAAGTAGATTTAGGGGCTATTGCTGAAACCCTCTTCGAGTCGGAATTATTCGGCCATATGAAAGGGGCGTTTACCGATGCGCGTGATGACCGGGCAGGCCGTTTTGAAGCTGCTTCCGGTGGTACATTGTTTCTGGATGAGATCGGTAACCTTTCTTTGCCACTGCAGGCTAAACTGCTTACAGCCATTCAAAGCCGGGAAATTACCCGACTGGGTTCCAATCAATCTGTTCCGGTAGATGTAAGAATCATTAGTGCTACCAATTTGCCAATTCATGAACTGATCGCTGATTCAGAAGGTATATCAGCCCATGCTTCCAAACAAAAATCTTTTCGGCAGGATTTGCTGTACCGCATCAATACCGTAGAAATCAGGATTCCGCCCCTGCGAGAACGGCCCGAGGATATTCAGGTACTTGCCCACCACTATCTTTCTGTGTATAAAAAGAAATATCAGAAGCCAAAGTTAAACCTCTCAGACAAAACGCTGAACATGTTGAATAAATATGCCTGGCCGGGAAATGTGCGGGAATTACAGCATGCTTTGGAACGAGCTGTTATCCTTAGTGAATCCAGTAGGCTTTCGGTAAGCGATATTCTGCCGGAAAAACAGGGAGTGGTTAAAGCATTTTCCACACAAGAGGCTGAGCCGCTGAACATGGAAGCAATAGAAAAGATTACGATTCGGAACGCGATTAAAAAACACCAGGGCAATTTATCCAATGCAGCTGACGAGCTGGGATTAGGAAGAAGTACTTTGTACCGTAAAATAAGCAAATATGGGCTTTAAAGTTCACTATCGCCTTTATTAAAACAATACCGAACTATGTTTGCCACCCTGTTCAGAGATTTCAGAGTTAACATCACTTTCCGTATACTCCTCATTATTCTGCTGGGATATGTGGTGGTAGTAATCCTGACGCAGACGCATTTCTGGCTGGTATCGCTTTGGATAGGTTTACTAATTGTAACACTTACCGCTGAATTGCTTCGTTACACCAAAAAATCGCACAAGGAACTGGAAAATTTACTCATTGCCATCAGACAGGGCGATTTTTCCAGCTCTTACAAAGCCCGCCTGCCCAGCCTCACCCTGAAGCAGTCGTTTACCGAAACCATGATCAGTTTGCGAAAGCTGCGGCAGGAACAGGAAACCAACCACCTGTATTTACAAAACGTGGTTGAACACGCTAATGTGGCTTTAATTTGTTTTGATGAACATCAGAAAATCCAACTGATTAATCAGGCGGCGAAAGATTTGCTGCAAAAACCTTTTATCAGAGAACTTGCTGACCTGCAAGCCCTGGATACAGAATTATTTGGTACCATTGCCCGGCTTGATTCTGGTGAAAAAGCTTTGGTGAAAGTAATTATTCACACCAGGCTGCTCAACCTGCTGATTCAGGCTACGGAATTCAAACTGCAAAACCGGTATTTCAAACTGATTTCTTTACAGGATTTCAGAACCGAGCTGGAAGAACAGGAAATTGAATCGTGGCAAAAGCTGATCAGGGTACTGACGCATGAAATTATGAATTCGGCGATTCCCATTGCCAACCTGTCGGGTATGGTGAACCAGATGTTGGAAAGTACACAGGGAAACACAAAGTACAGAGATTTATCTACCCTGGACGCAGAAGAAATAGAAGATTTACATGGCAGTTTACAAACGATAGAAAACCGCAGCAAAGGACTGGCTAATTTTGTAAAAGCCTACCGCAGCCTGACCCAAATGGCGGAACCGCATTTCAGTGAAATCAGAATTACCGAGCTTTTTAGTCGCCTGCATACGCTTTTACATCCCAAACTGGTAGAAACCGCTATTACTTTCCATCAGCAGGTACTTCCTGAAAATCTGTTGCTAAAAGCCGATCCTGAATTATTGGAACAAATGCTGATCAATTTATTACTGAACGCCATGGATGCTTTTTCCGGTGTGGCATCCCCTGCTCCCTCTATGGGCATTGTGGCCAGAAAAAATGAGGAAGGTAAAATAGAAATTCAGGTACGGGATAATGGAAAAGGCATTGAACCCGAAATTATTGATCAGATTTTTGTACCTTTTTATACCACTAAAAAAGAAGGTTCTGGCGTAGGTCTCAGCCTTTCCCGACAAATTATGCGTGTGCATAAGGGAAGCATTTCGGTACGGTCAGCACCCGGGCAGGGAACGGTGTTTACTTTAGTTTTTTAAACCTTTCAATAAAGCGTTGCTTAATCACTCAGGCTTCGTTCCATTTTTCTGGTAAGCAGACCAATGCCTAATAGATACAAAGCAAATCCAACTAATAAAAAAAGCATAAAACTATCCGACTGGCTATGGGCCATTTCCAGGCTTCTGTATGACCAGTAAGTGGGAATCAATGCTGTTAGGTGCATAGCTTTTCCAGGAATAAAATAAATGAGGGCAGGCATGATCAGCAGCACGTTCACGATTTTCATTTGTGCCAGTCCTTCAATGCGATTTTTGGCAAGCGCTCCCAGCGCCAATGCGATCAGCGGTGCAGCCAAACTGAACTGTAGTGAAAGCAGTATTTCTTTAATAAAAGAAATATAAATAATCTGACCGAAATGAATCAGGCAAAAATTCACTGCCGTAGAAATTAGTAGCCCAAGTAGCAACCGGGAAAATACCAGTTTGATACCGGAAACAGGCAAAATGCGGATTACCTGCCAAATCTGTTCTTCTTTTTCTTCCAGAAATAAAAATCCATACATAAACCCGAACATGGTAGCCGATTGGAGGCAGCCCCACATCAGGATAACTACGGTGTAGGGCGCTACTTCCGGATAGGTGTGTACCACATAAGGTACTCCCCAGCGTATCAGGACGAATGCAACAAAAGGAAAAAACAGCAATCCTTTAAACACAGGGTCACGGAAGGTGGATTGAAGGTCGTTGGCGCTTAATGCAAGAATGGTTTTCATATCAGTCTGGTGGTTGCTTTTACGGCCATCCACCAACTCACTGCTGCCCAGATCAGCATTTGACCGTATGACCCTATATTATGAAGAAAACTATTGGGCTCGAATGCGGATCGTAAAATTTCCAGTCCGCCGGTAGAAGGTATCAGGAAATAGTATGCTGGTTCACCCACATCAAACAGCGCAAGAAAAGGAAGTGCGGTGATTATAAAAAAAGGAATTGAATACAATAGAAGCTGATTGAAGGTTTTTGAAACCGCACCTATGGCAAAGCCAAAGCAGGAAAACATGAAAGCAGAAATAAAGGTGGCACAGAACAGATGGAAATAATTAAAACCCAGGCCGTGGGTAGCAAAGGCCATTACAAAAGCGGAAAGCACAGCCAGCGTAGCAAGCACCACCGTTTTAGAAAGCAAATAGAAAGTAAAAGGAATAGGAAGCACTGTGATGGCTGATACCATATGCTGATTTTTATCGAACATGAGCAATACGCTGGCAAATAAAAATCCGGTAATAACAGGATCGTTATAAATAAGCACAATTACAATAATAGTGAGGTTGCCCAGCGGTTTGATCAGATAAAAAATACCAATATAAATAGCCGCCATAGCCGCTGCCAGGATAAATAAACGGTTGCGGTTCAACAAAACAACATCCCATTTCAGCAGATGCACGAACTGTTTCATACCAATGTTTGTCCGGTTACTTTAATAAAAACTTCTTCCAGCGTAGCTTCCTGCGAATGCATGGCAATTACTTCCTGCTGGGAAATGATTTTGAGGAAATCAGGATTTTTGCCAATGTTTTCCAGCGGAAAAATATATTCTTTCATGGCCGAATTGGCTGTGATTACTTTTATATTTTTCTCACCATATTTCAGTTTCAGTTCAGCCGGAGCATCCATGGCTTTGATGCCGCCCTGGTGCAGCAGGGCCACCCGGTCGCAAAGCTGATCGGCATCGAACATGTTGTGGGTGGTAAGAAAAATGGTTTTTCCCTTCGCTTTCAACTCTTTGATGATGTCCTTGATTTTATTGGCATTTACCGGATCCAGCCCGGAAGTAGGCTCATCGAAAAAGTACATATCCGGATTGTGCAGCAACGCACGGGCAAAGTTCAGCCGCATTTTCATACCCTTTGAGAAATCGGATACCAGTTTGTCGGCATCAGCGGCAAGCCCTACTTTTTCCAGAACTGGCATAAAATCGGCAGGAGTATTCGGATAAAAGGCAGCGAAGAATTTCAGGTTTTCCCGGGCAGAGAGTTTCAAATAATTGTTAGGCAGTTCAAATGATACGCCGATGCGCTCATAAAAACTTCGATCCCAATCCCGAAGGGGTTTCCCGCAAAACAATACTTCTCCCTGGTACCCTGTTAGCAGTTTATACAATATTTTCTGCGTCGTACTTTTACCAGCGCCACTGGGCCCCAGGAAACCAAATATTTCTCCTTTCTCTATGGAAAAACTAATGCCCCTGAGGGTAGTATCCTTGCTGTGTGGATAGCAGAAAACCAGTTGTTTAACTGTAAACATAATTCCGGCGAACCATTACAAATTCATGAGGCGCTGCGCTGCCAGGTCTGTCCAGGCATCGCAATGTTCATGACTTTAATTTAAGCTGAATTGCTTATACTTTCTATCTTCCGGAAAAATATTTTACAGCAAACCAATCAGACAGTTATGAAACAGGCACTTCTTTTTTCTCCTGTTGGTTCACCGAAACCGCGTATTCAATGGTACCCAACATCATTAAAGTGTATCCCAGCAATTCGGTACCTTCTTCCGCTGCCCTAATTACCAGTCGTATATAGTTTTCCCGCATAATGGTTTCCCAGATAGGCGGCAGGCCAAACAAACGGGAAAACACAAAGGTGGTGAGGAATCCTGCCAGGGCCATACCATAACCAGGTCGTTGGATGAAATCTAAAAAAGCAGCCACCAGTGTAAATCGCTGCCGGTAAGTAAGGTAAATGGTAATGATGCCTATTATGCCTACTAATATAGACCATGAACCCACGAAAATATGATCTTTGAAAAAGTTATTGTATTCGCGGATCAGTGCCATGATGCCTACTCCGGCGAAAAGGGTAGCCACCGAGCGTTTGCTTTCGTATTTTCTGGCCATCAAAACGAAAACGGCAATCATCACCATTAATGAGATTTCCTGCCCCCACTCGGTAAAGGAATCTTCATCAAAATTGGTGTCGTACAGGCTAAATGCATCTAAATAGATTAAAGCATAATCGCCCCCAATAATAAGTATGTAAGCAATTATCCGGATAATAGTTTGATACACCAACCGGATTTCCGATTTTTTCATTTAACGCAGACTGATAAACAATTAAAACTTTTCAAAGGTAGAACGAATTTTTAAGAATGAAAGCGCGATTCCGTCTGAATTACCGCGGAAGTGCTGTTCGTAATACTAAAATTACAGGTTGCCTGACGTGCTGTTCCTACCCATCAATTGATCAATCCATGCTAATATTAGCCCATAGTTATTGGCTAAACCTTTATAAGCCCTGGCTTCGGGCGACATGGTAAGCAGCGCTGCTTTTAATTGTTTCAATTCATGACCAGCTAACTGGTCTACCCGTAAAAAATAGGTTCTTATGGTAAAAAATACCGCTTTTTGTGCTGAAAACCCGGTAAGTGTCTGCCGTTCAACTCTTACGTATAATTCAGGCTGGTTAGCATTAAAACCACGTCCCTGCCACTTTTCGGTCTGTTCCACTGCCGGAGCTTCGGGATGGTGGTTAAGCCGGCAATCGGTTGCCAACCCCCATACAAACCTAACGAAGGATCCTTTATTAATGATTGCCTGCAACATGGGCTTATAATTTCCCCGCAGTTTTTCCATGCCGGCTACAGGTGCGTGCACTGCCGAAAAATTCTTCCCGGCTTTTTTTTCCGGACTCCAATGATTGGGAGCGCACACGTGCAAGGCAGCCAGCCCGTCATTTTCTTCTTCCAATTGCCAGATAGCCAGATCTTCAGGCACCTGACCGGCCAGCGCATCGAAAAGAGAAAGGTAAGTGTTGACAGCAGTAGTTTCAATAAGCTCGTAATCGGAAGAGAAAGTAATCGTTTCGCCGGTAAGGTTGCATTGAAGTTCCCAATCTTCATTATTTTTATCCAATTGAAATAAGTCGGGATACGCTGCTACGACCTGTTGAATTATAAACTGGTTAATGGCCTTGGCTGTGGTTGCATACTCCTGAGCGCGGCAGTAGTATTTTTGAATATTTTCCCGTCGGCATTGTTCTTTATTGACCAAATATCGGCTAACCGACTCGTCTATCTGGAAAATATTTTTCTCAGTATCGCCATTGCCAAAATCTGTTCCCAGAGGATTTAATCCTGGCGACACTTCATATTTCCCCGTATGAAACGGAACATACCTGTTTGTTTTTTTCAGATTCAAAATAAAGATTATTAATTCATCGAGTTTCCCGTGAGTTCTCTTTTTTTAGCCGCATCGTAGAGTAGTCCTTTCCAGCGAATGCCCAGCATAACTCCCAGGTTGTTGGTCATTTCTCCTGCATCGTAACCAAGTGTAGCCATGGCTTCCATCTGATTATTGAAGGCAATGCCTGTTACGGCCTCCAGCATAAAATAAAATTGGTTGAGGGGCGGGTCAAATTTATAATCTACCTGATAATCAGGATCGCGGCTTCCCCAGAACTGAATACCACCATTCAGGCCACCATAGGTACCAAAATTACGGGTATAAGTAACAAAAGCCCTGTATCGCACTTGCCTGGCAATGGTACCTTCCAGACCAATATGATGCGAAACAATGCGGTTATTTACAATATTAAAATCAAAACTCTGCCGGGTGGGCTCCTCGTACCCATCAAAATACAAATCGGCCCGATAGTCGGTTAAAAAAAGTGGTGTACCCAGAATATATCCACCATTCACCCAGCCGGAGTTATACAAGTAATTGTTGTAATAATTATCGCGTCCACGGAATGGGTAATCGTAATTATCCCGATCGGGATATGGATCGGGTAAACCCGGGCCACTCTGGTATTTTGTGTAAAGAAACTCAAAGGCAAACCCAGAAACCAGCCGATTTTTATCTTTATATTTTACACTGATGCCAGTAAGAATATCCCGATTGGTAATAAACAATTCTGTACCGCTGCCATCTTCATAAAACATTTGGTTGTAAAAAAGCAGGTCCGCGTTTTTCAATTCAGCTTCGAAACCGAAGTTCATAATACCCCGATGATCGCCCAAGGTATTTTTAATTTCACCACCCAAATTAGTACCTTTTCCACTTCGTACTAAAATAACTTTTAAATAACTTTTAAGATTATCAGGAAGCGCACCGGCTACCGGATGAACGCCACCCCAGATAGCACTATGTACCAATCCACCATAAGGAGTTACTTTCCAGTTTTTTCCTACCCTGAGATAGAGATATTTTTCATGCAAAAACGGTTTTTTTACAAAACGATCTCTTCCCAGCCAGCCATGGCTATAACTGGCTTTAAATTGTACATAACCATCGGTAAAGGGTACATTTGTATATTCTGGAAATGAAAAGGTTACCCTGGGAACAGGCCTGGCATTGTTACTGATATACAAAGATCCTGTAGAAAGCGTAGGATCGGCCATACCTATAATTTCTTCTTCTAGTCCACCTTTCAATTCAGCCGCGCCATATCTCATTTTAACATAACCCTGTTGAATACGGCTATCACCTATTGCTGATGTAAGCAGGCCATCGATGCCTGCCGCAAAAGCAAATTTTTTGTTAGCATAAGGAATCGCCAGTCCAGCGCGGACATAACCATTGGCCTGATCTTCAGCTAAAACCCCAAATCTGTTAGAAACAATCCACAAAGGCAGATACCCTTGTGTGGAAAAAGCTGCTGCTGTTTCTACCCGAAAAGTAATGGTATCGACCTGGCTAAAAGAAGGTATCGCATTAAAGATACTGCCTATAACAATCAAATAAGTTATGCACCGGGTAATATGAATTCTTCTGGTAATAAAAGGCGCCATTCTCTTAGTCTGTTTCAAACTCAAATCTACGAGAACCACCGCATTGTTAAAACTTTTAAGAAAGGTTCTTATATCCGCATAAGATAATAAAAGTTTAGGTGAAGTAAAAAAAAAGCGGATAGATGATCTACCCGCCTTTTTATAGTTGATTGTTGTATAAGTATTAAAGCTTTTATTCACCAGTGCTGCCACCTACAGAAGTATCATAAATTTCACCTTCTTCTGAAAAGAAAAGAACAGCATTGTCGGTGGTATTGGCTACATGAAGTTCGTAAAATACCCGGTTTTCCATTCCGCTTATATCATCCATATTGGTATTGGCCTGGGTACTACCTTTTTCATATTCGGTCATGGTGTCACCATTCATATTGTCTATGTTGGAGCCATTTTCCATAGCGGTAGTATCGGTTTGCATGTTATCAGCGTTTTCCCGGTTCTTATTAGCATAGGTTTCTGAAGTAGCATTATCCTGATTGTTTTCGTTCAGCTCAGTATTGTTTTCCATGGCCATACTATCAGCCTGCATGTTATCAGCGTTTTCCCGGTTCTTATTAGCGTAGGTTTCTGAAGTATCATTATCCTGATTGTTTTCGTTCAGCTCAGTATTGTTTTCCATAGCGGTACTGTCGGCTTCCATGTTATCAGAATTTTGCCAGTTTTTGTTAGCATAGGTATCGGTAGTGGCACCTTCCCGACTGCGGTCGTTTATGTTACCTGTTTTGGTGTTATTTTCCATAGCGGTACTGTCAGCTTCCATATTATCAGAATTTTGCCAGTTCTTATTGGCATAAGTATCAGAATCAGAAGTAGCTGATTCATTCTGCATACCAGTGGTATCAGATTCCATATTTTGGTTATGGTCCATATCCTTGTTCTGGTTATGGTCCATATCCTTGTTTTGATCCATGTTTTCGTTCATATCAGTAGGTTGGGTGCTTCTTTTAGGAATAAGCTGAGCAGCTTCACCAGTCAGCTTATATACTTCAGTAATGGTATAAGCACTGTATTCACTTTTTTCAAAACCTTCTTTTACTTTCTCTGGAAGATCACTTTCACTTATTTTTTCTCTTCCCTTTGCATCTGATGTCTGCTTAGTGGCATCGTATTGCTCTATTTTTACTTTAGTATCAGTTTGATCTTGTTGATCTTTTTTAGTAGGTTCTGTTGTTTGCGCGTATCCCATATAACAGGTAAAAACTCCCGCGAATGATAGTCCAATTAATCTCTTCATAGTTTTGTCAGTTAAGTTCAAAAAGTTAGTAGAATTCATTTTTGTTACAATAAAACTATAACAAAAATGTGCCAGAATTAGCGTTTTAATAACTCTCTGAAAATCAAGTATTTAAAATCTAATAAGTTGATGGATTTATAACCACTATTTAGAATTTTTCCCCAAATTGTGGATATTTTTTCTCCACAACCGTTAGGCTACCTGAAGTACAATAGAATATGAATGCTGGTTAGCGCTCTATACCTATCATTTTTTAAATATTTTACAGTAGCATACACCTTTTAATTAATTAATCATAAAAACATGTCTTATCAGCTAGATTATTTTGACAAAATTAAAATTACTTTGAAACAATAGTAATTTACATTTGATTAAATAAAAAATGACATGAGCGTGGGTTCCCATGTCATTTTTAAATTGAGCAGCATCTTATCAGATTTTTTCCATTTCGCTTTCCACAAATTTAATCAGCGTATGAATATATTCTTTACTGAAGTCGAACCGAATACCGGCTGCTTCATAAATTTCGGGAATAGAGCGGGTATAACCCAACTGCAGGGCATTTTTATAACCCGCTAATCCCTTTTTCGGGTCTTCCTTATAGTTTTTCCATACAGCTACCGCACCCAATTGCGCGAAGCCGTATTCAATGTAGTAAAAAGGCACTTCGTACAGGTGCAATTGCTTCTGCCACATATAGTTTTTCTGCTCTTGCAAGCCCGACCAATCGGTAATGTTATCGGAAAAAGTATCGAAGATTTCGTTCCAGGCTTTCAGCCGTGCTTCGTTGGTATGGTTTGGGTTTTCATAAATCCAGTGCTGGAATTTATCGATAGTTGCCACCCAGGGCAGCGTTTCAATAATCTGTTCCAGATGTTTGTGCTTGGCTCTTTTCAGGTCTTCTACGTTAGCAAAGAATAAATCCCAGTGGTCCATGGAAATCAGTTCCATCGACATGGAGGCCAGTTCGGCTATTTCCGAAGGAGTATGTTTAAAATTAGTAAGCGCCAGGTCGCGGCTCAGAAAGGAATGAACAGCATGGCCCCCTTCGTGCATCAGCGTTACCATATCGCGCATGTTAGAGGTAGCGTTCATAAAAATAAAAGGAACGTTAATCTCCGACAACGGATAATTATAACCGCCCGGTGCTTTTCCCTTTCTGGATTCCAGATCCAGATGACCCATCGCTTTCATTACCGACAAACATTCGCCCAGATAGGGATCAATCTTGCTGAAAACCTTAATGCTTTTGTTAATTAACGCCTCCCCTCCCTCAAAAGGTTTCAGCGGAGGTTTTCCGGTTATATCCACACTTTTATCCCAGGGACGCAGCGCATCTACTTTCAGGGCATCCTTACGCTTTTTCGCCAAATCGTTCAGAATAGGCGTAATCTCTTCAGCTACTGATTCATGGAAAGCAAAACAGTCTTCCGGCTTGTAGTCGAACCGGCCCATAGCCGTAAACATGTAGTCGCGATAGTTTTCGAAACCAGTATTTTTGGCTACCTGCGTGCGCAGGCTAATTAATTTATTAAAAAGCTCATCCAGCTTTTCTTTGTCCTGTGAACGGCGGCTCTGAATTTTCCGGTAAGCTTCTTCCCGTTTAGCCCGGTCGGTCGACTCCAGCAGGTTGCCAGCCTGGGGCAGGGTCATTTCCTTACCCTCAATTTCAACCATCATGGCCCCGGTAATGTTGCCATACTTTTTAGATTCGGTTTGGAGCTGCACATTCAGCGGAATGTTCTCTTCTCTGTAAATCTTGGCATCTTTTTCTAACTCACGCACCATAATCGGATAACCTTCGTCCTCTATTTCTTTCAGATAAGGGCTTTCCAAAGCCTTGTTGTTCAGTTTATCAGCTACCGGTTCTATGTTAGGCTGTATGTTGGTAACAAAATCCTCAAAACTTTTCTGTAGGTTTTCGTCGGTGGTATCGCAGGTCATTTTAATGTACCGCCAGGCCAGGTCTTCCGAAAGCACCGCTTCCAGTTCGCTGCGGTCTTCAAACCAGGTTTTCAACTTGTCAACCGAATTGATGTCCCGGTTGAGCAGGTCGTCGAAATAAGGTTTTATGGTTTCCCAATCACGTATGGTAACATCTTCCGGTAAAAAGGTTCTTTTTTTCTTTTCCGGAAGGGTAATGTTGTCTGTATGCATAGTAATAATTCAGGTTTATTAATTTATTAGTCAGGAGATAATGATAGTTTGTTATTTGTTATTTGTTATTTGTTATTTGTTATTTGTTATTTGTTAATAGTGCTTTCATACTATTAACGATTAACTATCAACAAATAACTTCATATCAAATCAAAGTTAATTACCACATCGTCGGTAAGCGGATGCCCTACACAGGTGAGGGTATAGCCTTTTTCGTAATCTTCATCAGCCAGTGTATCTTCTTCGTCCAGTTTTATATTTCCCGACACACAGGTACCCATGCAGGCCGTACACATACCACTCTGGCAGGAATAAGGCAGGTCGATGCCCAATGCCAGTGCGGTATCCAGAATAGTACTGTCGGGTTCTACTAAAAAACTATATTCCTCTCCGTCGTATACTACGGTTACTTCCCTGGGTTGTAACGCTCCTTGCCATCCTACAACCACTCCCGGCTTTTTATTTAATGTGTTATCCATGTAAATTTATTCGTTGTTTATTTTTATTAATAAGCTGGTTAAAAGTTATTGGTTATTGGTTAATAGTTCTTACAAATAACCATTAACATCTATCCATTTCCTTTCCTTAACTATTAACTAAAGTTCTCCCAGAGAGGTTCTTATTTTATAGTTTTTCTAAATCAGGCAGCTATTCTCTTTTAGCGAATAAACCCTACCTTTGCGGCAAATAAAATATCATGAAATGAAATTAAATAACCTCACTGCCATTTCGCCTGTTGATGGCAGGTATAGAAAGACAACCACCTCATTAGCTCCTTATTTTTCTGAATTCGGGCTCATCAAATACCGGGTTTTGGTAGAAATCGAATATTTTATTGCTTTATGCGAAATTCCATTGCCGCAATTGTCTGGCTTTGATGCTACTAAGTTTTCAAAAATCAGGCAAATTTTCGAGAATTTCAACGAAGAAGACGCGCAAACTATTAAAGAAACCGAAAAGATTACCAACCACGATGTAAAAGCGGTTGAATATTTTCTGAAAGACAAATTTGATGCCTTGGCATTGAGCGATTACAAAGAATTTATCCACTTTGGCCTTACTTCGCAGGATATCAACAATACAGCCATCCCTTATTCTCTGAAAATGGCGATGGAAAAGGTTTTTACGCCTTCTCTAAATGAAATCAAGGATACCATTGGCCATCAGGCCAGTGAATGGGAAGATATCCCCATGCTGGCCCGTACCCATGGGCAACCGGCTTCGCCTACCCGACTAGGCAAAGAGTGGCTGGTGTTTCATGAAAGAATAAAGCGGCAGCAGCAATTGCTGGATGCCCTTCCGCATACAGCCAAATTTGGTGGCGCTACGGGTAACTTCAATGCCCACCATATTGCCTACCCTGCTATTAACTGGGTAAATTTTGGCGAACGCTTTGTAAAGGAGCGCCTCGGCCTGGAACGTAGCCATCCTACTACCCAGATTGAGCATTACGATTACCTGGCTGCCATGCTTGATAACATCAAGCGGATTAATAACATCCTGATTGACCTTTGTCGCGATGCCTGGCAATATATTTCAATGGGTTATTTCAAACAAAAAATTAACGAAAATGAGGTAGGCTCTTCGGCCATGCCCCATAAGGTGAATCCCATTGATTTTGAGAATGCGGAGGGAAACCTGGGTATTGCCAATGCTTTGCTGGAACACCTTTCGGCCAAGTTGCCCATTTCCCGGTTACAACGCGATTTAACCGATTCAACTGTGTTGAGAAACCTGGGCGTGCCTTTTGCCCATACCCTGATTGCTTTCAGTTCGCTGAAGAAGGGGTTGCTGAAGATAGAAGTGAACGAAGCTATTATTCACAAAGATCTGGAAGACAACTGGGCTGTAGTTGCTGAAGGAGTACAAACAGTGCTGCGCCGGGAGAACTATCCCAAGCCGTATGAGGCTTTGAAAGCATTGACCCGTAAGAACCAGAAAATTACCAAAGAAAGTATGTTAAATTTTATTGATACCCTTAAAGTGAGCGAGGCGGTAAAAGCAGAGCTTAAACAAATTACACCCTTTAACTATACGGGAATTAAATAACAGTAACGACTATGGCCGTTATGGCAGAAAGGTTTAGAAATTGTCATAACACTTAAAACAGCGATTAAAGTCTGTATGTACAAGGTTTTAATTCAGTAGCCAAGCAATCTAACTTAAATTCTGCTTTGTAGATTCGCCGAAAATAGGTAGATTTGCTATCATTTCTAAACGGGTAAGTACAATTTTCTTTTGCGCTTGCCTTTTCTAACAGGAAGAAATTTTCTTAAAATAGAACGCAGATTTGTTCGTTAATTATACGATCTTCTCTGTTCGAAAAAATTTATTGTTATTAACAAAGGCGGCTGCTGGTTAGTAGGCCGTATTTTTATTTTATAGTAACTTCGGAATTATCCGAATTAAAATTTTTAGTTATGTCACAGATATCGTATTTCACCCAAGAAGGATTACAAAAGCTCAAAGATGAATTACACGCGCTTAGGACAAAAGGAAGAGCTGACATGGCCAAACAAATTGCCGAAGCAAGAGATAAAGGCGACTTGAGCGAAAATGCTGAGTATGATGCAGCCAAAGACGCACAGGGTTTGCTCGAATTGAAAATTTCTAAACTGGAAACCGTAGTAGGGAATGCACGTGTAATTGACGAAGCCAGCCTCGATAATTCAAAAGTATCTATTTTGTCTAAAGTAAAAATCAAGAATAAGAAAAATGGCATGCAGGTATCGTATGTGCTTGTATCTGAAGAAGAAGCTGATCTGAAAGCCGGGAAAATTTCTGTAAAGTCGCCTATTGGCAAAGGGCTTTTGGGTAAAAAAGTAGGCGAAATAGCCAGCGTGGAAGCTCCGGCGGGTGTTATGGAATTTGAAGTACTAGAAATCAGCATCTGATATGGCCAGCATTTTCACAAAAATTATCAACCGCGATATTCCCGGGCACATCATTGACGAAAATGAACATGCCATTGCCTTTCTGGACGTAAATCCATTGGTAAAAGGACACACCCTGGTAGTGCCCAAAAAGGAAGTGGACTACATTTTTGATCTGGACAACAATACTTATATCGAGCTGAATCTGTTCGCTAAAAATGTAGCAAAAGCCATTCAGGCAGCCGTTCCTTGCTTGCGAATTGGAGTGGCCGTAATCGGGCTTGAAGTTCCACATACGCATATCCATCTGGTACCACTCAACAGCATGGGCGATATTAACTTTTCTAAACCAAAGCTTAATTTGTCGAACGAAGCACTGGCCGAAACGGCAAAACTGATCAGGAGTAAGCTTTTATAATATTATTTATATTGTATTGATCCGGCAGATTCTAAAAGAAATCTGTCGGATTTTTTATTTACCTATAGTTGCATTTCCTGTTTTCTTATGCGCCTTCTTAACAGGCGGTTAATAACCGGATAAACCAGTACGGCCATCAGAATAATGGCTGTCCCCAGATAAAACTGTGGCGTCATACGCTCTTTGTCGCCAAAAACCAGAAATGCCAGGAAAATACCATATATCGGTTCCAGGTTGGTAGTCAGGTTTAGTACAAATGCTGAGATCTTTTGCATCAGCTGTACCGAAGCCGAATAGGCGTACACCGTACAAACCAGCGACAAAATTGTAATATAGATCCAGTCGGCAGGTGTGGGATTCATATGAATTATGCCATTGGTAGCTATAAAAGCCTGATAGATGGGCAGAAAAATTGAAGTAGTCAGAAAAGCTCCAGTCATTTCATAAAATGTAATCATATACGGATTATAAGTTTTGGTAAACTTACTATTGATTACCGTAAATACAGCCCCTAAAAAAGCGGAAGCCACTGCCATTAACAAACCCAACACGTAGTTGAACTCAAAATGGAAGATCACATACAAGCCTGCCACGGCGCACAGACCCAACATTACCTCATACACGCGAACGCGCTTTTTATAGGCCATTGGCTCTATAAAGCTGGTCCATAGAGAGATGGTAGCCATACCCACCAGGCAAACCGACACAGTAGCTACTTTGGCTGCTCCAAAAAACAGAATCCAATGAATAGAAATGAGGGCGCCCGTACCCAGAAACTTAATAGTCTGTCGGGTGCCTACATTAAAATTTCGCTTGCGGGTATACAACAAAATGCCCAGGGCGATGGCCGCGATTAGGGTGCGATAAAATACAATTTCTACGGAAGGTATGCTAATGAGCACCCCTAATACAGCGGTAAAACCCCAAAGGAATACCACCAGATGCAATTGAAGATAATGCTTGATTTCGGCCACTAGCGCGGAACTGTTTTGTATAAAACTACCCCAATCAGGGAAAAAATAATGTTTGGAAACCAAACAGCTACTATAGGACTGATGGAATTGACTTCAGCCAGACTTTTAGCAAAAATAAAAAATATGATATATACAAAAGCAAGCAGGAAGCCAACCGCTATTTGCAGACTGGATCCGCCTCTTCGCTTTCTTGATGACATAATTAATCCAATCAGCGTAAGAATAATGGCGGAAAACGGCGACATGTACCGGATGTATTTTTCAATAAGGTAGATGGGAATATCATTCGCTCCCCTCGACCGGAGTTCATCAATATGATCGTTCAACTCATTCAGGGTCATGGTTTGGTATAGGCCAAAGGTATTGCCGAAGTCTTTGGGTTTGATGGACAAGGTAGTGTCTCTTTCTATACCTTTTTCAAATTTTTCCTTATCACCATCAAAAGTGTGCAACGTCCAGTTTTTCAGGGTCCACTTGGCCTGCGCGGAATCCCACTCTATTCTGCGGGCAGTCAGCTTTTCTTTTAATTCGTTATTGGCGATTCGCTCTAAGGTAAACCGGTTACCTGTATTTGAGCGGTTGTTATAGCTTTGCATATACGCGTAGGTTTCCGGCGCTATTTTTAAATGAATGTCGCGTTCGTCGTAATTGGTGGGCTTTTTTACGTACTTTATTTCAAAGGCAATCCGGTCTTTATTCGCGTTGGGAATAATCCAGCCATTTAAAAAGAAACTGAACACCGCGATCAGCACCGAACCAATCAGATAGGGTACAATAAGTCGTTCAAAGCTAATGCCGCTACTCAGCATGGCCACAATCTCGGTATGGCCGGCCATTTTTGAGGTAATAAATACAGTAGCGATAAATACGGTAATGGGGGTAATTAAATTCGCGATATAAGGTATGAAGTCGAAATAATAACCAAATATTTCACCGGTAGAAACGCTATGCTCGATAAAATCGTCGTTCTTCTCGGTAAAATCAATAACTGAAATAATAAGTACCAGGATAAGTACCACGAAAAAAAAGGTGCTCAAAAACTTTTTAAGAATATACCAGTCTAATATCTTCATACCACAAGCTTATACCATGTGCCCTATTTCTACGAAAAATAACTGCTTAACGATGAGGATATCGCTTAAATTCTTCTCATCAGTTGTGCTATTACACTATTTTTCCAGCTTTCGAAAGTTCCCGCTATAATATGTTCACGGGCTTTTCTTACTAACCATAAATACAAAGTCAGATTCTGAATACTGGCAATTTGCGCACCCAACATCTCATTGGAAAGCACCAAGTGCCGCAGATAGGCTTTTGAATAATGTGTACTCACATAACCTCCCAAGGTTTCGTCTAAGGGCGAAAAATCGTTCTTCCACCGCTCATTTCTAATGTTAATAATTCCCTGCGTGGTAAACAACATGCCATTGCGGGCATTTCGGGTGGGCATTACACAGTCGAACATATCGATGCCCAGGGCAATGGCTTCCAGAATATTGGCGGGCGTGCCTACTCCCATCAGGTACCGGGGCTTATTTTTAGGTAAGATGCCGCACACCAGTTCGGTCATTTCATACATCAGTTCGGCAGGTTCTCCTACCGATAGGCCGCCAATGGCATTGCCTTCCCGGTCGGCCGCGGCAATTACTTCGGCAGAATGCCTGCGCAAATCTTTAAACGTGCTGCCCTGCACAATAGGAAATAACGTTTGGCTGTTTCCATACAGTGGTTCAGTCTGGTCGAAGTGCCGGCAGCACCGCTCCAGCCACTTATGGGTCATTTCCATAGACTCCCGGGCGTAATCGTATTCGCAGGGATAAGGCGTACATTCGTCGAAAGCCATGATAATATCCGCCCCAATTACCCGCTGAATGTCCATTACCCGTTCTGGCGTAAATATATGTTTGGATCCATCGATATGCGATTGGAAGGTAACCCCTTCCGCGCTGATCTTCCGCTTTTCAGACAGTGAATATACCTGATACCCCCCACTATCGGTTAATATAGGCCGTTGCCAGTTGGCAAAACCATGCAAACCCCCTGCCTGTTGGATTACGTCTAATCCGGGTCGCAAATACAGGTGATAGGTGTTACCCAGAATAATCTGGGCATGGATATCCTGTATCAGTTCACGCTGGTGTACCGCTTTTACCGTGGCAGCCGTGCCTACCGGCATAAAAATAGGGGTTTGGATAGTACCCCGATCGGTAGTTATTTCGCCGGCACGAGCCGCAGTACCGGTATCGGTAGCCAGTAGTTCAAATTTCATTCATCAGCAAATTACAAGTGGTTAATCACTAGTTTGGAGTTCAAAGTTAGGGTTTTCCGAAAGCCCACAGGCATAATATTGATGAAAAAGACTGATAATTTCAGAGATTTTATCATATTAATAATAAACTAACCTAACATTTCTACTGCAAAGCGGTTAATAGGTTAAACAATTGAAAACTTTTTAAACGTATTAATAAATATGAAAGGTCTTATAGTAGGATTAGTCTTAGGTTATGTAGCCTATAAAGTTTTAACCTCTAAACCCATGAAGATTTATCTGGGAGCTGTGGCTATTGAGGCAGGTTCCAAATATTTAAAGAAAAGGTTAAAAGGTTAGTACGCATCTTTTTTACATTCCATTTATAAAGCAGGTTTTTCAATCTGCTCAAGCGATTTTGCGCATTTCTGATTAAATTACCGTAGGGTATGCTCTGTACGAGCTATACCCTTTACTTATTTTTTATATATCAGGTAACCGATCTTGATACTTATCAGAATGAAAACAGGAAAGAAAATAATTTTATCTCCAGACGACCTACATCTGGCCGATAAAATAACCGGACTGATAGAGTCAGAAAAATAAAAATGGCCTTCACATAACGGTTTGATTTACTCTTTCCTTGCTATTACTTTTACACAATATTAAAGATCTCTTAAATACTTAACCCACGTCTTTTCCAAATCTTCTTTTGGTACACCATATATGTCTTCCATTTTCTCTGGTGCCAAGATGAGTTTTCTTAATTTAAATCCGTATGAATGAACCAGAAATTCAATGATGGTTGTTGAAAAAGCATATCCACCCATATCACCAAATTCAACGGTTCCTGCCTGGTCCAATTGTTTCCACGATGGAGGCGCATGTTTGGTTAAGTCTGATTTTATCCAATTACGCATATTACTCGTCATTTGATGTGCTTCATAAAAAGCATAACCTTCATTCAACCAGCTAGGTAACCTGGTTTGTTGCTGTTTTCGAACATTAAGAACTACGGTATGCGTAAGTTCGTGAACGATGGCTAGCATCAGAGAGTTATAGGTATGCGCGCCACCAGGATTCAACGGAGTTACCATCTTCAATTCGTTTTTGCCTGCCGCACCCACAACCCAGTCTGGTGCGTCTGGTAAAAAAACCGCATTATGGAAAGTCTTCAAATCCGGATATATGTAGACGTTAATGTTTTCAGCAAATTCAGTTCGCATACCGCAAAAGCCGATAGGAAGAGATATATTCCTATTATTATTGAAATACCTCTTAAAAATTTAATAGTGCTTGTCACTTTTATATTTTAATTACTACAAAAGTTATGGGTAATTCAAATGGCGATTAATATGCGGCTAACCGTAATTATGGAGGCAGTCTATTAACAATCCGGAATGTATATTTGTTTGGTAGTGAACACATAACATTCCTGATTCGCTACCAGCATTGGAAATCATTACAGAAGCCTCTTATTAAATAAAGATAACCTTTTATTTATTACACCACCGTTTTCTCAGATAATGCTTCTCTTTATTATATTGGGCCGTGCTATGCCACTAATCATTGTTGATATATTAGCTAACTAATGAATTATGGTACGAATGAGTATTGAAATATTACAAGAACAGGGTGCTTTATGATAAAAGAGGCTTATTCTATTAGCTGGCTAATGGAATATGGAATAGATTACTGCTGATATAGGGTATTTTCGTAATGCCGCATTATGAAACGAACCTGTTTTGTTAAACCACATAGGCAAAATAAAGCCTCATAAGGCTGTTTGCACACACAGATGAATTGATACATCATACAAACAGCCTTATATGCATAAAATAATAATAACCAGCAAGATATGAATACCAGGTTTCTCAGCCTGGATTAACGGCCTTTAATGATTTAGCCCCTAAACCGGTTTCCCGGGAAATTATAACGCCGGCCATAAATAGATTCAATGTACTGAAAATAAGTGTATAACTTATAGTTCAGTTCCACACCATAATCGATGGCAGGATTATAATCGATGTAGTTCTCGAACGGAAAATCCGCTGCCCGGTACCGGGCAACCTGACTTACTTTTTCATTCCAGGCCTGTACATAAATATTGTTCCAGTTCTCATAATAAGAAGGCGAATAGAAATTAATAGGTTTGGCATAAGATACCGCCCAGCTATCGTAGCCGGGATCAATAATAATGAGTTCATATTCCTCGTCATCTCCTTTTAAGTCTATTACATTATCACCTTTATGGTTACTGGCTGTGGGTATACTGGGTGTACATGCCACAAACAAAAACAAGGAAGCGAGTACAAATAGTAGTTTTTTCATGGCTTTATAATTTTTGGTATTATCGGTCCCATAGAACCTCGCCGATCAGAACTATAGTCCTTATTGAATTAATTATCTGGCTCGGTTTCATGGCTTTCTACTTTCTTTTAATACATATAAGAGCAGCATGTTTCACACACCACTACCTACTACACAAGTCTGCTGCTCTTTATACTATCTATAACGTATTTAACTGAAAAAAGGTATGCATGCATCCTATATTTTGCTTATTTTATGCCAATACTTTATGTTTATACCAAAAGATGAATCACCCTGATTATGTGTAAAATATTTTTAACTTTTGCCTTTTCCGTTTTTTTTCTCGCTCCGGTTTACAGCCAAACGCTTAAAAAGACCAATATCATTATTTTGTATGTAGATGACCTTGGTTATGGCGATGTAGGCTGTTATGGAGCAACCGGCGTGGAAACCCCGCACATTGATCAATTAGCTAAAGAAGGCATCAGGTTTACCGATGCCCACGCTTCGGCAGCCACCTGCACGCCTTCCCGTTTTTCGCTGCTTACGGGCATGTATGCTTTCAGAAACAATGCGGCTATTTTACCTGGCGATGCTCCCCTGCTGATTCGCCCCGAAATGCCCACGCTGCCCAGAATGTTGCGACAGGCAGGGTATCGGACTGGCGTGGTGGGCAAATGGCACTTAGGCCTGGGCAATGGGGATATAAACTGGAACGAAGCCATTAAGCCCGGCCCTTTGGAAATCGGTTTTGATTACAGCTTTTTGCTACCCGCTACCGGTGACCGCATCCCTACCGTGTATGTAGAAAATCACGAAGTAGTACAGGTCGACCCCAACGATCCTATTCAGGTTAGTTACGAGGAAAAAGTAGGCAACCGGCCCACCGGTGTGGATCATCCTGAACTTTTGCGGGTAAAAGCAGACCTTCAGCACAGCCAAACCATTGTAAATGGCGTAAGCCGCATTGGTTTTATGGGCGGTGGCGAATCGGCCCTGTGGAAAGACGAGGATTTCCCCGATATCCTTACCCAGAAAGCATTGGCCTTTATGAAAGAAAGTGAGGATAAACCCTTCTTTTTATATTACTCGTTTCACGACATCCATGTGCCGCGATTGCCTCATCCACGGTTTCAGGGAAAAAGCAGCATGGGTGCCCGGGGCGATGCCATTGTACAGGTAGACTGGGTAACCGGCCAGATCGTGCGGGCATTAGAGGAAATGGGTTTGGAAGAAAATACGCTGATCATTTTTACCAGCGACAACGGTCCGGTGCTGGACGATGGATATGCCGATCAGGCCGAGGCCTTGCTGGGCAACCACAAACCTGCCGGTATGTACCGGGGAGGGAAATACAGTGCTTACGAGGCAGGCACCCGCGTGCCCACCATTGCTTACTGGCCTTCGGTAATTAATCCTGCTGAAAGCGATGCCCTGATTAGTCAGGTAGATTTTTATGCTTCGCTGGCAGATCTGGCAGGAGAGGAGATCGTCAAACCAGCAGCTCTGGATAGCCAGAATTTGCTATCCGTATTGCTGGGCAAGTCTGGCGAAGGCAGGGATGAACTGATAGAAGAAGCCTTTGTACTGGCTTTGCGACAGGGAAGCTGGAAATACATTGCCCCCGGCACCCAAGCCCCCGACTGGCTGGTAAATAAGAAAATAGAAAGTGGCTTGTCCACAGAACCCAAACTTTTTAATCTGGCCGATGATCCGGAAGAACAAAATAATCTGGCCAGGAAAAATCCTGATAAAGTAAAAGCTTTGCGGAAGCGATTAAAAGAAATAGAAGCTAATCCACAATAATACCTAACTATGAAAACTTTAGTAAAACAAGACCCTGAAACTATAATAAAGCTACTGCATGACGATGGTACTTTTCCCAATAACCCCACTTTACCGTTAATTATTTACAAAAACGCTCTGGACCTGCCGCAGGAAAACGCGGCTGCTGCCATAGAAGAGCTGTTCACAAAAAATCAATGGGGAAATAACTGGCGAAACGGAATTTATACCTATCACCATTATCACAGTACGGCGCATGAGGTATTGGGCATTTATCAGGGACAAGCCAAAGTAGAACTGGGCGGTCCCAATGGCATTACGGTTACCGCCAGTAAAGGAGATGTGATTATTATTCCCGCAGGCGTAGCGCATAAAAACCTGGGGGCCAGCAGCGATTTCGCCTGTGTAGGCGCCTATCCGCCGTCACAGTCATTCGATATGAATTATGGAAAAGCAGGCGAACGCCCCGAAGCCGAGCAAAACATTGAACAGGTTCCTTCACCTGTTACTGATCCGGTATATGGAGATAAAGGTGCTATTATCGCGCATTGGAAGCAATAAAAAAGGCTTCCGGTAGAGAAGCCTTTTTATCAGAATATTTTCCGTTTTTATTTTTACAAATAACAAGCGGCCTGCTTACTGCTCGTTTTTTACAGAAAACTTATAGACCGTAGAAGTTTGGTAAGTTTCGCCCGGATTTAATTCCACCGAAGGAAAATCAGGCTGATTGGGTGAATCGGGGAAATGTTCTGTTTCAAAGCAAAAACCACTGCGGCGCTGATACACCGTACCTTTCTTGCCGGTTAAGGTTCCATTCAGGAAGTTGCCGGTATAAAATTGCACACCGGGTTCAGTGGTCCTTACTTCCATAAAACGACCGCTATTGGGTTCGTATACGGTGGCGGCCTGTTTCATGCCGTTGCCATTCAGCACCCAGCAATGGTCATAGCCCAGACCCACTTTTATTTGTTCATGGTCGGCTTCTATTTCCTGTCCTACGGGCTTCGGACTGGTAAAGTCAAAAGGCGTACCTTTCACACTTTGTAGTTCTCCGGTAGGAATCAGGGTAGAATTCACCGGCACAAACTGATCGGCATTGATCATCACCACATGATCCAGAATAGTATTGGAAGGATCACCCGTCAGGTTAAAATAAGAATGGTTGGTAAGGTTTATTACAGTTTTCTTATCGGTAGTGGCTTTGTAATCAATCTTCAACGCATCATCGTCTTCCAAGGTATAAGTTACTTCAGTAGTCAGGTTTCCCGGATACCCTTCTTCCATGTCCATACTTACATACGTTAACTTCAGCGATTTGCCATCTTCACCTTCCTCAGCGTTCCACACTACCTTATCAAAGCCTTTTAGTCCGCCGTGCAAATGGTTCACAGAGTTGTTTTGGGCAAGCTTATATTCAACGTTATCCAGCATAAATCTTCCATTAGCGATCCGGTTACCATAGCGACCTACCAGGGCACCGAAGTAAGGATTGCTTGCTATGTAAGTGGAAAGGGAATCAAAACCCAATACCACATCGCCCAGGGCGCCTGTTCTGTCCGGCACTTTTAGCGAAACAATAATACCACCGTAATTGGTAATTCTGGCTTCTACGCCGTGGGCATTGGTTAACGTATAAATATCTACCGCAGTACCATCTTTGGTTGTTCCGTAGGATTCTTTCTTCATGGTTGAGGTTGTTTTTTCATCCTGCTCTTCAGATTTTTTAGGCTGACAACCCTCCGCAAAAATCAAAAAGAAAAGAGCAATTCCTAAGAAGTGAATAGGTTTTATTCGGGTGTTTTTCATGCATAATAAGGTTAGGTGTGGGTTTAAATATAGACGAAAATAATTATAATACTTTCTGGTTTACAGGCTATCGACATATTTTTTAGCCTCCTGCATGTTGGCGCCTGTAAGCTTACTCACCTTTTGTATGGCCGCGTTCGCGTTTTGCTTCGCCATTTCTTTTACTTCTTTTTTAAGGTTATCAGGTAAGGAAATTTTTCCGGTAAAAGGGTCATAGTATTGCATGGCTTTCGTATTTTAAGTTTTATATCCTGAAAACGGCACCGTTAACGGGTGAAATTTATATCAAAAATATAGTTTTATACCGGAAAACAAGAAGGAATATAGAAAATAGCAGTGGATATGGCTTTTGCTAAATTATAATTTTCGCAGAATTTCGGTGGCTTTGCTGCTGTAATCGTTACCCGAACTTGCTATCTGCTTCAAAATACCTTCGGCTTTTTGTATTTGCGCTTGTTTCAGATAAGCCAAACCCAGGTACCACTCTGCCTGGCTGGCGAACTCGCTGTCAGGGCTGGCCACTACCTGTTCTAAATAAGTAATTGCCTTTTTATCTTTATCGATGTTTAAATAGGAAAGACCAGCGTAAAATTTCAAATAGCTTTGCGATGAACCTGCCGCGATTTGCTGTTCAAAAATTTCGGCAGCTTCTTCATATCCACCTGATTCGTAATAGCTCATGCCGGTATTCACTGCCGCGCTATCGTCTGCATACTGCGCGGGAGGCACCGTATTTGGATACGGCTTAAAATATTCATTATAAAGGGCCGGATGGTCTGCCTGCCGCAAATCTGACACAATCAGATAGGTGGCAGCCATAACCAGCACCACACTAGCGGCAATACTTATAAATTTAATATAATTGACCGGCTTTTTCTTCAGGCGGGCCTCTTCTGCCTGTAACTCTGCCTTGAGGTCTTTTTTGAAAAAGTAATTCATACCGGCAAGCACATCGCGATGCAGCAAAACCTCTGCGGCCAGGCCGGCATTTTCCCGCATCCGCTGCTCAAACAGTTGCAGCTCTTCTGCCTGCATCTCGCCTTTTATATACCTTTCAACCTGATTTCGGCGGTTTTCTGATTCTTGTAAGTTCACAGGTTTGTTGTCTAAAATTCAGCGTTGTTATACCTATCCTTAAGCATTTGCTTCAGCGTGCTTACACACCTTAGTTTCTGCTTTTTAGCTTCATTTTCGTCTTGATATGCCATAGCGGTAACAATAGCCTCTATCGAAAGATCTTTAAAATAAGATAACTTCAATAAAGTTTTACAGGGTTCTCCTATGGTTTCCAATAAACTGGCTACAACCCGTTGCCGGTCATTTACGGTAATCTGATCAATTACTTCGGTTTCAAGAGGTGTTGACAACTCTTCTTTTTGCCCAGCTGGCGCTGTACTCGTTTGAGATATTTTTTTTTCGATTATACTTTTACCTATGGCATGCAAACAGGTTTTCAGGGAAGTGTTTAATGCTGTTAGTTTGCCTTTAATAACATTGTTATGCAAAGCCACCAGCGTATCCTGAAAAATATCAATAGCGTTATCCTCCTCTATTTTGTAATTATGCTGGGCCCAGTGAATAAACTCTTCTCTGTGTAACCTGTATAATTCAAGTACAGCTTTGCTGTCGCTCTCTTTCATTCTCGACAATACCTGCTGATCTTCAAAATAGGATTCTTGCACTTTTAACTTATTTAAAACGAAATGGTAACCGGCGGCTTAAAATTAATGCATTCCTGCAAAAAAACACGAAGCTAATATTTATCCCACAACAAAAAAATCAATTACAGATAGTTTTTCTGTATACTGAATAATTAAAAATTAAAGGAATTTCAGAAGCTTGGTAAAACCAGTCCCCGGGTATAGAGGGTATCAGATATGGCAACAATTACGGTTTAACTCAGAAGATATCGTCTTTGGTAATTACCGCATCTTTTTTTTCTGTATACAAAGAATCCGCTTCATCGGTATCGCCATACTTATCGCAGTCAAGTTCTACAGAAAGTCTTCTGGCGGGTTTTTCAAATGCTCCCCGTTTGATATCCAGGCGATCGTCGTTGTACACATCCTTCATAAAATTTGACCAGATAGGCAAAGCCATAACAGCACCCTGCCCTAAAATGATATTTCGAAAGTGGATGCTTCTGTTGTCGCCACCCACCCAGGCGCCCGCTACCAAATCTTTGGTAACGCCCATAAACCAGCCATCCGAAAAATTAGAGGTAGTTCCTGTTTTAGCGCCAATTTCGTTATCTATTTTGAGGCTGTCGGGAAGTCGCCTGTTTGCGGTTCCTCCTACTTCCTCCACTGTACCTTTCAGCATATGTAGCATTATATAGGCTGTTTCCTCACTCAAAGCCTCTCTGGTTTTTGGTGTAAATTCCTGTATAATATTCCCATTTTTATCTTCAATGCGGGTAATATAAATGGGCTCCGTCCAGGTTCCCTTGTTGGCGAAAGCACTGTAGGCACCTACCATTTCGTAAACCGACACATCACCTCCACCGCCAAGCGACAGGGCCAGTACCGGTTCCAGCGGACTTTCTATTCCCAGCCTGTGCGCATAATCCACTACCGTAGCCGGCCCAATTTTATTCATCATAAAAACGGTAATAGAATTGGTGGAGGTAGCCATCGCATGGCGCAGGGTCATGCTTTCGCCGGAAAATTTCCCGTTGGAGTTCTGGGGCTGATAAATATCTTCTTTCCCATTCATAATAACCGGAATGGAAATAGGCGCATCTACCACTTCATAACAGGGGCTGTATCCGTTATCGATAGCAGTAGCATACACAAAAGGTTTAAAAGTAGAACCCGGTTGCCGTTTTCCCTGCATTACGTGGTCGTACTTAAAAAATTTATGGTTAATACCACCTACCCAGGCCTTGATTTGCCCGTTATGCGGGTCCATTGCCATAAAACCAGTGTGCAGAAAATGCTGGTCATACTTGATTGAGTCAATAGGACTCATGGTGGTATCAATTTCTCCGTTCCATGAAAATACGGTCATCGGAACAGGCGTATTCATCACAATATCAATCGAATCCGCATCTTTTCCATATTTTTTCTCCAAACCACGGTAACGAGGGCTTCTTTTTGCCAGGTTAGGAATAAAACTACTGATTACCCTACCCTTTTCGTCCCGCCACGGGTCGCCCTGTCCTTTCCAGTGCTCATTAAATAATCTTTGCAATTCTTTCATATGGTTAGTTACCGCTTTTTCGGCATACTCCTGCATCCGGCTATCCAGCGTAGTATAAATTTTGAGGCCGTCTTCATAAAGGTCGTATCCATGCTCATTGGTCCACTGTAACAAAAACTTTTGAATTACCGACCTGAAATAAGTGGCCATCCCTTCGTTATGATTATCAACTTTGTATTCGAGGGCAATGGGCAACTGTTTGATAGAATCATACTCTGCCTGCGGAAGAAAATTGTATTTCTCCATTTGATACATGACCAGATTTCGGCGGCTAAGCGAATTTTCAGGATTATACACGGGGCTGTAAAAATGAGTGGCTTTCAAAAGCCCAACCAAAGTCGCTGCCTCTTCTACTGAAAGTTCGTGTGTTTGTTTGTTAAAAAAGGTTTTTGCGGCCACCTTAATGCCATAGGCATTGCTCCCAAATTCAGCTGTATTCAGGTAAAGTGCCAGAATTTCCTTTTTTGTATAATATTTTTCCAGCCTCACAGCCAGGATCCACTCTTTGGTTTTCTGAATCACCAGATTTACATATTTGTTAATGCCCAACAGGTGTCCGTCACTGATATCGGCATCTCTGGACCGGGTTTTGAAAAGGTTTTTGGCGGTTTGTTGCGAAAGGGTACTTCCTCCACCTTTTGTGTTAAAAGTTAATATACCAAAAGCTACCCGCAGCATACTTCGCAAGTCGATACCACTGTGTTGGGTAAACCTGTAATCTTCGGTAGCCAACAGGGCATTTACCAGGTTGGGTGAGAGTTCTTCGTAGGTAACAGGGCTCCGGTTTTCGCGGAAATACTTTCCGAGCAGGGCGCCATCCGCTGAGTATAACTCTGAGGAAAGATCGTTTTCGGGATTCTCAATCGCTTTTAAGTTAGGCATTTCCCCAAACAAACCTAAAAAGTTAGTACTTACTGAATAAATGTAAGCAGGCAGCACTAAAACAAACACTAAAAACAGGATACAGAATCCACGTACAACAAGGGTATAAATTTTCGCCCTTTTCGCACTGGCATCCACAGCTTGTGGTGTATCTTCCTGATTAGATTGGAAATCGGACATCTGATGCGTAATTATTTCGGTTAAAAAGTTACAAAAATTAAGCTAAATCAAAATGGGTGTTAGTTAATTGAAAAAATGCCATAATTATTACTAAAAAACCGCAGGTAACTTTCCATGTCTTTGGTTTGATACAATATATCAAAGTTATCTTCAGTAATTACAAAATTATTAAACTCCACATTAATAGTAACCGATTTTGCCAGCCTTTTTAAAGGTGAATTTTCACCGTTAAATGCTTTATAATATTCATAAGAAGAATCTTTTCCGGGAAACTGCTGTACAATAATCATTAGCTTATTATTGTCTAATGCCAGGTTAGCCGTTTTCAGATTCGATTCTGTAAAGTAGTTTTTATTAAAAACCTCAATTTCGTATAAAAGTTCATTTGATAAATCGCTGGTTCTGTCATAAACTAATACAAAGGTATGTTGTTCTTCAAACTCAGAAATAAATTCGGCTCTTCTCTCTCGAGCTCTTTTTTCTTTAAATTCTTTTGCTGTTTCCTGTAATTTTTCGGCATAAGTAATCAGCTCACTATCAGGATATTCTTTTATAAAATTTTGCAAAGCCAGCTGATAGCGAAGATCACCATCCATTTTTCCGGTAATCATCGCTTCCAGAAAAACCACATTATCGCTAAAAGGGTTATCCGGATAAGCCTGTAAACTATCCTGTAACAATTGCATAGCTTCCGGGTAATGTTTTCTATTGTACAAGTTGTAGGCCAATTTATAGGTTTTCTTTAACCTTTCGCCATCCACATTGTTTTCTTCGCGGTAATTAGGATTCAATAAAATTTTGGCGAAGGTACTATTTGGAAATTCATTTAAAAGCTGATTTTTATATTTTTCAGAAATGCTATCTTCCAGGCCTTTGGTAATCAAATATAACTGATAGAGCACTTCTGGTTTATAAGGAGTTTCCGGAAACCGGATCAGCAACGTGTCAAAAGTTTGTGCCGCGTTGGTAGGTTCCTCAAGTTGGAAATTATAAATATTTCCCAAACTAAAGTAGGCGTCTTCTATTTTCTTATAAGCGGTTACTTTGGCCGAATCGGAGAAAGGAATTTCCGACATCATCATTGCTTTTTCGCTACTGATAATTTCTTCGGCACTTTGTTTATTTCCAGCATCGGCTGTGGTAGTATCAGCCACTGCAACTGGTGTTTGATTTAAATTGGCGGCTACACTTTTTTCAGATCGTCGCCAGTTATCTTCCAGCGAACGGTTACCCCATTTTCTTGTAAAAGCAGTTCGGCCGGAACTCAACGCCGCCGCATTATAAAAATACCATTTGTCGCCCTGCACTTCGTCCTGAGCCTGTTCTGCATTCTGGGCAAAAGGATTATCTATTTGCTGCAGGCTGTTGCTGGAACGTTGCGTTCTTCTTTGCTGTTGGGCAGCTACTTTGGCAGTCGCTTCCCGCTGAGCCTGCTGGGAGGCTGCCACTTCTTCCAGATAGGCACTTAAGCTTGCCGTATCCATTTCAGCTAATGCCAATAAACTATCCTGCGTTTCAATAATGTTGAGTTGTTCCACAAAAGCGGCTAATACTTCCTGTCGGTTTGCGATTTGCTCAAAATCGGGTTCGTCGGCAGGCAGTACGGTAAGGGTGCTATCGTAATAGGCTTTGGCTTTCTTATATTCTTTGAGTTCTTCATAATAAATTTTTCCCAAAGCCAGATAAGAATAGGCTTTTTGCCGGTTGTTGCTAATGCTGGAAACAATAGAATTGTTGTATAACTCGATAGCGTCTTCCAGATTACCCTGCTTTTGTTCGAAAGCAGCCATCTCGTAATAAATCTTGTCTTTATACTCTTTATTCTTCTGATCTTTCAGCAGTTTTCTGAAATATTTTCTAATCTTCCGGATGTCGCTGTTTCTGCTGAGGTCGTATACCTGTGCCATATTGAGCCTGGCATAAAAAAACAGTTCATATTCAGGATTGCTACGGAGTACTTTCTGATAATTGCTATAAGCTTCGGCATCGAAACCCAGTTGCTGATAAATTTGCCCTATAATGTAGTAAATTTTTGCCTTTCCTTCATCGTTTCTCATAAGAGGGGCTGCCACCAGCAGGTTGCTTACCACATTACTGAAATCTTCCTGTTGTTTGGATAAATAGGCACGAGTAAGATGTAGCTGAATTTTATTAGACCGGTTCAGCTTTTCTTTTTTTAAATAATCGGAAACGGCAATCGCGTTATTCTGTTCGCTCGCATCAATAAAGGTACGCATCAGGTCTATCAGGGCACGGTGGCGAGCATCTTTGTCTTTGCTGTTTACATTTACGTATTTAAAAGTTTGAATGGCATTTCCATAGTCTCCATTGTAAAATCGGCACAGGCCCACCAAAATATAACTGTCATCTACCCATTTACTTTTCGGATGGCGCTCTATGGCGATAGAAGATTTTTTGATACAATCTTCAATTTGCTCCTGCAATCCAGCCACTACCGCGGTATCTATTTTTGGATAAATATTAAGGATGGTATTAAAATTGTTTTCATTACTAGCATCAATAGCAGCCTCGATTTCTTCGATACGTTGCCGGGCATAAAAATAAGCATTATACCGGGCAGTAGTATTATGGTATACACTGGCAACGGGTCCATTTTTTTGTGGGGCGCATGCCGGAAGAATGGCAGCAACAGAAACCCAAAACAAAATGTAATATTTAAAAAAAACTTTTATCTTCAAACAATTAAAATTTAGTTTTACCATAAAGCTAACAACTATCACCTAAATAATAGTGCCATATTGCTTAATCAAATATAATTTAATAGTTATTTTTGCTTTAGTAACTTCAAAAGTTGCTTTAAAATCCTGTAAATTTTTTAAATTTGAAATCACGAAAAACTTTTTCAAACCAACTTACTAACCGCTTTTTACTCATTATCCGAAATGAGGAGGACTTTGCTGAAAAAACTTCTTTTACCTTTACATACGCAAAGTTAATCGTTTTAATTGTGTTCTTAAGTATATTTATGTTAGGAGTTAGTTTGTTTCTGGTGAATACCGTTTTGGAGAAATGGCTCGACCCGCGCTATGTACAGGCAGAAACTAACCGGAAAGTAGTAGCTTTATCGCTGGCCGTGGATTCACTGGAGTGGGAAGTACAGAAAAAAGAATATTTTATCGCTAACTTTCAGCGAATTGTAAGAGGAGACAGTTTACTCATGAATGAAGAAATTACATTGGCAGAGGCACAAAAAATGCCTGTTCAACAGAAGAAGCTAGATAAGGAATCGTTACCAAAAATAGACTCACAGTTCAGAAAAGAATTTGAGGAACAGGGTTTAGTGCTGTTGGCTGGTAGTAGTACACCCTCGAGCGAGTTAGAGGAAATATTCTTTTTTTCGCCGTTAGCTGGCGTTATTTCAGCCCCGTACGATACCAAAATCGGGCATTATGGAGTAGATGTGGTATCCAAGAAAAATGAACCTGTAAAATGCGTGGCGGACGGAACCGTTTTTATGGCTTCCTGGACGCAGGATGCGGGTTATGTAATCGGTATTCAGCATCGAAGCGATATTATATCAGTATATAAGCATAACTCTACTTTATTAAAAAAACCAGGCGATTTTGTAAGCGCGGGCGATGTGGTAGCTATTATTGGCAATACAGGCGAAATTACCACAGGCCCCCATTTACATTTTGAGCTTTGGTACAATGGTAACCCCGTCAATCCTGAAGAATTTGTGTCATTTTAAAAGTTATAAGTATGTTTAACAGCAGTTCAGACAAAACAAAAACAGTCGAAAAAACAACCGAATCTACCAGCAATATTGGTAAAGGAGCCACCATTACGGGCGACATCGAAACTTATGGAAACATCAGAGTAGAAGGTACTGTAAAAGGCAACCTTACCAGTAAGTCAAAAGTCGCGCAAGGTCCCAATTCTTATGTAGAAGGAAAGGTACTGGCTCAGAATGCGGAAATTGAAGGTGAAATAAAAGGATCGGTAGAAGTAGCCGAACTATTAACGCTACGCCCTACTGCCATTATTCACGGAGATATTACTACTAACAAGCTTATTGTAGAAGCTGGCGCATCGTTTAATGGAACCTGTAAAATGGGGATCACTATTAAAGAAATAAAATTTAATGACGAACCAAAAGGACAACCCGCCGTCATCTCCGGAGAAAAACCAATCGAAAAATCCTTCCCAAAACCAGAATCAAAGTCAACTCTATAGTTACCTGAAATACAGTGGCCTGGCTTTTCAGTTACTGGTTGTATTTGGGTTGGCGACATGGATGGGAATCAAGATTGACGAATGGATGGGAAATAAATTCCCATTTTTTTTAATGTTTCTGATATTGTTGGCTATTTTTGCCACAATTCTGGTCATCATTAAAAGACTACCTAAAGATCCGCCATGACAGGCAATTCGCAGCGGCTTACTCCCCTTGTAATATTTACAGTGATTATAGCCGTAATTTCTTTTTTTTTAAAGGAAGTACTGCATGTTTGGTTTGTCCATACTACCTGGATGTATTTAATTCTTTTTTTGAGCTTACAGGCCGTAGTTACCTTACTTATTGCCAGTTTGGGTACCCGGCAGGGTGGAAACCAGCTCATCCTTAATTACATGCTGGCAGTTGGCCTGCGTTTTGTGCTGAGCGTTCTGGTGGTTTACCTGGTGCTGAAAAGTAATATTGGTGATACTACTTTGTTTG
Organism: Cyclobacteriaceae bacterium; assembly: GCA_041745535.1. GTDB lineage: Bacteria > Bacteroidota > Bacteroidia > Cytophagales > Cyclobacteriaceae > JBGTIS01. The sequence goes on along the minus strand of JBGTIS010000253.1, from coordinate 20,133 downwards.
TGGTAAATTTCTTTGTTCTTTATTTCCTGTATGTCGCTTTTGAAATATATGTGTTAATTACTAACTTGCGGCCGAATTCTGAAAAGCGTATCTAATCATGCAGGAAAAGCTGAAAAAATCTAGTCATAAAACATTCATTTTAAGTATTTTATCATTATTTTTTGTTGTTCTATTCTCCGTTCCGTCACTTGCAGCCGATGATAGTGAGCCAGCGGGTGAAAACGACACTGAATTTATTATGCATCACATTGCCGATGCGCACGAATGGCATTTCGCTACGGTGGGCCATACGCATATTACACTTCCTTTACCGGTTATCCTTTATTCGCCCGACCGGGGGCTGGAAGTATTCTCCTCATCTAACTTTTACCAAGGGCATGAAAAAGTAGCATATAATGGCTATGCCATTGACAATCATGAACATATTGTGCCTTTAGATGAAAGCCGCACTGTTTATGACTTTTCCATTACCAAAAATGTGGCTTCCTTATTTTTGAGTCTGTCCATTTTACTAATTATTTTTCTGGGGGTTGCCGCACGCTACAAAAGGAACCCAAAAGCCCCTCCTACCGGATTGCAATCGTTCATTGAACCGATTGTTGTGTTTATAAGAGATGAAATAGCCATACCTAATATCGGAAAACATAAGTACGAACGCTTTATGCCTTATTTGCTCACTTTGTTTTTCTTTATCTGGTTTAATAACATATTTGGCCTCATTCCGGGTGCCGCTAACCTTACCGGTAATATAGCGGTAACACTGGTGCTGGCCATTATAACTTTTATTGTGACCAATGTGAATGGAAATAAAGCTTACTGGAAGCACATATTTGCTACGCCAGGTGTTCCCAAGGCCATTCTTCCATTGCTGGTTCCGGTTGAGTTTATAGGTTTATTTACAAAACCCTTTTCGCTGATGATTCGTCTCTTTGTTAGTATTACAGCCGGGCACATTGTAATTTTAAGCCTTATTGCATTAGGTTTTATTTTCGAATCATATGCGGTTGGTATAGGAAGTGCCATCTTTGTTGCCTTTATTAACATCATAGAGCTTTTGGTAGCCACTATACAGGCATATGTTTTTACGCTGTTTTCATCCATGTACATTGGCGGCGCTGTAGCGGAGCACCACCACGATGAAGTAGATAAAAGTCTTGTTTAATTTCTAATTATAACTATTTCTCTATGTTAATTTCATTATTATTAGACGCGGGTACCGCGTTAATGGGAGCAGGTATCGGTGCAGGCATCGCGGCAATAGGCGCAGGCCTTGGTATCGGTAGAATTGGAGGACAGGCAATGGAAGGTATTGCCAGGCAGCCTGAGGCTGCCGGACGTCTTCAAACTGCTATGCTTATTATCGCAGCCCTGATTGAAGTAATTGCGTTATTTGCCGTGGTGGTGTGTCTTTTGATCGCTACCGGTGACTATCAACTTTAATCATTTAAGCTTCGGGTCATATCGTTAGGAGAAGCCCGGAGCTTTACTTATTTAACTAAAATACCATGGATTTACTTACCCCCAGTTTAGGATTAATATTTTGGCAATTAGTAGGCTTTTTAGCATTGCTGTTCGTTCTTGGCAAATTCGCATGGAAACCGATTCTCAACTCTCTTAAAGAAAGAGAAAGCTCGATCGCGAATGCGCTGGCTTCGGCACATAATGCCCGAAAAGAAATGGAGCAACTGAAAGCAGACAACGAAAAACTGCTTGACCAAGCCCGAAAAGAAAGAGAAAGTATGCTGAAAGACGCTTCCGCGGCAGCTAATAAAATTAAAGAAGAAGCCAGAAACCAGGCTATGAAGGAAGGAGAAAAAATTATGGCCGATACAAGGGCCTTACTTACTACCGAAAAACAAGCCATGTTGTCTGATGTTAAACAGCAGGTGGCAACTTTGTCGCTTGAAATTGCTGAGAAAATTCTGAAAGAAAAATTAGCCAGCGACAGCAATCAGAAAAAGTATGTGGCTGATTTATTAAAAGACGTTAATGTCAACTAGCTTTAAGTTGATTGCTTCTTCCACTTAAAAAATAATTGCTTTCAACTTTTAGCTTAAATTTAAAAAGAAAAATGTCCGAATTAAGAGTTGCGGCCCGATACGCGAAATCTTTATTAGAACTGGCCCAGGAAAAAGGCTTGCTGGAAGAAATCCATGCTGATATGAAACTTTTTTCTAAAATGTGCCAGCAAAATCATGATTTGGCGCTTATGCTCAAAAATCCTATCATCAATCATCATAAAAAGCGAACTATACTGTACAAAGTGTTCGAGAAAAAAGTACATCCGCCCACTTTAACTTTTTTCGACATTATTACACGGAAAAACAGAGAACGGTATTTACCGCTGATTGCCGCTGAATTCGACAATTTGTATAACCAGCATAAAGGTATTGATAAGGTTAACATTACCACCACCTTTCCTTTAACCGACGACCTGAGAAAGCAGTTTGAGAACACCATTACCAAACTTACAGGCAGAAAATTGGTTATTACCGAAAAGATTGACCCATCTCTTATCGGTGGGTATGTCATTAAAATTGGCGATCAGCAAATTGATGACTCAGTAAAAAGTAAGCTAACCGAACTTTCTTACGAATTTAAGGACGACAGCTACGTAAAAGCTATTTAAAACCTGTAGCTGAATTTTATAACATAACCTAGTTTTCGTATCCACTACCGGACGCGAAGTGTTTAATCAAGATTAAAGATATAAAAAATGGCAGAAGTAAGACCCGACGAAGTTTCGGCAATATTAAGAGAACAACTATCAGGTTTTAAAACCGAGGCTGAACTGGAAGAAGTAGGCACAGTACTTCAGATTGGCGATGGCGTTGCCCGTATCTATGGCCTTTCCAAGGCCCAATCCGGTGAATTACTTGTTTTTGAAAATGGGTTAAATGCACTTGTGCTTAACCTTGAGGAAGATAACGTAGGCGCGGTACTATTAGGTGAGGCCGGTGAAATTAAAGAAGGTGATACCGTGAAACGTACCGGTAAAATCGCCTCTATCCAGGTTGGTGAAAAAATAATAGGCCGGGTAGTTGATACCTTAGGGAAACCCATCGATGGTAAAGGCCCGGTTGGTGGCGAACTCCTCGATATGCCACTGGAAAGAAGAGCCCCCGGCGTAATCTATCGCCAACCGGTAAATGAGCCGCTTCAAACAGGTATCAAAGCCATCGACTCTATGATTCCTATTGGCCGCGGTCAGCGGGAATTAATTATTGGCGACCGGCAAACCGGTAAAACAGCGGTTGCTATTGATACCATCATTAATCAGAAAGAATTTTACGAAAAAGGAGAAACTGTTTACTGTATTTATGTGGCGGTAGGGCAAAAAGCCTCTACTGTGGCCGGTGTGGTAGCTTCACTGGAACGCTACGGCGCTATGGATTATACCGTTGTTGTTTCGGCGACCGCGGCCGACCCTGCTCCCATGCAATTCTTCGCCCCTTTTACCGGTGCTGCCATTGGCGAGTATTTCCGTGATACCGGCCGTCCGGCCTTGGTAATTTACGACGACCTTTCCAAGCAGGCAGTAGCTTACCGGGAAGTATCTTTATTATTAAGAAGACCTCCCGGCCGTGAAGCTTATCCTGGTGATGTATTTTACCTGCACTCACGCTTATTGGAAAGAGCCGCCAAGCTTACTGAAAGCGATGAAATTGTAAAAAACATGAATGACCTGCCCCCTTCGCTGAAAGGTAAAGTAAAAGGTGGTGGATCTTTAACAGCATTGCCCATTATTGAAACCCAGGCTGGTGATGTTTCCGCTTACATTCCCACCAATGTGATTTCAATTACAGATGGACAGATATTTCTTGAAACCAGCTTGTTTAACGCTGGTATCCGACCTGCCATTAACGTGGGTATTTCGGTATCGCGGGTGGGAGGTAATGCCCAGATCAAATCAATGAAAAAAGTAGCGGGTACACTTAAACTGGACCAGGCGCAATTTCGTGAACTGGAGGCATTCGCCAAGTTCGGATCTGATTTGGATGCCGCTACCAAACGTACCATCGACCGGGGAAGAAAGAACCTTGAAATTCTGAAACAACCACAGTTTTCACCAGTTCCGGTTGAAAATCAGGTTGCCATTATCTATGCCTCTACCAAAGGGTTTATGGATAAAGTGCCGGTTGACAAAGTGAAAGAATTTGAAACTGAATATCAAATGCTTTTAAATGCCCAGCACCGCGATGTACTGGATACACTGAGAGCTGGTAAGTTGGACGACCATGTTACGGAGGTATTGCAAAAAGTAGCAACAGACCTGGCCAAAAGATACGCATAGAAAGCGGAAGAATAGTTTCAGAAATTTTGCCAATTATTATAGAATATGCCAAACCTGAAAGAAGTAAAAAACAGAATAACCTCTGTAGTTTCTACACAGCAGATCACAAAAGCCATGAAAATGGTGGCTGCCTCAAAATTGCGCAGGGCTCAGAACCGCCTGTTGCAAATGCGCCCCTATGCACGAAAGCTTTCACAAATACTGACTAATGTATCTGAAAGTTTGGGTGAGGAGGTAACGTTGGATTATGCGGCAAAAAGGGAAGTTAATAAAGTGCTTATTGTCGTAATTTCATCTGATAAGGGTCTTTGCGGAGGGTTTAACAGTACTATTTTCAGGGCAGTTCGCGATACCATTCAGGAAAAGTACAGCAGGCAGTACCAGGCTGGTCATGTAGATATACTTCCGGTTGGACTTAAATCTTTTGCCTACTTTTCAAAACGCGATTATCTGGTAAAAACCGGATTTAAAGATCTGATCGGCGATCCTTCTTTTGAAAATGTACGCACAGCTGCTTCTTATGCCATGGATGAGTTCAAAAAAGGCGCATACGACCAAGTATTACTAGCCTACAATGAATTCAAGAATATAGCTACCCAGATTCTCCGGGTTGAACAATTCTTACCAATAGAGGCGATGCAGGCTGATAATAAATCTGATAAGTCAAAAGCTCCGCAAACAGATTATATTTACGAGCCATCCAGAGAATATATTATTGAAGAACTGATTCCTCAATCGTTGAAAGTTCAGTTTTTCAAAGCTATTTTAGAATCCAGTGCCGCTGAGCAGGGGGCACGTATGACCGCGATGGATAAAGCTACTGACAATGCTGGTGAACTGCTGAAAGAATTAAGGCTTCAGTACAACCGAACCCGGCAGGCAGCTATTACCAAAGAAATATTAGAAATTGTAGCCGGAGCTGAAGCGTTAGGCGGTTAGAATTTCATTAGGTTACCTTAATTTAATAATTAAAAATGAGCTCATTAATTTGTAGTGGGCTTATTTTATTTTCGCATCGGCTTAACCGATTAAAATATCCCTGCCTATGCTCCGCCAACTTATCGGAATAGGAAGAATACTCAGTCTGGATGTAGTGACAGGTGCTTGCATCAGTACCCTGTTTATTGCTGATTATTTACAGGTGAATCTCTACATTTTTCCTGTGCTGGCACTTGGTATTTGTGTCTGGCTTATTTATACGGCCGATCATTTGGCAGATGCGTATCAGGTTAAGCATCCAGCCAACTCTAACCGGCATCTTTATCATCAAAAGCATTTTAAAGCCATTGGGATCTCATTTCTGGTAATGACCATTATAGGCACAGTAATGTTGTTTTATTTGCCGAGGCAACTTATTGTCAGGGGAGTGGTGCTAACCGGTTTTGTTGGATTGTATTTTTTACTGATTAGTATTTTAAAACCAAAACGCTTTTTTCATAAGGAATTTATTGTCGCGTTTCTGTATGCTACCGGTATTTTTCTGGCACCCATCAGTAACTTCAATCGCCTAATTACATGGGATATAATAGCCTTATTCATGCAATTTTTTCTGATAGCTCTTATCAACCTACTAGAATTTTCGTTGTTTGAGAAACAATTAGATGAACAGGACAACTATGTGTCTTTCACAATATTTTATGGAGAAACCCATACTAAAAAGCTGGTGTATGGTTTGTTTAATATACTATTTACGTTTATCCTGGTAACTTCCTTTCTTTTTGCGCATAATCTGCCCTGCATAAAGGCTGAATTGCTGATATTTACTATGGGGCTTTCCTTATTTCTGATTTTACGCAATCCTGCTTTTTTTAAAAAAAATGAAAGGTACCGCATTGTTGGCGATAGTGTATTTCTTTATCCATTGTTGTATTTACTGCTGTAAATTTGACTAACAAACTCAACAAAAAAGTTAATTTTGATTCAATATCAGCGGTATACGACAGGCTGGCACGGCTTGTATTTGGAAAAGAAATTATAAATGCCCAACGGTATTTTCTACCCTTTATTCCGGAAAATGCTCAGATTCTGATTATAGGAGGTGGTACAGGATGGATACTTACCGAAATATTGGCCCTGGGCAAGCCTATTACAAATATTACCTACATTGATTCTTCTGAAAAAATGATACAGGCTGCCAAAAAGAAAACCGAAGAATACATCATAAGCCGGAAAGCGAAAACATTTCCTGATATTGAATTTATTACAGGAACTGAAAATAATATCCCACCCGAAAGAAAGTACGATGTGGTTATCACTTATTTCGTTCTGGACGTTTTTAATGATAAAGATTTAGGCAAAGCGATGCTTACCATAAAAAATGCCACAAAAGCGCATGGCCTTTGGTTATTTTCTGATTTTACCGTTTCTAATCATCCTGTCCACAGTAAGTGGCAACTATTGCTTATCAAAATCATGTATTTGTTTTTCAGATGGACGAGCAACCTGAGCAATACAAAACTTCCTGATTTTGAGCAGCACTTTCAAAATTTAGCGTATAGCCCAGCAGTTTCGGCAAGCTTTTATCTTGGTATGATCGTTTCGCGAATTTACCGACGCCATTTCTCCTGATTTAACCTCCCTGCACTAAAATTATTTGATTAATCCGCTTCAATAAAACTTTCCAGTTTTTCTACCATTTCAGAAGATCCTACAAAAAATGGAACTCGCTGGTGGAAAGAATCAGGTTGAATATCTAGTATCCGCTGTTTACCGTCGCATGCTTTTCCTCCTGCCTGCTCTATCACAAAAGCCAAGGCGTTGCATTCGTACAACAAGCGCAGTTTTCCATGAGGAGCCTGGTGAGTAGCCGGATACATATAAATGCCCCCTTTCAATAAATTTCGATGAAAATCGCCTACCAGCGAACCGATGTAACGGGCAGAATAAGCCTGTTCCTTGCAAAATTGAACATATCGGACAATATAATCAGGAAAGCTTACTGAAGAACCTTCGTTAATGGAAAAGTAATTTCCCTGAGCCGGAGTGGTCATGTTCCGATGCGATAAAAAAAATTCACCTATAGTAGGGTCGTAGGTAAACCCATTTACCCCGTTGCCGGTGGTAAACACCAGCATGGTAGAAGAACCATACAATACATAACCGGCAGCTACCTGGTCTTTGCCAGGTTGCAGAAAATCATCATCCTGTACCGGAGCGTCAATCTTTGATTTTCGTCTGTATACAGAAAAAATAGTACCGATTGATACATTTACATCAATGTTAGAAGAACCATCCAGCGGATCAATGGCCACAATATATTTACCCGACGGATTTCCCAAATCAATAATACCTTCATTTTCTTCAGAAATAAGGGCACATACCTCGCCTCCATTTCGCAAAGCCCTTGTTAAACGAATATCAGCTACCACATCCAGCTTTTGCTGTTCTTCTCCCTGTACATTCTGCTCACCAAAAGCCCCAACGATATTCATTAATCCTGCCCGGTTAATTTCTTTATTCAGGATTTTACTGGCCAGGCCAATGTCTCTTAGCAACTGTGAAAGTTCGCCGGATGCGTAGGGAAAATCTTCCTGATTCCGTTTGATAAACCGGTCTAATGTAGTTCCTACTGGTAATCCTAGGTTATTTCCTTTCATAACAAGGTTTGGTTAAATAACAAAAGCCAATTTAAGATAATTGATGTTCTTTTTTTAAGTGGTCAATAAAATTGCTGATACTGTTATAAAGTATATCGTAAACCTGCTGAAATCCATCTTCCCCACTCCAATAAGGATCCGGTACATCACGACTATCAGCAGGATTACTTTCAAAATCGCGCATCAGGCTTATTTTGGTAATATAATCGGAATGATTTTTCCGCATGGACATAATGTGCTGATAATTTTTTTGATCCATGGCTATAATATAATCAAATTTTTCAAAATCATTTGCTATAAATTGTCTTGCCACATGGCGAATGGGCATATTATGTTTCTGGCCAATTAAAATTGTACGTCGGTCAGGCTGTTGCCCAATATGATAATCGGAGGTACCGGCAGAGTCGCTCAAAAGATAAGAAGATAAGTGCTGCCCCTTTACCAATTGATTGAAAATACCTTCGGCCAGGGGTGAACGGCATATATTGCCCAGACAAACGAAAAGAATTTGGATCATTTTTTTAATGTTTATTCAAATTATTTAAATCAGTTAAAAAAAATTTTGCCCAATAAGCCTGTAAAATAGGCGGGAATAAGGGTTATGAAAACTTTTTTTTTTTTTTTACAAAACCGGGTTACCTTTTCTTTGCGAGTAGTATATATATATGCATAACACAAATTTATTCATACACCTGTTTTAAATAAGAATGCCCCCCTTTCTCAAGGAGGGCTTTTCTTTTTTATATGATTTAAGTTTTGCTTCCGAACACCCTATCTCCAATTATCCTGCTTATTTCCTGAACAAAAAAAAAGCCCGAAGGTAACGGGCTTTCTTATAAGATTATTTAGCTATTATTGTTTTAACAACTTGATAGTTTTCGCATCAGCATCTCCTGATTTAACCTGCAGGAATAACAAACCAGATTTTACAGGAATATTTGACAGATCTAATTCCAGTTTTGATTCACCATACAATACGGCTTCTTTACTGTAAACAGTTCTACCAGTTTGATCTAATAGGCTGATCTGAACAGTTTCTTCCAGGTTAGCACCAAAGTCTACCGTTACTTTATCGGCCACCGGATTAGGGTAAGCAGATATGTTAGCCAGGCTAAAGGCAACAGATTCACCACCTACAATAAGGTTCTCAGCGGCCTCAGTTTCACCTTTGATAATATTACTTGCGGTTGCTGTTCTGGCACTAGTACCATCTTTTACTCTTACAATGATTCTGTCGGTTGATTGGGCACCATCGTTATCAGTAACAGTAAGTTCAAATTCATAATTACCGGGACGCATATCAGTAACTTTTTGTACCGCACCTTGCTTTAGTCCACCAAAGTTGATATTTCCGGCAAGTTTTTCCCATACATAGTTCTTGATGCTACCATCGCTGTCAGTGCTTTGTCCACCGTTTAAGGTAATCGAACGATTGGGGAGGTAAATAGTAATATCGCTACCTGCTTTGGCGACAGGAGCTTTGTTATTTTGCGTGTCCGGGGTAGCATCAGTAATAATAACCTTTACGGATACTTTATCAGAAGCTTTGGCCCCTTTATCATTAACTACCGTTAACTGGAACACATAATCACCAGGGCGCATGTCAGTAACGTTGTAAGTAGCACCGGTTTGGATGGCACCAAAATTAATATTTCCTGAAATTTTTTTCCATTCATAACGAACAATTTTACCTGTACCGGCAGAGCTTTTGGTACCATCCAGGGTAAAGTTATGCGTATATATAGTAGCATCATTGCCTGCATTGGCTACCAGCGTACCACTTGTACCTCCCGATTTTTGCACAATGATTTTAATGTCATCGGTACCAACAGCGCCTTTATTATCAGTTACTTTCAGCCTAAACACATAGGTACCTTCCACCAGATTGGCAACATCGGTAATTTTAGAAGTACTGCTTTTTATGGTAGCCGCTGGGCCACTCACTTTCGACCAAACATATTTTACTATATCCCCATCATTATCTTTGCTGTTTACACCACTAAGTGTAACTAAATTAGTAGGTAAGGTAATTGTTTTGTCTGCACCCGCATTGGCAATAGGATTCTGATTAGCAGTGGGGGTCGGCGAATCGGTACTACCGCTTGATTTACCTTTCTTGTTCTTCAGAAACCACTCGTACATATTAGGCGACTGGTAGGTATGTTGAGAATTATATGCTTTCTCCCATGTTTTCTTAGAGTGATCACAGCCTTCGTATAAAGTTAACTTGGCAGAGTATCCAGTTTTACATTTGTTCAGTGCATTCACCATATCTTTTGATTTGTTTGGTGAAATGATACCATCTTTCAGGCCATGAAATGCCCACACACCAATATTGTTGTCTGCCAGATAACAAGCATTTGAGGTGTTACCAGCTCCGGCTATAGGAGCAATGGCGGCTATCTTGTTAGGCTTATTGTTACCACCATAAGAAAAGCCCCAAGTGCCAATGGCGCCCATGCTCAAACCTGTAAGGTACACCCGGTTAGGATCCACTTTATAATTATTGATGGTATGGTCAATAATTTTTTCAATAAAATCGCCTGAAAAACCTGAGCTGGTTTGCGGGGCAATTACCACAAAACATTCCTTTGTTCCGTTCACAGTAAAGCACATGTTGCTACCAAATGCATCTATTTCATGCAATGGACCCCATTTTTTCACTAGGTTCAGGGCAGCATCGCTTCCGTTGCCTTTTTCCCCTTTTCCATGTAAATAGATGATTACCGGAAAGTTAGAGCCACTACTATATCCTGAAGGCAGATACTCCAGGTAGCCCACACCATAATTGGTTCTTTTCTTATTGATATTTTGTGCGGAAACACTAGCGCTGGCGAAAATTAACATAATGATTATCCAGAAAAAGCGCTTCTGGTAAGATAAAAAATTCGTGTAAAAAGTGTGCATGACAATTATTTTTTTTAGTAAATATAAAATGAAACCAGTAAATGAAACTTTTAGGTCAGGTTATCATTGTAAAAAAGATGAGAGGCTTTGCATCAAAACCTTCATTTATTAAAGCTTAAATAAGTTTTTACTAATGAAGTATTGATACTTTAAGGGTGGCTGGCTGTTTTTTGAGATGGTATTGTATAATAGCAGTACTAGGTTTTTAAAAACTTCCTGAAACAATGTTTCAGAAAAATAGTTTATACTTAACATATATGCCTTTTATAACTGAATTTTATTAGAACTCAGGTTCTCTTACCAAAGGGTATGCCAGTACACGAATGTTTTCAGTAATTTGCTAAAACGGGGCAAAATTGCATTTTGCTTTCTCAAAAAGAGAAGTTTGCATTTTCAAAAAGAAGGTGAAATTTGTCAAAATGCAAAAGGAAAGGGGAGTAAAACACAATATTAAAATATTATGTTCAAATAATACAAATTAAAAAGAGCCTGCGCATGCGGGCTCTTTTTGTATGAATTAGTACTTTATCATTTTTAATGTTTTTCCTGTACCACCTTCATTCTCAATTCGCAAAAAGAAGGTTCCCGGGTTTATTTTTATACCTGACAGGTCAAGCGCTAAGGTATTTTGTCCATCAGCTACTATTTCTGCCTTGGTAAAAAATATTCTACCATCCATACTTATCAATTCGATTGTTACTTTACCCTGCATATCCGAAGTCAGATCAACAGTAAGGGAAGAGCCTACAGGATTTGGATAAGCCTTTATCACTGTATTCCTGTTAATGGCTGCTTCAGGCAAGGTCGCCGCAATGGCATCTTTCGAGGTTTCTGAGACTTTCTTATTATTGACGGTAACTGTCCTGGCTCTTCCGTTGTCTTTTACTATTACGTTAATCCTGTCTGACGATACCGAACCATGGTTGTCAACAACGGTAAGCTTGAATACATAGGAGCCAGGACGCATGTCTTTTACCTGCTGTACAGCCCCGTTTTTTGTGCCGAGGAAGTTGATGGGACCCTTTAATTTTTCCCACTCATATTTTACAACTTTACCGTCTTTGTCTTTACTCCTTCTACCATTAAGTGTTACTGAATTGTTGGGTAAAGAAACCATTACGTTTTTACCGGCATCAGCCACAGGCGGAACGTTCACCTCTATATTCACCCGGTCGGTTGCTTTATTACCTTTGTTGTCAACCACTGTGAGTTCAAAGATATACGAACCTTTTCTTAAATTATCTACCCGGATCACATTGCCTTTTTGAATGCCACGGAAGTTGATAGAACCTTTTAACTTTTCCCATCGGTAATCAACGATTTCACCTCCTGATATTTTACTTTTTCTACCGTCAAGCACTATGCTGTTATCGGATATGGGAATTACCTGATCGTTGCCAGCATCGGCTATTAACTTACTGTTCCCTCCAGAAGTGTTTTTCTTATCTTCATCCTTATCTTTCTTGCCCGTATTTTTGTTATTTACTACTACCTTAACCACATCTGTGTTGGTAGCTCCCTGTTTGTCAGTTACTGTTAACGCAAAAATATAGCTGCCTGCCTTCAGGTTTTTAACCGGAGTTGAAGCCGATGCGGTTTTCTTAATATTAGCAGACGGACCGCTTTTTTTCACCCATTGGTACCTTTTTATTTTTCCATCGGGATCTTTACTCTTATTACCATTTAATACCACACTATTATTAGGATATGTAATGTGCAGGTCGCCTCCGGCATGGGCAACCGGCGATTGATTTTTGTTAGAAGGTGGAGGAGGACTCTGCGAGCCTTTTCCTCTTTTCTGCTTTAAAAACCATTCGTACAGATTAGGGCTCTGGTAAGTATGCTTATCATCGTAAGCACGCTCCCACATTTTACCATTATGCGACATGGTATTATACAAGGTTAAACCAGGCGAAGGATTTGGATTGCACCCTTTAAGGGCATCTACAATTTCCTTGCTTTTCTTATAAGAAATGACGTGGTCTTTTTTACCATGAAATGCCCATACAGCGATTTTATTTTTAGCGATCGCACACGCCGATTTCGGATCACCGGCACCCGCAACAGGAGCAATAGCCGCCAGTTTGTTATTCCCATTGGCATCACTGTAAGAATAATTCCATGTACCAATTCCACCAAGGCTCAATCCGGTAAGGTAAACGCGGTCAGGATCTACCCGGTAAGTGCGGGTAACATAATCAATTAACTTGTCCACCGTACCTACATTCCACGTTCGGCTTGTTTGCGGACCAATCACGATAAAGCAATTCTTTTTCCCATTTACCGTGAAACACATATCGCTTCCCTGGTCAATTTTGTGAAGCGGGCCCCACTTTTTTACTTTGCTAAGCTGGGATTTACCATTTCCTTGTTCGCCTCTGCCATGCAAATAAATAATCACAGGATACTTTTCGTTACTATGTGAATAATCGCCTGGTAAATATTCCAGGTATCCCATGCCAAAATTTGTTTTCTTGCTTTTAATTCTCTCCTTCTGTGCAAATGAAGACGAAGCAAAAGCAAGCAAAATCAACCACACATACAGGTGGGTTTTCCATAAAAAAGATACTCGTAAAAAACTGATAAAATTGCGCATTTGTGTAATTTGTTTTTAAAAATAATACTGAATTAATTGACTAATTTCTGATAAGAAATATTTAAAAAGTTCTAAAATTAAGAATTGAGTTAATGGTTGGTGTTTCTAAATATTGTAAAGCCTAAAGCTTTGTTCAACACAACTCTTCCGTCGGATTAAAATGAAATTTCAGATTGAATTTCTTTATAAAAAATAAAATCGATTGCTAAGTAAAAAAATTACTATTTATAAATAAAACTGTATTTATTTAATACAAGATCAGTGGATTACACTGTAATAGGTTGGCAAAGAGTTGAAAAGAAGAATAATGAGCAGTTTTTTTGAAATTTTGAAATTAACAAAAGTAAAAGTGAACATTAGTGAAATATTATTTTTCCGATACTTAACTTTGCCTACCGGTTTCCAAACTTTATGCCATATTGCATTGTTTATCAGAATTCGGATATATTTTTATGTGTATTATCAGAAAGAGAAAATTAGGCCAGAGAAGCGCGCTTATCTCTATCAAAATGTGAAAAATGGCTTGGATGTGACAAATTTTATAAAGGTAAACATCGGAAAAATCCTAAATCAGACTATTTACCGGTAAGATGTGTACCATAGGTGTTTCATATTTGAAAAAGGAAAAAATATTGTGCAATAAATTATATTAAACTTTTTTGTATTGGGTTGCTAGCTAAGAATTTGCCGTAAGATTTAACCTCATATGTTAATTACCGGCTACTATCAGAATTTTTATCATTTTAAAGACACGTAAATTGATAAGTGATGGTTATTATATTTAATTTTCATCGATTTGGTGCTTACCTTCGTTTTTTGTAAAAAAGGAAAATAACATGAGAAAATTTTTCCCGGTAATTATTATTGCCGTTATCATTTTAATTATTATTTATTCTTTACAGGGAGGGAAGGAAACTCCGGAGAGTTATAAAGAAAGAATTTTGGGGGAACGGCAAAAAGTAGCCCGCTTTATGAAAAATTCAGACGAATCTCCGTTTGCCGATACCATTTTTTCAGAATTGTATTACTATGGTCCTGATCCGGAATTTCGGGTAAAAGCCCGGCTTACTCCTGTTCCGGAAAAAAAGCTTTATCAGCTTCCTGCCACCAATGGGGGCACTGAAAAATACATCCGTTATGCTTATGCCGACTTTGAATTAAAAGGCAAAAATCTTCGGTTGCTCATCCTGGAACCCTGGGAAAGTAACGAACCTAAACAGTTGTTCGTACCCTTTGCCGACGAAACCAGCGGAAATACCACTTATGGGGGTGGAAGGTATTTGAATGTGGAAAAACCTACCGGCAATAGTCAGGCAAACTCTATTCTTCTGGACTTCAATTTGGCATACAATCCATATTGTGCTTACAATTCAAAATTTGTTTGTCCTATTCCACCAAAAGAAAATTACCTGGATATTTCTATCGAAGCAGGAGAGAAAACTTATCACTAACCCATGTGCAAGTCAATGTTTTCATTAATTTTGCAAGCTTAAATTTAAATGGATAAATAAAAAAGCGGCAGCTTTTATGCTTTCGCTTTATTTTTAATATTCTTTACCATCATGAAAATTTCTTTTAGCTGGCTCAAAAACTATATAGATATAACCGAACCGGTAGAAAAAATTGCCGAACGGCTTACCATGGGCGGATTAGAAGTGGAAGGTATCGAAAACTTCGAGCAGATAAAAGGTAGCCTGAAAGGACTGCTAATTGGAGAAGTGCTTACCGCGGAAAAACATCCGAATGCCGTCCGTTTAAAAATTACTACGGTTGATGTAGGGGCTGGTGAGCCTTTACCTATTGTATGCGGCGCGGCCAATGTAGCTGCCGGACAAAAAGTAGTTGTGGCCACAGCAGGTACCACCATTTATCCCATAAAAGGCGATCCATTTACTATCAATAAAGCTAACATCAGAGGAGAGGTTTCCCAGGGGATGATTTGTGCCGAAGATGAAATTGGTCTGGGTACTTCTCACGACGGCATTATGGTACTAACCACCGATTTGCCCAATGGCGCGCCTGCCGCTCAGTATTTTAATATCCAATCTGACACTGTATTAGAAATCGGGTTAACGCCCAATCGTGCTGACGCGGCTTCTCATATCGGCGTGGCCCGCGACCTGAAAGCGCTGTTGCGCATTCCTGTGCAATATCCATCAGTAGGCGCATTCCAGATTGACAACCGGGATTTACTCATAAAAGTTACCGTTGAGAACACCCGGGCCTGCCCCCGCTATTCCGGTCTTACATTAACAGGGGTAAAGGTAGGCGCTTCGCCCGACTGGCTTAAAAGCCGATTAAAATCAATCGGCCTTTCGCCCATCAACAATATCGTTGACAGCACAAATTTTATTCTGCATGAATTAGGGCAGCCGATGCACGCCTTTGATGCCGATGCCATTACAGGCAATCATGTAATTGTGAAAACATTAGCAGCGGGAAGCCTGTTCACTACTCTGGATGGAAAAGAAAGAAAACTATTGAGCACTGATCTGATGATTTGCAACGCGGAAGAAGGCATGTGTATTGCCGGAGTTTTTGGTGGCGCCCGGTCAGGAGTGAAAGAAGGTACTACCAATGTGTTTCTGGAAAGCGCTTATTTTTCGCCTGATTACATCCGCGCTACCGCCCAGCATCACAGCCTGAAAACTGAGGCTTCTTTTCGCTACGAGCGGGGTACCGACCCAAACATTACCGTATACGCCCTCAAAAGAGCTGCTTTGCTGATTAAAGAAATCGCAGGCGGAAAAATTTCTTCTGACATTGTAGATATTTATCCGGAACCTGTTCAAAATTTTGAGGTAGCGTTAACCTATAAAAATATTGACCGCCTGATCGGCAAGAAACTTAACAGAGAAGAGATAAAGGATATTCTGACACAGCTTGATATCAGGGTGCTGGAAGAAAGTGGCGAAAAACTTACGGTTTTTGTCCCTCCATACCGCGTTGATGTACGTCGGGAAGCAGATGTAATTGAAGAAATCCTCCGAATTTATGGTTATAATAATGTAGAAGTGGCTGAACATTTAAACAGCGACTTTCTGGCAAGTTTCCCTAAAATAGACCCTAATTATATACAGCGCACCATTTCTGAAATGCTGGCAGCCAACGGGTTTATGGAAATTATAACCAATTCGTTAACCAAACCTGTTTATAATCAGGCACTCCCTACCAACAGAAAACCGGTAGCTGTACTTAATAAGCTGAGCGAAGATTTGGGCGAGATGCGACAAAGTTTACTGTTTACCGGTTTGGAAGTACTGGCTTATAACATCAATAGAAAAAAAAATAATTTAAAACTTTTTGAGTTCGGCACAACCTACGATCAGGAAGAAGGCAAGTATCTGGAAGAAAAACACTTAGCTATTTTCATGACCGGAAATTTTACTTCCGAAAGCTGGATGCGGTTTTCCGAATCGAATTCTTTCTACAATTTGTCCTCGACAATTAGGAAAATATTTAATAGGTTTGGTATTGATACTATTGACGGTGCAACCGTACAAAATGAAATATTTAGCTATGCCTTACAATGCAGGCTAGGAGATGATTATTTAGCTACTCTGGGTAAGTTGAATAAAAAAATCGCCGCATTGGCTGATGTGAAGCAAACGGTATTTTATGCTTCTATCAATTGGCAAAGGCTGTTGGATCAACTTCCGGTAAACCATGCCGAAAACAGGCATACGTATCGGGAAATTTCCAGATTTCCGGAAGTACGACGTGATCTTTCCTTAGTTCTCGATAAAAAAATTTCATTCAGCCAGATTGAAAAAATAGCAAAAGAAAACAGCAATCACTTGCTGAAGAATATTAATGTGTTTGATGTATACGAGGGGGATAACATCGAGAAAGGTAAAAAGGCATATGCTTTAAGCTTTACATTACAAGATCAGGATAAAACCCTGGATGATAAAACCATCGATGGCATAATGGATAAACTGATGCATGTATTTGAAGAAAAAGCCGGTGCTGTTATCCGAAAATAAATCAGGCAAACGGTTGCGGTCTGATTTATTTTTTACAGGTTAGAAGTCAGATTCAACTGAAATAATATTAATTATATATTTCTTTTTTAACACGTCTATACGGCTGATAAACAACTGTCAACTGCTTAACTTATGAATCAACCCAATCCATTCTCTGAACTTACCATTCTGGAACGCAGGGTAACACTATTAATTAATCAACACAATCAGTTAAAAGAAGAATTAAAATTACTCAGAGAGGAAAACACCAATCTAAAAGCAGTACTCGCGGAAAAAGATGAAGAAATTAATAATTTTCAAAAAACAATTAAAATCAGTAAAATTGTAGATAACGCAGTAGCAAACAAATTTGAAACTACTGAATTGAAGCGTACGATTAACGAGTATATAAAAGAAATCGATAAATGTATTGCTCATTTGAGCCAGTAAATTAAAAATTTCTCAATGGGAGAGTTATCGATAAAAATTAAAATCGGGGACAGAGAGTACCCAATGAAGGTAGAAGCGGGTGAAGAAGAACGCATCAGAAAAGCGGCTCGCAAGGTAAATGAACAGCTACAGGAGTACTACAAACTATATGGTACCACTGATAAACAGGATTTACTGGCAATTGTAGCTTTTGATGTATTCGTAGAGAAAATAGAGCAAGAATTGGCCTTTACGGGCATGAAAGAAGGAATTACGGAAAGACTGGTTGCCCTAAATAAACTGATCGCTCACTCGCTAGCATAATCTTATTCGTAGCAGATATTAGGTTATCTCTGTTATACATTTGATATTTACCTACAGTAGTTGGTAACTGAATTACCCTCCTCCACCAGCTTGTTATAGCTTCATTTAGTGGTTATTGGCTATTAGCGCATAATAGTATGTATCACTAACTTAATTAAAATGAACGTATTAATATATGTTTTGTTAGCCAGCGTGGTTGCGCTGGTAGCAGGTATTGTCATAGGTCGATTGTTAGCAAAGAAGGCGTATTCATCACGCGAAGAAGCAGTACAGCGCCGGGAAGATCAACTAAACAGACAGGAAGAAAGCTTGAAAAAACAAGCTGACAGTATGATCAGAGAAGCGGAAGCCAAAGCAGAAACACTGAAGAAAGAAAAAATTTATGAGGCTAAGGAAAAGTATTTGAAACTTAAAACTGATTTTGAAGAAGAGGTAAACCGAAAGAAACAAGTACTACAAACCAATGAGAATAAATTAAAGCAGCGCGACCAGTACTTATCAGAGCAAACTGAAAAAACCAAACGCAGAGAAAAAGAGCTGGAAACTTTCAAAGAAGATCTGGATACCCAGCAGGAACTGATCCGGAAAAAACAAGCTGAACTGGATAAAATCAAACAACAGCAAATCAGTATTCTGGAAAAAGTAGCCAGCCTGAGTGCCGAAGAAGCCAAAAGCCAACTCATTTCCACCCTGGAAGATGAAGCCAGAACCCAAGCTTCTTCTCATATCAAAGACATTGTGGAACAAGCTAAACTTTCTGCTACCAAAGAAGCCAAAAAAGTAGTTATCCAAACCATACAACGCACCGCCGCCGAACATGCTGTTGAAAACTGTGTATCGGTTTTCAATATTGAAAGCGATGAAATAAAAGGCAAAATTATTGGCCGTGAAGGCCGGAACATCCGCGCCCTGGAAGCCGCTACCGGTATTGAACTGATTGTTGACGATACGCCAGAGGCGATCATTATATCAGGCTTTGACCCGGTACGAAGAGAAGTGGCCAGGCTTTCGCTGCACCGATTGGTAGCCGATGGCAGAATTCATCCGGCACGTATTGAAGAGGTAGTTGAGAAAACTCGTAAAAATATTGAAGAAGAAATCTTAGAAATTGGCGAACGAACAGTAATTGACCTGGGCATACACGGCTTACATCCTGAACTGATTAAGCTAATTGGGCGGATGCGGTTCCGTTCTTCTTACGGTCAAAACCTGCTGCAACATTCTCGCGAAGTAGCTAATTTGGCCGCGACCATGGCCGCCGAACTAGGCCTGAACCCAAAACTAACCAAAAGAGCAGGATTGCTACACGACATCGGGAAAGTATGGCCCGATGAACCAGAAGTGCCCCATGCGATTTTAGGAATGGAGCTTGCCAAAAAATACAACGAACATCCCGATGTATGTAATGCCGTAGGTGCCCACCACGATGAAATAGAAATGACTACCATGATCGCTCCCATTATTCAGGCCTGTGATGCTATTTCCGGCTCACGACCCGGAGCAAGACGCGAGATTGTGGATTCTTACATCAAACGTTTGAAAGATCTGGAATCGCTGGGAATGGATTTTCCTGGCGTTGATAAATGCTATGCCATTCAGGCAGGCCGCGAATTGCGGGTATTGGTGAACGCGGAAGCTATCACCGACGATCAGGCCAGCACCCTATCTTTTGACATTTCTAACAAAATAGAAAAAGAGATGCAATACCCTGGTCAGGTAAAAGTAACGGTAATCCGGGAAATGCGAGCTGTTAGTTTCGCTAAATAAATTTATTTTTCCTTCCTTAAAATTTGAAATCCTGTACCCATTACAGGATTTTTTTTTGCGCTGCGTAGATTATTTTCTTTTACGAAGCCAGTTAAATTATTAAGAATTTATCGCTAAGGATCGTGTAAAAAATAACTTATAATGGTTTGTAAAATACCATATAATTCCAAAGTGGCAACAGATGCCCAAAGATGATATAATTCTCAATGTTATGTTTGAACTCTTGTTGGTACTTACGCTTGATATTATAGTGTT
>JBGTIS010000252.1:0-15714 GCA_041745535.1 Cyclobacteriaceae bacterium | reverse complement strand
CCTTTCATATATGTATAACAAAAGCTAAAAACATGATTTTTTTCAGCTTTTACAAATTATGTATGGTGGCTTGCCTTATTTCGGCATTTTAGCCTGATGTTCAATCTGAATGTAAATGTTAACAGGCACAACATTATCGTTGGGCTGATCGTCTTTGGTGTAAGTGATTTTCTTTATACTTCCTGTTACTTTTTCTACACTTCCGTTTACCCTTGTGAAGGTTAATTCCGTGTCTTCAACAGGTAAATTGTATGATTTGTATTCGTGTAGCTTTTCGGCAGTGTCTAATCCAAATATTCCAATTTGGTAAATTGGGTCTGAATTCATGATTTTTTAAAGTAATATAGTTTTTGTTTACAATTAGTTTTTACCTTAAAATAAACAAATACTGGGCCTTAGCTACTTTTTAGCCGAAATGACTAAATAAGGAGTGTAACTGGGTGTTTTTGTTTCCCAAAGTGGCAATTTTTTCTACATTTTGTCCCTTTTCGGAGACTTATTACACAGTAACCAATGGTTTTTGCTTCAGAAGTGGTACTAACCCCCATGCGGATAGGTTATTCAACATTCATCATAATCTTCAGCGCCAGCTTTTCATTTTTATCCAACACTGAAGCATACTTTATTTTAGGCAGCTTATATGCTTTTCCCTTGTATTTATCAATATCCTGATTCACCACAGCGTCCAATACAGCAGGATGGATATAATATTCGCGGCATACCGCTACTGTATTGCCCAATTCAGCAGCTACCTTTTCCACAATAATGGTTTCCAGGTTACGCTTCGGGTGTTCTTTTAATTCCTCCAAAGCCTCCGGCAACAGTTCCAACGCCAGCACCGTGCCGCCCCAGGTTCTGAAATTTTTAGCCGTATATGGTTTCCCGGCAATATCATTCAGATACATATTTACATCCTGCGAATCAATCACGTTTCTGTTGCCATCGTCATCCGTATATTTGAATATTTCGTAGCCGGGAAGTTCAGATATTTTTTTAATCAGTTTTACCAAAGTTTTGTCTTCAATATCCACTTCACGGTCTACGCCCCATTTTGCCCTGAAATGCAGCATAATATGGCCTGCTTTCTGTTCCACATGCTTCTTACGCAAAGTGGTAAGGCCATATGTATTGTTTTCCTTAGCGTAATACTGGTTGCCAATCCTGATCAGGCATTGGTCCAGCAGTTTTACAATAAGTGCCAACACCTTGTTTTTGGGCCAGCCCTTCAGTTTCAGGTCTTCTTCCAGCGTTCTTCTGATGCAGGGTAAATCCTGACCAAATTCAATGAGTTTTTCAAATTTGGAGGTCTGCCGGTACTGGGTCCAGGCCGTATGATATATATACTGCTTCCTTTCTTTGCTATCGTAGCCGGTAACCTGCAGGTACCCTTTGGCATTTGTACAAATCCATACATTTTGCCAGTTGGGCGGTATTACCAGCCCGCTTATTCGCTCCATTATTTTCTCGTCGCTCACCTTTTTACCATCTTTATCCAGGTAGGTAAAGCCTTTGCCGCATCTTCGGCGTGTAATGCCGGGTACATCGTCTGATACAAACACCAGTTTTTTCTCACTTATTATCTCCATTGATGGTATGTGCTTCTGTTTTATAGGTAGTTATATTATATAGAAGTTTAAACTCATTTGTTGTAAACCACCCAAAAATAACCATCTGGATCAGGAATTTGTTGTAGATTTTTTTTCTAAATCGCTGGCGGTAATAGCAACCGGAATCGGGTTGCCTTCCTGGTAAATTTTTAACTCTATAATGTCGGCAGGCATGTTGAATCCTTTTGCTACCAACGCGAGAAACACATGGTGCATGACGGTGCTTTTTAGGGTAGTGTAAGAGCGCAGCATGTCCATGGTGTTGAACCAGAAATGAATCTTCAGGTTCACCGTGCTGGTACCAAAGTCGTGGATGGTAACAAACGGCTGCAAATCATCGGAACGCACAATGTTTTCTAATTCTTTGATGCTGGTCAGGATGGTACGAATAGCATCGGCTATGTCCACACCATAATCCAGCCCGATAATGAAATCGTGGCGCATGAGTCCGTCTTTAGTAAAGTTGGTAAGCGGACTTTTTACCACCATCGCATTGGGGATAAATATATCGCGCCCGTCGAAAGTGCGGATGTGGGTATTGCGGAAACTTAATGCTTTTACAATGCCATTATTTTTTTCTACCTCAATTACATCGCCGATGCTAAAGGGGCGCCCAATTGCCAGAAAGAAGCCCGCCAGAAAATTCTCACCAATATCTCTGAAAGCAAAACCCAATACAATGGCCGATACACCGGCTCCTGCCAGCAGCCCATTGGCGGCCTTGCCCAATCCCAACTGATTTAAAAAGATAACCACTCCTAAAACGCAGGTCAGCAGGAAAACCAGTCGCCCTATAAAGTTAACCAACAGGATATCATCCACATTCCTCAGCAGTTGTCGTTTTGTAAAATTTCTGAGCAGTACACCAATCGCGATAAACAGCGTTAAAAAAATTAATCCGATAATTACGCCGGGTAAGGCTTCAATTACATTGTTAAAAAAGGTTTTGAACGAACTGATTATTTTCTCTTCCATGTCGGGCTTTTAAAAAAAATACCCCGAAAATATGATCGGGGTATGCTCTATATATATACAAATTGAATTGACTTATTTTTGCCGGCAAAACAACCCGGTAGCTATCCAAAACAGAAGGGCGCGCTACACTTTACTTGTTCGCGGATAATTTGTGTTTAAATTACAGATCAACCTCTCTTTTTCTAGGTTTAATTTCATCATCAGGTACCGTTTTGTTACTCATATCGTCGTTTACAAATTCATAGGCCGAACCTACAAAACGCGCGGCTTTTCCTACTACGGCAATAGGGGTATTCAGTAAAGTTAAATCGTTGGCCAGTAGCTTTAATACTTCTTCGTCGGAGAAATCCTCTCCTTCGTATTTTTGCTTGAATTCGTCTGATTTGCGGTCTAACAAATCCTGTATGCTCGCATTGAGCTTTGTAGCCAGTTCGGCTAACTGCGTTTCTGTAATTTTGTCTTTGGTTACATCGATCGTTTTGAGTTTATGATCTTTCAAACTTTCCGCGTAACCAAGCGCTTTTCTGTCTTCATAATCCGTAGCGTTGTATATCAGGATTATTTCGTTTTTTACTGCTTCCATATTTTTTTATTAAGTATTTTTCACCCACGATTACTTTACAATAATAACTGCCTTGTTGTCAAAAGAATTTACATCGGATTTCTTTTCTCCGAATATAAACGACTCATCTACGTTTAGTTTCCCTTTCATGCTATCTTCAATGGCATTAATTCCTTCGGTAAAAACGCCCGGCTTTTCATCAGCGTTATATGCTTTAATTTCGTTAATGCCCAGGTAGCAAATAATAGCCATCACCAAAACTCCTGTCATTAAAATAAAACTATCCCGCAGTTTGTTCGTATTATATTTTAACATAGCCGGTTGTATTTAGTAGTGAGATGAAAAAGTTATTGCCGTCCAGGGCTTATGGGTCAAATTGCGTACTAGTAACCTCTCCGCGAAATTAAGGGCCTGAAATATGGTTTTAATTCTCTCATTATCATTACTTTATATTCCGCTAAAAAATTCTGTGCAAGAAGCTAACAGAAAAATAAAAAACTGATTTGAGTATTATATTCTACAGGTTGTAGAAAAAATAAAGCGATGGTTTCCACACACATGCTTATCGCCTGATCCCTTTCCCCAACATATATAAAATTCCGGCAATCACCACCAGTGTTACCACAATCAGGATTCCAAACAAAATTTTGCTCCCTACTCCCAGGTTTTTATTATCGTCGTCCTCAGTGATCTGGCTTTTCAAACTTTCGGGGGGCACATAACCCGATTGTACCTGGCTTTCGTTCTGGCTGTTGCTGTTTACGCCGCCCCTTTCGGCAGGTGGCGAAGATTCGTATTTGATATACGCCAGAATAGATATGATTTCATCTTTGCTTAAAAACTGCATGGGAGGCATCACCTGCCGGTTGTATTGCTCGTACAGGAAGTTGGCATACTCATCGCCGCTGTTAATCACCTGCTGCGAGTTTTGTATAAACCGGATCAGCCAGTCCAGCGGCTTGCGGGTATCTACACTGGCCAGCGCCGGGCCCATAATTCTATATCCGATGGCATGGCAGGTAGCGCATTGGGCACTAAACAGTTCACGTCCCTGCATTACCCTTCCCGAATCGGTAGGGATATCGTTGGCAGCGGGAACAGAAAGCGTATCCGCACCCGGTGTTTGCTGAAAACTGTGGGCACCATACACCGTCGCGTTAAAAAATAAAAATAGTAAAGTAACTAAAAACAAAAACAGGTTTTTTTTCATGGCTTCTTTCCCTTTTAAATGAGATGTGGTAAAGTAAATTTATAAAAAAACATACCATGCACAGGGAAACAGGTATTTATTAATAAAACACCATTTTTAAAAGTAGGAAGCCCCATTATTTATTGTTGGGTTTTTGAAAAGAAAAAACCGATGGGCACAATTGTGTATTCCACTCTACATGATGTTGAATAAAATATACTAGAAAAATATAACTCAAACAGCTTCTTACATATGACGTTATGATTTCTATTACACAACCAATACCACTGGTAACCGCATCTGTCTACAGGAAAACATATAATAAAACAGCTATTCCAGAAAACTTATGAAACATGATAAGGCACGAAGGCCCTGCGCCAGTGGATTTCATATATGGCGCAAGTCAGCAGGGAATGGCACAAATTTTTTATTTTTTTCTATTAAGTCACCTTGACTTTGCCCGTAAAGGGCACCACATTAGGGCCAGGTCAGCGTGACTTTGCCCATATTGGGTATCATATCGAGGCTAAGTCAGCGTGACTCGGTCTAAAATCTTACCTCAACCGCGTCAAGTCAGTGGGAAGTGGCGCTAAAACTTACCTAAACCTTACAAAGTCGCGGTGACCTGGTCTACTTTGGGTGCCACATACACACCACTTCGGCGGGACTTTATACGAAAAGGGTTCTGAATGCTGGAAACTTCACGTGTTTTTATAACATAAAAATGGCGTTTTCAGGCAAAAAACAAACATCGGTTTAAAAAAACCTTCAAAATAATGAAATGCTTACACCTCTTTCCGAAAGGTGAGGCGCCCGGTTCAAGGGTTCTTATTGATATAGCTGCTGGGTTTGGACTGGTAAACATAAGCCCTCAGCGATTAATTGGTTACTTTCATTCAAGCAGGTCGGAGGCCTTGGCATAGCAGACAGCAGTTTGGACACTCACGCCAGAGGACCTGTGCTAATAATTTCTTGTATAATTTCGATTTTTAACTAAAAAAACACCTGGGTAGTAAATTAAGGTTACAAGTACAGTAATTAAAAAAGTTTTCTATTAGTTTTGTTCAAGTTTAAAATAAATAATTACAAAAATTGCAAGCATATGAAATTAAAATCTAATGTAGAGATTCTGGAAGCGGCTGCTTTGGCTATCGACAACATACAGAAAGATCCTGAGCTTCAAAAAAAGATGGCCGTATTGGGCTTTCCCCAGAAACGCATACAGGATGGCATCGCCTTGCAGCAATATGCCCTGATGACGCAGTATACCCAAGGCACTTACTATAACGAACAATGGGCGATCTCCCAACAAATTAACAAGGAGGTAGACGTTACCATCACCCAATTTAAAAACCATGTAAAAGTGGCCCGCATTGCCTTTCGGGATGAAGGGGAATTTTTGCATGCCCTAAAAATAGACAAATTCGCGAATGGCAGTTGGCCCCTTGTCCGGCAGGCACAGCACTTTTATAGCCACCTGGTATTGAACGCCACTGCTATGGATGCTTATGGCATCAGTCAGGCTATTCTGGAGCAGGCCAAAGCCTCCGTAGACGCATTGCTGGATAACAAACGCGAGCGCACCCGCAAAAAAGGACAGGCAGAGGACAGCACCAAGGATAAACAGAAAGCCTTCGCGGAATTAAAAGCCTGGGTAGTGGAATTCTGGAAAGCCGCCCGTTTCGCCTTCCGCGATAAGCCTCAGATACTGGAATCGTTTGGCATACTGGTTTCTTCTGTGAAATAAACATACCTCACAGGCGTATGGGTGGCCATTCCATGGTGGCCATTCCTGTGCCTCTTCCCTGATATATGCGACTCAGTCCGTATCATATGAAAGGTATAGCATTTGAATCACATAGATAGAATCCTGATAACCATGGGTAAGCCCCTGGGCCGCGAAGCACTGCGCCTGTTGGTTAATTCGCATGATTGGGTAATTAAAGTATCGTATAAATCTATACAAAACAGATACTTTTGTTACATAGGTATTTTTGTAAACAAATAGTAAAAGCATTCTATACCTCCCTTCTCTATCTTAGCCTCCGGAATTATTTAAAAGGATTTATCCAAAGTTACAGCCCATTTTTATCATTAAACTCCATGTGCCTCAGAATTAAAGTGTCGCGAAATTCAAAGAGCATATAAACCTTAGGCAATGAAACAATATTCAATTGAAAAAAAAGCACTTACCGTCCTGGTATGCTTGCTATTATTTATCTGTATCAACGGTATTGTGTTTCAACTGGATATTAAGTATAGCCTATGGTGGTACATTGGGACTAGCTTATTTTTCGTGTTGCTGTTCATTAACATTTACCATGTATGGTTTGCGGGCTCTATTCAAAAGCTCACAGATCTAAATCAGAAGATACTAGGCCAGGCTTTCACAAACCAAAGCGATGAACTAGAGCAAGTGAGCATAACCATTAAAAAGCTGTTGAGTGAGAAAGAAAAGGCCATTGACTTTATTAAGGCTATTGGCGAGGGGGATTTTGAGTCAGACCATACCGAGCATGCCCTTGACTATGGAGAAAAAGATGCTTTAACTGAAGCGCTGTTGAACATGCGTAACCAGTTAAAAGAAATGGCTAAAAAGGAAAAGGAACGTAGTTGGGTGAGCGAAAAACTAGCTTCTTTTTCAGAGATTATCCGGTCCAATAGTAAAAGTCTGCCAGAGCTTTGCCATAATGTCGTTTCAAACCTGGTAAAATACATCAACGCCAACCAGGCGGCTATTTTTATCTTGAATGATCAGGACGAACAGGCACCTTTTCTGGAAATGATGGCCTGTTATGCCTATGACAGGCGAAAGTATCTGGAAAAAAAGATAAGCGTGGGAGAAGGTTTATTAGGGCAAACCTTTCTTGAGAAGCAACCACTATATATCACAGATATTCCACAAAACTATACGCTTATCCGGTCAGGTTTGGGAGACAGTACCCCCAACTGTTTGCTGATTTTACCCATTATGCAAAACGATGATGTGTTTGGGGTCCTGGAAATAGCATCGTTTAAGGAATTGGAAGCTTATCAAATTGAATTCATCGAGAAAATGAGCGAAGGCATGGCTGCTGCCATTTCTACTACCAAAATCAGTGAACAAACCTTCAAACTGCTTGAGGAGTCGCAGACGCAGACGCAGATACTTATAGCACAGGAAGAAGAGATGCGCCAGAATATGGAAGAAATTCAGGCAACCGAAGAGGCTAACGCCCGAATCCAGAGAGAACTGCGCGCTAATGAACAGAAACAGCTTGAGAAAATAGAAGAGCTACAAAAGGCAAGGCTTACCCTGCTGGAAAAGGAAGAAATGTTAAAGGCCAGCCAGGAAAAAGCGCAAAAGCGGTCGTTGAAGTTCAAAGAGAAAATGGAGCAACTGGATATGGAAATTGAGGGGAAAAACGCCCAGATAAAACGGCTGATGAACCAAATTGAGGGTATCAAGAAAAAGCATAACCTAACTGACGAAGAAATTTTAAGCTTTAAATAAATTATTTAATTCAAAGTAAATTCTAATAACATGAAAGGTACTGTACACAAGTGTGTTGAAAAATTAGTTATTGAATCTTTTGGTCTGGAGCAGTGGGAAGAATGCCTCGCTTCAATAGGATTAGACGAAGACCACGTTTTTATGATGAATGATGATGTGGATGAGGCAGCGACCATGGAACTACTGGGTAAGATGCCCGGGATTTTAGGCATTAGTTTCCAACAACTGCTGGATGCTTTTGGCGAATACTGGGCTTGTAAGTACACGCCAACCGTTTATGCCGCCTATTTCGAGGGCATCCATTCATCTAAGGACTTGCTGATGAACCTGGATCGTATTCATAGTGAAGTAACGGAGAATATGGAAAATGCCCGGCCTCCGCGCTTTACCTACAAGTGGATTGATGATGACACCCTGCAAATGAAATACAATTCGGAGCGCGGCCTCATCGACCTGTTTATTGCTATCGCCAAAGGAATGAACAAATATTTCAACGAAGAAAATCAGATCTCAAAGCTGGATAATAGTACGGTAGAGATTGTATTTCAGAAGAAAACGATTCCGGCAGTATAGTATTTTCTTTTTTCAGTGTGACGAACAACATCAAATTCCTATGAACGATATTTTACAAGTGTCTAGAACCTACAAGGAAACGAAGGATAGCACTTTTATAGCTTTTAGTGTGCCGCAGGGCTTACGCAAACAATATCAGTATCGTCCTGGCCAATTTATCACTCTGGTAATCGAGGTTGACGGTAAGTTGTACCGTCGCCCGTACTCTATTTGTGGCCCTATTGACAACAAAAATGAGTTGAGCATATTGGTCAAGCGCGAACCTGGAGGAGTGGTATCAAATTATTTGAACAACGTCGCTGAAGTGGGGATGGCTATTGCAGTAGCTCCCCCACAGGGTAATTTCACCACCAAAAGCAACTTGTTCAAAAAGCGTCACCATGTCTTTTTCGCGGCTGGATGTGGTATCACGCCTATCATCGCCATGATTGAGCATATTATGAAAAGGGAAACGTACAGCCGGGCTACCCTTTTCTATTCCAGTAAAACCTGGAATGACACAATTTTTGGAGGAAGACTAAAGCAATTACACCTACAGTTTGCTAAACGCCTCAGTATTAACATGACCCTCAC
Organism: Cyclobacteriaceae bacterium; assembly: GCA_041745535.1. GTDB lineage: Bacteria > Bacteroidota > Bacteroidia > Cytophagales > Cyclobacteriaceae > JBGTIS01. The sequence continues at coordinate 6,742 of JBGTIS010000252.1, read as the reverse complement.
CGAGCCGGCAATTGGCCGGAGAGCGCAAGACCGGATGAATAGAAAGCAATGTAGACAACTTATACAAAGCAAATTCATAAACCACCAAACAAACATGTACTATTTGTGTGGCCCTTCGGGTTTTATGGAGGAAGTAATATCGGGCCTTCACGATCTGGAAGTGCCGGAAAATAACATTCATGTAGAAAGTTTTGATGGTTATTCGCCTCCTTCGGCACTGAACCCCGCCGAACTGTCCGATCCCGCTGTGGAAACCGAGGTACAAGTGATGATTGGCCAAAGCCTGCACTCTTTTACCGTGGGCCTGAAAGAAACCATCCTGGATAGCGTGTTAATGGCTAACTTAGATGTAAACTACAGTTGCAGGGCCGGAAACTGTAGCTCCTGTAAGGCGAGGCTGGTCCAGGGACGGGTAACTTCCAGGAATACCAAAGGGCTGTCTGAAAAGGACATAAAAGCCGGTTATATTCTGACTTGCCAGTCTCAGCCCGTCACGCCAGATGTAAAGATTGAATACGACGTATAATGGGCGGATTTTTCAAATATTTGAGTGACCAGGTCCGACTTAAACAGGTGAGGAAAGCCCGTAAACGGCAAGTAACTGGTATGATTACAGGTATTCTATTTGTGATGGTACTCGTCCTTAACTTTATTTATCTCAAGCATGAAAGCTGGTTAAGCAAAGGCAGGCTTACTCCCGGACACGAAGCTTTAGATTGCGGCTCTTGTCACCACCCGGCTGAAGGCACATGGCGGCAACAACTTCAGGCAAAAGCTAAGTTTGTGCTGGGTTTCCGGCATTCGGACGCTGATTTCGGGCTTATGAAAGTAGATAACGCGAAGTGCCTGAACTGCCATGACCGGCCCGGGGATCATCATCCGGTATTTCGCTTTAATGAGCCTCGCTTTGCTGAAGTGCGGCAGGAACTGGATGCCACTCAGTGCGGCAGCTGCCATACGGAGCATACGGGCACCCTGGCCAATATACCAGTCAAAAGCATTTGCTTAAACTGCCATCAGGACCTGAAAATAAAGGATGATCCATTGGAAGTTTCACATGAGCAAATTATCGCTGAACCTATTATGGTTAATTGTATGCAGTGTCACGACTTCCACGGCAATCATATTATGGAGCTACCCATTACCCTCGAGGATACCATTTCCATGCAGGCAATTAAGGAATATTTGAACAAAGGAACAGATCCTTATTCAAACGATAAGTTTTCAAAGGCCATTACTCATGAATAAGATTAAACGAAATTTTTTAATACTGATTTTAGCATTTGCTACCCTGAATGTATACCTGTTCGTGAATGCCCCTGTTCCACTTCCCGATCCTGACCAGGCATCGGAAGGAAAGCAGCTGAGCGTGGAAGAAGCTTTTGCCCTACTGGCCCAGGAAAATGACGCGGCCCGCAGCCTTTATACCCGTGCTATTGTGGGGGATGGCAAAAAGGTCAAACTTCGTTTCGACGAAGACTGGGAGTCGGGGAAGGTAGAAGCTGGTCCTTTGCCTGCGCTGTTCCTGCGGGGTACTGCCGCTTACCTGGAAAAAAGCCCACAACCCTTAAACCTGTTTCTGGGATCTGACTTTCCGATCAGTGCTGCCAATAAATTCTCCGGAATTCAGGAAGAATATTTTACTCAGATGAAAGAAGATAAGAAACCCCGGTATTTTTTTGACGAAAATACCGACATGCATACGGCTATGTTTCCAGATATAGCTAGTGCGGGGGCTTGTGTAAGTTGCCACAATGCGCACCCCGATTCGCCCAAAAAAGACTGGAAGTTAGGGGATATGATGGGAGCCACTACCTGGACGTTTCCACATGATTCCGTCTCGGTGCGGCAAATGGCCGCATTGATAGGACAGTACCGGCAAGGGGCCAAACATACCTATGAGAGTTACCTGAAGGAGGTAGAAGGGTTTAGGACTACCAAAAAGCCGGCCATTGGTAAAAGGTGGCCCTCGGAAGGCTACTTTCTACCCGCTTCCACGGTTTTTATGGACTCGGTAAGCATACTCATCTCTTCAAAAACCTTAGATCAATTGTTACAACATATCGAGTCGCGTAATGAGACCAAATAAGGTATACATCGTAGTAGGTTTGCTACTTTTCGCGGGCTATCTGCTTCAGTACTATCTGGACATCCGCTGGGAAGGTTTAGGAAATTTACAGCGGCAGCCGTGGTACAAGATTAGTTCCGGTACACTTCTTTTATTACTGATCCTTGTTCAGTGGCATTTTAGTAAGGTACAGGCCAATCCTAAGATCAGTGCTCAAAAAAGTATTTTTCATCAAAACCTTCATAAGTGGTTAGGAGCACTTTCTCCTTTGATATTTTACTTACATGCCATCGTTCCGGGTTACGCATACCTGCTGGCATTGAGCATATTGTTCTTTAGTAACTTAGTGCTGGGCATGCTGAATAATGACTTATTATCGGTTCAAAACCGATGGTATCATCATGGATGGATGGTGCTGCACGTTGGTATTGGCTGTTTGATTACAGCTTTGGTAGTAGTACATATCGTAGTGGTGTTTTATTACGAGTAGAAGTAATAATTGACGGAGGAATTAGTTGTGGCAAAGGTAGCATGGCCGAAACCATCTCGTATTTTTCATGTTTGAATAGCTAAGTATTTCCAAAAGATTACCGTACGGCCGTGCCCATGATTTTTACTTCGGTACGGTGGTTCTGCTGGAAGCCGGCATAGGTATGGTGGCTGAACCAGACAAAAAAATCAGAACAACCAATTTTCACAATTATTTGTAAGTAGGCATTCTCCTTGTATAGCCCTTAATGCTTAATAAAGAAGTGCCATCCTATCGAGATCGCTGCTGAGTCTGGACCCCATAGATGCTCTGTGCGCTTTTTCTAAAAAGAAAACAGTTGAACACTTCTCACCGGGTAAAAATATAAGTACTCTCAATCGAATCAACTAAAGAGACATACAATATGAAGAAATTTGGTATTATCAAATGGACGGACCTTACCGTGGAAAACGCGGAAGCGGTGAAAGATTTTTATTGTGAGGTAATTGGCTGGACGGCTTCCGAACTCAGTATGGGAGCGTATAGTGATTATCTGATCGCCCCAGCAACAAACGAAGACCCTATCGCCGGGGTTTGCCACCAGAAAGGCACCAATGCGGACCTTCCTTCGCAGTGGCTCTTATATGTGACGGTGGAAAATCTGGATAAGAGTCTGGAGAAATGTACTGCTTTAGCTGGAAAGATTATTCAAAGCCCAAAAAAATCAATGAACAATTCCAGGTTTGCCGTTATACAGGACCCGGGTGGCGCGTATATGGCTTTGTATGAGGAATAATGGTGTTTTTTGAAGTCGGGAGTTGGGAGTCGGAAGAAACACTTTACACTTCGGTCTTCCGACTTAATTTACTTCAGCTTGCTTACCTGTTCGTTATAGTATTCCACAGATTTGATTACGGAAGGCAGGTTGCTGGGTTGGTCTTCGGCATCGCGTTCTATGTAAATAGGCCCGGTAAAACCCTGTCGTTTCAATTCAGCAAGAATAGCAGGAATATCTACCACACCGGTTCCAATGGGTACGTCTTTAAGTTTAGGATCGTCGTAAGCGGCAATGTCTTTCAAATGTACCCCGATAATATGACCATCCAGTTTCTTTACGGCTTCCAATGGCACCACGCCACTTTTTGGCCAATGCCCCAGGTCGGCACAGGCACCAAAGTTCGGATGGCCTTCAATGGCTGCCAATACTGAATCAGGATGCCAGTAAGGGCTTACGCCTTTCCAATGTTCGTGAATGGCAAGCTTCATACCATAAGCTCCGGCCAGGCTGTCCACAGCGTCCCACATGCTTACGGGTGGTTCGCCGGTTACAAATTTTACGCCCAGGTTTTTGGCCAGTTCAAACTGCTGTTTCCAGGAAGCTACCGTTTCGTCGCCACCGATATACAGCGATTGCATGGTGAGGTCATGATCCTGAAACATTTCCTTCAGTTTGTTAACGCCAGCCGGAGAAAGCTCATACATCATAGAATCGTTGAAAGCCTCTCCTGCCTTGAATGACGAAGCACCTTCCATATAATCTACGCCGGAACTATCAATTTTAGCAATTACCTCCGGTAACGGAAAAGTATGATACGTCCAGAATGCCACGCCCAGTTTCCAGTCGTCGGTAACATTGGCGGTACTGTCAGCAGTGGCCGTTGTGTCCTCTGTAGTCTGCTGGTTGGAACAGGCGCTAAAAAAGAGGACAGAGAATAAAGCATTAATAAGTGTAAATAGTTTTTTCATTTTGTTTGTTAAGTATGTAAATGGGGCATAAAAGTAATAGACAGAACCTTACAGTACAACATTTCCTGGCCATATATAAATTGTACCTGAACCACTCACCCTGCCTGTTCTCTTCACAAATTCCTGGTTACGTTCCCAACATAGCACCCGGTACATTTCCAGTTGAGCAGGTTTTAACTGAACAAAAAAATACCTATACTTACTTTTAAATATAACCACACTTCGATCTTTATGAAAAGTCTTTCTCTGTATGGGCTGGCTTCCTTACTCATTTTTGCCGGTTGTACTTCCCAAACCGATACCCGGAATCAGCTGGCAACTGCTTCCCCATCCGATTCGCTGTTTGCCGTATCCAACCTGGTAGCCTGGTGCATTGTGCCTTTCGACAGCGTAAAACGGGGTCCGGCAGCACGGGCAACCATGATGAAGGAGCTGGGCTTTACCAAATTCGCTTACGACTGGCGGGAAGAACACCTGCCTACATTTGACCAGGAATTGCAGGCACTGGAAAATAATGATATTACCTTGCAGGCTGTGTGGATGTACATTAATAAAGATTCGGCCAGTTTCCTGGGAAAAGATAATGAGCAGTTGCTGGCTGATATAGCTGCCCACAACCTGCACACTGAAATCTGGTTTTCGTTCGATGCCGGTTTCTTTGAAGGCCTCTCGGATGATGAAAAGCTAAACCGGGCCGTGACCTACATCGGTGACTTCCGCGACCGGGCCAAAGCCATGGGATGCACCCTGGGCCTGTACAACCACGGCGACTGGTTTGGCAATCCTGATAACCAGCTGAAAATAATAAATGCCCTGGGCGACGACCATCTGGGCATGGTATATAATTTCCACCATGCCCATGAGCAGATAGATCAGTTTCCTGATATTATGAATAAAATAAAAGATCATCTGCTGTGTATCAACCTGGATGGCATGTCGCGGACCGGCGAAAAGATTATGATACTCGGGCAGGGCGAAGAAGAACTGGCCATGATGCAGACCATCAAAGACAGCGGCTACCACGGCCCGGTAGGAATTATCGGCCACCAGGATACCAAAGATGTGAAACAAGTACTGACCCAGAACCTGGCAGGTTTACAGCAGTTGCGAGGTGAATTAAAATAGTTGAAGCAGCTCATGCTTCCTTTAGCCGGTCCAGTACAGTTTCGCGATATGTTCGGCCAATCGGTATTTGTGTATGGCCAATACCCAACCACTTTCCTTCCAGGGTTTGCACTTTATCCATTGCCACAATATACGATTTGTGTACCCGCTGAAACTGATCGGAAGGCAGCCTTTTTTCCAAATCCTTTAAAGCTTCCAGCACCACAATTCTATCGTCTATGGTAACGAAGGTAACATACTCTTTCAGCCCCTGAATGTATAAAATATCGGACAGATTTAACCTGAAAACTTTCCGGTTGGTATGCAGGGTAATGCATGCACTGGCAGAGGGCTGATTTTTTACCGATCGCTTTAATTCCATTAATTCAGTAGCCTTTTGTACAGCGCTAGTAAATCGGGAAAAGGTGAAAGGCTTCAGCAGATAGTCTACCACATTCAGTTCATAACTCTGCAACGCGTATTTAGAATACGCGGTAGTGAAAATCACCATCGGTGGCTTTTTTATTAGCTGCAACATCCCTACCCCTGTAAGCTGGGGAAGCTGTATGTCCAGAAACAGCAGGTCTACTGCGGTGTGTTGCAAAAATTCCAGTGCTTTCAGCGGTTGCCGAAACTGCCCTACCAGCTTAAGCTGAGGGAATTTTCGAATAAAACTTTCCAGTAGCTCCCGGGGCAACTGCTCATCTTCCACTACCAGGCACCGGATCTTCATGATAACTGTATGGTTAAATCAACGGAAAAAACACGATCTTTTTCACTTACCTTTAACTGGTGCAATCCCGGATACAACAGGCCCAGCCGGCGTTTTACATTTTCCAGTCCGATGCCATTGCTTTTGCTTTCTTCGGGAATCTCGTCGGCAATGCTGTTGGAAAGCACAAAATACAGCATATTTCCTTCTGTGCTCAGGGTGAGGTTTATCCAGGCTTCCGGCAGCGACTCTGCCTGGCTGTACTTAACGCTATTTTCCACCAGGGGTATAAAAAGCATCGGTTCAATACTTACCTGTGCATTCGCTTTCATATCCACCACAATGTTTTCAATGGACTCATCCTTTAGTTTTATAAAACTGATGTAATCCTGAATATATTGTATCTCTTTGTGTAAAGGCACCTTCCCGCCTGTTACCTCATACAGCATGTATCGAAGTATGGCCGATAGTTTCACAATCATCTCCGAAGTTTTTTCCTTTTGCAGCATCGACATCGCATAAATGGTATGCAGGCAATTGAACAGAAAGTGCGGGTTGATCTGTGCTCTCAGGAATTTCAGTTCGCTGTCCAGGTTCGCGTTTCGCAATTCAATGGCTTCCTGTTCCCGCCTGGCCGCGATTC
>JBGTIS010000251.1:0-17298 GCA_041745535.1 Cyclobacteriaceae bacterium | reverse complement strand
AATTTCCCTCATTTGGTTTCTATTGTGATGGCCTTTCAGTTTTTGATTCCGCTGGTGTTAGCCTTAGGTATTTCGCGATTAAATTTACTGGAAGCCAGCGAATTACAGGACACCTACAAAGAAATTTTCAGGAGTTTTATTCGAGCTGCCATCTGGATTCCTTATATGTACCATTCTCAAAGGGTAAAAAACACCTTTACCGTTACCCCAAACAAAACCATTGAAGCACCGGCACGGAGTTACTGATTTTAATTTTACTGAAATATTGGTTTGATGGAATTTTATAAACTATACCAATGTTTGCATAAAATAAATTAAATTTGATGGTTTGCAGAAATGCGGCACTACAAAATAGTGTGAAAGTTAAAATGACCATATAAAATAAATCACAATTATAAAAATGCGATATAAAATTTCATTAGTATGTTTATTTGCTTCCTGTTCAATAGCTTTTTCGCAGGGCAAATACGAAGGTAAATTTGAGCAGCTGGGTACCGCGCTGCCTACGCCAAACGAGTACCGGACTGCCTCAGGCGCGCCTGGAAACCAATACTGGCAACAGAAAGCAGATTACGATATTTCCATAGAACTGCACGATGATACCCAATCGGTTACTGGATCGGAAATGATCACTTACACCAATTACTCACCGGATGTACTCACGTATCTGTGGGTACAGCTAGATCAGAACATGCGAGCCAAAGATTCTAATACGCCATTGGTACAAACTTCTGAAGTTCGTGATTCATTGCCCAGCAAAATCTTTGATAATTATGTGATGAATGACGCGGATTTTGATGGAGGATTTAAAATTAAAGCGGTAAAAAATGAAGATGGTGATGCACTTCCTTATATCATTAACAAAACTATGATGAAGGTGAACCTGCCTGAACCACTGAAAAATGGTGAATCTTACACTTTTGGCATCGACTGGGAATACAACATCAACGACCGCATGGAAGATGGTGGTCGTTCAGGCTTTGAATATTTTCCCAAAGATGGTAACTATGTGTACACCATTGCTCAGTTTTATCCGAGAATGGCCGTTTACGATGATGTGAATGGCTGGCAGAATAAGCAGTTTCTGGGGCAGGGAGAGTTTACGCTTCCTTTTGGCGATTTCAAGGTAAAAATTACGGTGCCTTCCGACCACATGGTTGGCGCCACCGGAGACCTTCAAAATCCTGAGGAAGTACTGACGCCCACCGAATTGCAGCGGCTGAAGCAAGCTGAAAACGAATTTGAAAAACCTGTACTGATTGTTACCCAGGAAGAAGCGGAAGCCAAAGAGAAGAAAAAGTCTACCGAAAAAAGTACCTGGGAATTTCATGCCAATCAGGTTCGTGACTTTGCGTTTGCCTCTTCCCGTAAATTTATCTGGGATGCCATGGTCGTGAAAATCAACGACAAAAAACCGATGGCCATGTCGTATTATTCTAAGGAGGGCAATCCGCTTTGGGAGGAATACTCTACCATTGCGGTAAAGAACACATTAGTGAATTACTCGAAACACACCATTGATTATCCGTATCCGAAAGCCATATCGGTGCATGCTGCCTCAATCGGCATGGAGTATCCGATGATCTGTTTTAATTACGGACGTCCTAACGAAGATGGGTCCTATTCAGAAAGTAAGAAATGGGGAATGATCGGTGTTATTATCCACGAAGTAGGACACAACTTTTTTCCCATGATTATTAACTCGGACGAGCGACAATGGACCTGGATGGACGAAGGATTGAATACTTTTGTACAGGGACTTACCGAAAGAGAATATTATCCGGATATGCCTGTACGAAGAGGGACGCCTGAAACCATTGTGGATTATATGAAAGGCGATACAGAATTCATTCGTCCCATCATGACCAATTCTGAACAAATTCTGCAATTTGGCAACAACGCTTACGCCAAGCCATCGGCAGCTTTAAACGTACTGCGGAATACCGTAATGGGACCGGAACTGTTTGACCAGGCTTTTAAGGAATACGCACAGCGCTGGGCTTTTAAGCATCCTACTCCTGGCGACTTTTTTCGCACCATGGAAGATGCCTCTGCCGTGGATCTGGATTGGTTCTGGAAGGGTTGGTTTTATACCACCGATCATGTAGATGTTTCCGTATCCAATGTAAAGTGGTTCAAACTGAAATCGCAGGAAGAGGGAGTAGAAAAAACAGTGAAAACTAAAAAAGGCAATATTGGTAAAAAAGCAGAAAGCAGCGAAAAGCCACAGGATTTCAGCGATGGCTTTCAGGAAATTACGGTAATGAATACCGAAGATCAGTTTTATGGTGAGTTTATGAACCGCCTGGACGATAATACGATCAGGAAAAAGTATGCTGATAAGAATCTGTATGAAATCACTTTTGAGAATAAAGGTGGCCTGGTAACTCCTTTGGTTGTAGAGTTTACCTATGCCGATGGTACCACTGAAGTAGAACGGATACCTGCTGAAATTTGGCGGAAAAATGAAAGTGAAGTAAAAAAAGTTTTTGCCAAAGACAAAGAAGTGGTTAACATTACGTTGGATCCTGGCCAGGAAACTGCCGATACCGATACCGAAGATAACTATTTCCCAAGAAAGGAATCTTCTTCGAAATTCGAGCAGTTTAAAGAGAAGAACAGTACCAATTAATACAACACAGCGTTTCTTTAGTTTGAAATTAAATACATAATAAAAGCCCTGGTAAAACTAACTTACCAGGGCTTTTATATTTTGGTTTATCTTTAATAACGCGACACTTTATTCTGCCCCATCAGAACGAACCTGCGCGGTAATGCTAAGTTGCTGGGTAGGATTGGTAGGATCATTCGAGAAAATCGTTACCAACTTTTGTTGTCTGCCTTTTCTGTCTGCCGTATTAAAAGTTACAGTAATTTTGCTGCTTTCGCCGGGAGCAAGGCTGGTTTTCTCAGGTTGTGATACCGTGCAGCCGCAGTTAGCTTTTGTTTTACGGATTTTCAATTCACTTCTGCCGGTATTGGTAAATATAAACGAGGTTTTTTCGACGTCACCTTCATTGAGGGTACCGAAATCGTGTGTTGTACGATCCAACACAATGCGGGGAGCTTTTTGTAAGTCTTCCTTGGTTAAAGGGGCAAAATATTCTTCTATAGTAGCCATTACACTGAATTCTTTCGCACTGTCCTCTTCATTGGTATACAACGCAATACGATCGGTTACAAAGCCCAGATCGTGCTTGGCTTCCGCATCATACGTCAGGTTGATATTTCCTTTTTGCAGCGGCAGCAGCTCCGGCGGATCAAAAGCGATACTGATATGTGAGGGCGCGTTTACTTCATTATTAAAACGAATAATGGCATTGCTGCTGTTGTATACTTCAAAAGACCGTGTTACTGGCTCCTTAGTCGTAATTTTCCCCATATTCATGGTACGGTATTTTACCCGTAAATTACCCATTACCGAAGGAAAGTCGTCTTCCGGCGTGCTGGGCCTGGGGGTCACAAATCCTTTAATATACAAAAGATGAATGCTTTTCTCATCGTTGGTAGTAACGCTGATGGATTTATTGAAAACCCCGGGCCGGTTTCTTGGATTATACACAGCTTTCACTATGCCTTGCTCTCCAGGAGCAATGGGTTCCTGTGACCATTGGGGTGTGGTACAACCACAGGAAGCTTTAACCTCACTTAAAACAAGGGAGTCGGTTCCGGTATTGGTAAAAGCGAATTCATGTTCCACCGGACCACCTTCTTCCTTCACTTTCCCAAAATCGAATAGGGTTTCGTTAAACGAGATTTTCGCCTGTGCCAAAACACCGGAAGAAACTAGGGGGCAAAGCAGAAAGAAAAAAACTGCCGGTAATAAAAAATATCTGTTCATAAGCGAAGTTTCGTCTTTAAAAAGCCGGGAAATAACCGAAAAAATTTTGATTCTGAAAATAATAGTGAAGTATAACAATTTCTGTGCAAATAACGGACAAACACAGGGTTATATGATAGCTTCGTGTTGTTTTGTTCAGAAAAACACAAATTACCAGGAAACCATTGCAATTCATTTGGCTTAGGCACATTATTTAATTGATAAATTTGACTGGAAAAAGATGGATTTCTTTTAAATTCGCGATAAAATTTAAACCCAATGTCAAGAATATTAACTGGTATACAGAGTTCAGGAATTCCACATTTAGGCAATATTTTAGGCGCTATTATGCCTGCCATTAAACTTTCTCAGGATTCTAGAAACGAATCTTTATTTTTTATCGCTGATCTGCATTCCCTCATTACGATCAAAGATCCTGAAATCCGCAATGGAAATGTAAATGCTGTAGCCGCTGCCTGGCTGGCTTTCGGTTTCGATACCGAGAAAAACATATTTTACCGACAATCGCAAATACCGGAAGTTTGTGAGCTGGCCTGGTATTTAAATTGTTTTACGCCTTTCCCCATGCTGGCCAACGCGCATTCGTTCAAAGATAAGTCGGAGAACTTATCTGATGTGAATGCCGGACTTTTTACTTATCCGGTATTGATGACTGCCGACATTGTATTATACGATGCTGAATTTGTGCCGGTAGGCAAAGACCAGAAACAGCACCTGGAAATGACCCGGGACATTACCAGTGCTTTTAATCATCAGTATGGCGATACTTTTGTAATACCGGAACCCCGGATCGACGAATCTACCATGACCATTCCTGGTATTGATGGCAGGAAAATGAGTAAATCGTTAAACAATACCATTGACATATTTTTACCTGATAAACAGCTGCGCAAGGTTATAATGTCTATTGTAACGGATAGCACCCCACTGGAAGAACCTAAAAATCCGGATACCTGTAATGTGTTTGCCATTTATCAGTTACTCGCCGATGCGGAAAGTGTTGACAGAATGCGTGCTAACTATAAAGGCGGTAATTACGGGTATGGGCATGCCAAACAGGAATTGTTTGAACTGATCCGGGATCAGTTTACCCAGGAACGAGAAGTGTATAACTATTACATGGATAACCTGTCCGAATTGCACAAAAAATTAACGGAAGGCGAGGAAAAAGCCCGTGTTATTGCCCGAAGCGTGCTGGCCAGAGCCAAGCAAAAACTGGGCTTTTAACTTAAAAAATGAAAATGATCCAAACGATTACTAAGCCTGCCAGACCTGTTCCCGGGTTCGCTGTCCAACCTGCAATACCAGGCGGATAGGACTGGGAATCAGCACCAGGCGGGTTAATTCTTTAGGATAATCGTCGGCATCAACAATTACGCCTTCTTCAAAACCTACATCATACACAGGCTTGCCTTCTTTGTTTTCGCCTTTTCTTATGTATTTTTTTGCCAGATAGGCAATGGGCAATAACACATCATTGTCAGGACAAAGCTCATCATGTACATCGGCCAGTACTTCTTCCAGATAAGATCCATACTGAGTTAAAAAATCGTCTTCCAATTGGTGAAGTTCTTCTTCGTGTACGTCGTAATCAGCATCACTATAATGCGATTTATTCAATTGGATTTTTTTCTCTGCTATCCCGATCAGTGCTGAATTCAGCGCGTTTAAATCAATCATATTCCTTCTACTATTTATTTTCTCGCAAAAATCCTAAGTGAATCTTCAAGTTACAAGTAAATTAACCAAAAGCTTACTCACGGGTGATTAATTTGGATGTAATTTCAAAACTCTGCTTTGATTTACTAATTTTATTACCTTGGCAAAACTTGTTATGGATGCTTTGTCATTAAATATTATTCATTGTGCAAAATAAATTGCCATCTAACCCGAAAATTTCTGAATCTGACCTGATTTTAAATAAGGACGGCAGTGTGTATCATCTTGGACTAAAACCGGAACATCTTACTGATACCATTATTACAGTGGGCGATCCGGAAAGAGTATCACAGGTAAGTAAATATTTTGATCGGGTGGAAGCTAAAATTTCCCGCCGCGAATTTGTGAGCCACAAAGGGGTATTTCAGGGAAAAGAAATTTTGGTGGTAAGCAGTGGCATTGGTACCGATAATGTGGAAATTCTTCTCACCGAACTCGATATTTTAGCCAACATAGATCTGGAAAAACGTGTTCCCCATACATCAGTCAGAAAACTTAATATTATCAGAATAGGTACTTCAGGGGCTATTCAGCCTGCCGTGCCGCTGGATAGTTTTCTGGTTTCCGAATTTGCTATTGGCCTGGATACGCTGCCGCGCTTTTATAAAATCCAGTACCAGGAACAGGAACTTGCCATTGCTCAGACATTTGCCACACAAATCGGGCTTAATTTTTCTCCCTATTGTGTGCAAGGTTCCGCTATTTTAAAACAAAAATTCGCCGCTGATATGAGGATGGGTAATACGCTCACCTGTCCGGGCTTTTATGCGCCACAGGGCAGAAAAATAAGGGGTAATCCTGTAATTACTGATTTTTTCGAACGGGTGAATAACTTTAATTTTCACGGTTTTAAGCTAACCAATTTCGAAATGGAAACAGCGGGATATTATGCTTTGGGCCGCTTGCTTGGCCACGAAGTACTAAGTTTGAATGCCATAATCGTACAGCGTGTACAACAGGTTTTTTCCAGAAACCCAGAAAAAGTAATTAACGACTTGATTACAAAAACTTTGGAAAGAATTTAGTGGCAATAATTTTCTTAACCAGAAACCTTTATTATTTTAAAACGTTGTCTAAACAATAAACAGTTAAATTAATTTTATTTTTAAAGATATGGGTAAACCAATTGAAGTAACCGACGCGAATTTTAATGATATAGTATCTACAGATCAACCTGTGCTGATTGATTTTTGGGCAGAGTGGTGTGGTCCTTGTCGAATGATAGGTCCTATTGTTGAAGAACTAGCATCCGAATATCAGGGAAAAGTTGTAATCGGTAAAATGGATGTCGACACCAACCCACAGGTACCCGCAAAATTCGGAATCAGAAGTATTCCTACCTTGCTGGTATTTAAGAACGGAGAAATTGTAGATAAGCAGGTTGGCGCGGTAGGTAAAGGTATTCTGGCTGAGAAGCTTGATGCACAGCTGGTACCACAATCTTAAGTTAGTTTTTATTATTTATTACATTTCGTTCAAAATTTTGGTTAATTTGTTTGATTCATAGAAGCGTCTATATTATTATTGTAGTAAAATTCTAAAATTATGCTTCAAAGTCTTTCCATGTACAACAGTAGGGTAACCGCGGCGCAGCGATGCGCTTGTTGGTTCTGGTGTTGTAGCAGCTTAGGGGAAAGGCATATTAAATCGAAGGAATTATTGTAAGATATTGAACTGGATGTAAAGCATTCATACATCATACAAAAGAGCCAAGAGAGCCTTTCCCAATTCAGGGAAAGGCTTTTTTTATGACTATAAAAAAATAAAAACATCACCAACATGCAAAGTTTCAGAACCGAATTAGAGAACCCCGTAGTAGAGAGGGATATTATAGACCTCGAAAGAAAAATCAGATTATACAGAGGTGGGCAAATGGATGAAGACAAGTTCAAAAGTCTGCGCCTGGCCAGGGGTGTATATGGTCAACGGCAATCAGGTGTGCAAATGGTTCGTATTAAAATTCCTTTTGGCCGGCTTACTGCCAAACAACTGGTGAGAACCGCTGATATTTCAGACGAATATTCCAATGGAAACCTGCATGCTACTACCCGCCAGGATATACAGATACACTTTGTGAGTTTAGACAGAACGCCGGAATTATGGGCCAGACTGGAAGAAGATAAACTTACTATACGGGAAGCCTGCGGTAATACGGTAAGAAACATAACCGCTTCCGCCAAAGCAGGCATCGATCCTGACGAACCATTTGATGTATCGCCCTATGCGTATGAAACGTTCCGATATTTCCTGCGAAACCCAATATGCCAGGAAATGGGACGGAAATTCAAAATCGCTTTTTCAGCCAGCGAGAAAGACTCCGCATTTACGTTTATTCATGACATAGGCGCCATTCCTAAAATTAAGATAGTAAACGGCGAAGAAAGACGAGGTTTTAAGGTGATGATTGGTGGGGGACTGGGCGCACAACCATCTCTGGCCGAAGTGGCTTTCGATTTTCTGGAAGAAGAGTTACTAATTCCTTTCACTGAGTCGGTAATTCGGGTGTTCGATCGCTATGGTGAGCGAAACAAGCGAGGAAAAGCCCGTATGAAATTTTTGCTGGCACAGATCGGGAAAGACGAACTGTTACGGTTGGCACGCGAAGAGCAAGTAACGCTTCAGTCAAAAACCTATTGGGTTGATCGTAATATTATTCCTGAGGTAGGCCCTAAACCTGAAAAAGAATTACCTGTTATTCAAATAGAAAACAGTGATAAATATGAACAGTGGCTTTCTACCAATGTGTTTGAGCAAAAGCAAAAAGGCTATTTTGGAGCTTATATCAAGCTTCCATTGGGCAACTTAAGCTCTGTAGATGCCAGGAAACTGGCTGAAATAGTGAACCAGTATGCCGCGGATGATATCCGGATTACAGTTAATCAAGGCTATCTGCTACGGTTTATCAGAAAGGAAGCATTGCCTCATTTGTTTGTGGCTTTAGATGCATCGCGACTGGCCGAACCCGGTTTTGACAGCACTGCCGATATTACAGCCTGCCCGGGTACGGATACCTGTAACCTGGGTATATCTAACAGCACCGGTGTATCGGTGGTATTGGAAGAGGTAATCCGCAACGAATTTCCCGATCTGATTCATAACAATGATATCAAAATAAAAATCAGTGGTTGCCCGAACTCTTGCGGCCAGCATGGCATTGCCAGTATTGGTTTTCACGGTAGCTCACTGCGTGATAAAAATAAAATGGTGGTACCAGCCATACAGGTATTGCTGGGTGGTGGCGTTGATGGAAACGGAGACGGCCGTATCGCGGAAAAAGTAATTAAAGTACCCAGTAAACGCGCTCCGCAAGTGTTAAGAGTGGTTCTGGAAGATTATGATCATTTCAGAAATGAAGGCGAGTATTTTGCCGACTATTACCTGCGCCAGGGAAAAATGTATTTCTATCATTTACTGAAGCCTTTAGCAGATATCGCCGCATTGGATGAAAGTGATTACCAGGATTGGGGACATGAAGAAGAAGAATTTAAAGTTGAAGCGGGAGTAGGAGAATGCGCCGGAGTTGTAATTGACCTGGTGGCCACTCTGGTATATGAAGCCGAAGAAAAACTGGACTGGGCCAGAGAAGCCTTTGAAAAAGAAGCTTATGCTGATGCCATTTACCATGCTTACAACGCGCAGATAAGTGGTGCAAAAGCTTTGTTGCTTACCAAAGATGTAGGCTCAAATACGCACATTAATGTGTTAAATGAGTTTGACAGTCATTTTGTAAATACTGGTCAGGTTACTTTTGAAGAGGGAACTTTAACGGAGCATGTATTGCGTATGAACAAAAATGAACCCACCAAAGCATTTGCGGATGCATACATTCAGTCGGCAAACAGTTTCCTGCAAACACTGAAAGTATTGCGGGAAGAAGACCTGCAGACCAGTAGCGTAGCATAATACTGATAATTAACAACATGACAGGTAGCATACATAAAATAAATCAAAAGTCAGATCATCCAAAAGCCAGCCTTACGCTGGTTGGCGCAGGGCCTGGCGATCCCGAGTTGATTACGCTGAAAGGTGTAAAAGCATTGCAAGCCGCTGATGTGGTATTGTACGACGCTTTGGCCAACGACACTTTGCTGCAGCATGTGCCTATCGGTATACCCCGCGTTTATGTGGGAAAGAGGGCTGGAAAGCATAAAATGGCTCAGGACGAAATCAATGAACTGATTGTGAGGTGCGCTTATTGCTACGGGCACGTAGTTCGGTTGAAAGGTGGCGATCCTTATGTATTTGGCAGAGGGCATGAAGAGGAAGATTATGCCGAAACTTACGGCATTCCCACGACAGTAGTACCGGGCATCAGTTCTTCGTATGCGGTACCGGCCTTACAGCATATTCCTCTTACCAAACGCAGCGTAAGCGAAAGCTTCTGGGTAATTACAGGAACTACCCGATTTGGTGATTTATCAGGCGATATGCAGTTGGCTGCGCAATCCACAGCCACAATTATCATCCTGATGGGAATGAATAAACTTCAGGAAATACAATCAGTTTTTGAAGACTCGGGTAAAACCGATACGCCGGTAGCCATCATACAAAATGGTACGCTGCCCAATGAACGCATTGGATTGGCAACAGTAAAAACCATGACGGAAGTAGCAACCATTCAGAATTTAGGATCACCAGCTATTATTGTAGTAGGGGAGGTGGTTCGGGAACATCCTGACTTTATTCGCACACAACTGAGCGAACTGCTCACACCGAACGAATTAATGGAACCGGCTTATTCTGTTAAAGCTTAGTAGTAACCAATAAATTTTAAATTCCATTCAAAAATTTTATGGAAACACATTCATTAACATCAACCTATAGCACCTGCATTCAAACCGAAGAATTTGACCTGGATGCCCTGAACAGAAAATATAAATCAATGACCCCGAAGGAGCGGATTATTGCTTTTTATAACTGTATGGAGTGTATGGGAACTCAGGACAGGGTGTTATTAACTTCTTCTTTCGGAACAACTGCTGTTTTTCTGTTGCATTTATTTTACGATGCTAATATCCGGCAAAAAATTCATTTTCTGGATACCACCTATCATTTCGAGGAAACCCTTGTTTATAAAAATAAGCTTGCCCATTTGTTTGATCTGGACATTGTGGATTTAAAGCCAGAAGCCTGGAAAAATAAATTTACCACACAAAATAAGGTTTGGGAAACAGATCCGGATCTGTGCTGCTCGGTAAATAAAGTGGAGCCACTTCAGGAAATTCGGGAAAAAGCTGATTTCTGGATCTCAGGATTAATGGCCTGGCAAACGCCTAACCGAAATAATTTAAACGTTTTCGAAAAGAAAAACGGAGTGGTAAAATTCTATCCGCTTATTGATGTAACCGAAGCGGAAGCATTGCGATACATTGAGGAAAAGAAATTACCCATGCATCCTTTAAAGCCTTTGGGTTATGAATCTATCGGTTGTAAATTCTGTACTTTTAAAGGAAAGGGACGCAATGGCCGATGGGCCGTAAGCGCCAAAACAGAATGCGGATTACACAAATAAAATTTAGCCCTAATCCTTATAAAAAGCATTAGGGCTTTTTTTATATATTTTCCTGGCGGTCAAAATCCACTACCTCAATAAGCGATCCCCAGCGGTTATAAAATTTCCACTTTCCAACCTGTTTGCCAGCTTCATAAGTGCCTTCCGATTCCAGATTGCCATTGGGATAATAAAATTTCCATTCACCGGAGCGCTCACCGTTTTTCATCATACCCTGGGCCGACATTTTTCCACCTTCATGGTATTCTTTCCATACGCCATTAGGCTTTCCATCTTTATAGGTAACGCTGGTAGCAAGTTCACCAGAAAAATGGTAGCCCAGTTTGATGCCTTCTCCATCTTTGAACGATCCTTTGGGCAACGTATCGCCTTCGATGCTAAAGTAAGGGCCTACATTGGCCAGGTTGCCATTTTGCCAGAACTCATCCTGAATAAGCTGGCCATTGAAATAAAATATTCCCCATTTTCCGTTTTCTTCTCCGTTAATATAACTACCTACTGATTTCAATTCTCCGGTATCGTAATACTTAAACCATTGTCCGTTTTCCAGATCATTTTCATAAGGGCCTTCGGCTACCAGAATCCCATCCCGATTATAATACTTCCAGTTTTCGGTTTTGAGGCCACTCACATATTTTCCCGCTGAATAAATACGACCATTCTCATAATAGGTAAGCCAGACTCCCGTCTTCAAATCGTTTTCATAGGCACCCTCCACACTTTTTTTACCATTGTAGTGGTACTCTAAATAAGTGCTGTCGCGCAGTCCCTGTTTGTTATAAAAAGTAATGGTGTTCACTACTCCATTGGTATGAAAAGACCGCCATTGTCCGACAGGAATATCGTTATCGTAGTTGCCGGTGCCCAAAACCTCACCATAATCATCGTAAAATGTCCAGTCGCCATCTTTTTTACCCGTGTCGTAGTCGCCAATGCAAACGGCCTGTCCATAGCTGTTATACAGTACCCAGCGGCCTACCCGTTTGCCGTTTACTTCTTTCCCTCTGCCAGCCAGGCTGTCGAAAGGAATGTTTACCTGCGCATAGGTAACGAAAGAAATAAATAGCAACGGAATTAAAATAAACCTGGTTTTAACAGCATGAAACTGTCTTTTAAAAATCCCTTTTAATAGTTGTTGGTGGTAGTTTATATCGTAATTCATTAATTTATCAGCTTACAGTACCATACGTAATTTTAATAACTTCGTATTGGTAATAGTTAATTTTAACAGTTGTTTTTGTTTAAAGTTCGCTATAATTAAATCAAACAGAAGCGGACAGATACCGCATCAATGTTTGAAAGGTAATACCCGCAAAGTCCGGCAATTTTTGCCAGGCTTGCAAAGGTAACTTACGACTGATCTTGATAAATTCTTTCTGCCTGATCTGTTCCGCGAATGTATTGTGGCTGATGCTTTCAAATGGAATATAATTATTTGCGTCATAATGATATTCCCACGGCGTATCGTTTACGCAAAAATAAAAATCTGATGCCTGCGATTGGCTGAAATTGGCGGTAAGGGCACTGCGAAACCGGTTCAAATAGTCGCCCTGCAAGTGCAGGGTGGCACTAAAAAAATTTCCCCACCAGAACATGGTGCGAAACGCGAAAACACCCGTTTTGGAAAAATTTCTAGGGTAATCCAAAACCAGGTAAGGTAATTTCCGGTAAGCATGCCCTTTGGACAATTTGCCGGCTATGTCCAGCGTGCCTTCCGGAAATACGGACTGAAAGGCAGGAACATGAGCGATAATGGCCCTTTCAGCGCCCCGCAGCAAATGCTTCATTTTTTGATTAATATCTGCCTGGGTAAGCAAAAAATCAGTATCCTGCAGATAATTCATTTCTTTGGATGAAAAGTTTGGATAAAGTGTGGGCATCATACAGTTATACTTCCTGTAAATTTATTTTGTGGTTTCACAATTTAAATAATTATTTCTTATCTACCTTCTGAATAATTCTTATTACCAGTTCGTGTTTGTCGCCATCGGTATCCTCCAGTAAAATATGTACGGAAGGATTATCCAGATTTTCTTTACTTCGGATTTCCGTTATTTTATTCTGGCTCAGGTATTTTTCTAATTCCACCTTCAGTTGGGTAAGGCCATGCGCCAGCTCAATTTCCAGTTGGCTTGGGTTATATTGTTTGGTTTCCATAAATCCTATATCTATAATAAATTTTATAATTTTATCGGTGTTGTATTAATTTTTTTGTGGTATAACAAGTTCCTCGCTATCATTTCTGGCCGAATTCACCTCTTTTGAAACTACATATGCTTTCAGGTTCTCATCAGGCTGGTGGCGCAAAATATCGGTTAAACCTTCGTAATCTTCGCTATCGCTTAACCAGAATTCTCGGGCAGCTTCATCTAAAATGCCCGGCATGCGGTCATGAATTTCGGCAATGGAAGGGGCTGCTTTTACGGTAATAATCACAAAAGAAGGTTCTTCATCATCTGACTTTTCCCAAATACCGGCAAAAGCGAAAGGCTTTTCGTTTTTTAACAGAATCCGGTATGGTACTTTGCCTTTGCTTTCTTTTTTCCATTCATAATAGCCATCGGCAATTACCAGGCAACGTCTTTTCCGAAACGCGTTTTTAAAAGTAGGTTTTTCGGCAACGGTTTCGGCCCGGGCGTTGATCAGCATTTGTGTGCCGCCTTTGTCTTTTGCCCAGTAGGGCACAATGCCCCAGTTAAAAAGAGAAATTTTCTTTTGCCGCACATTACTGATTACGGGCAGCAACTGGCTGGGTGCCGCGTTAAAACGGGGTTGATAGGGTTCGGGAACCTCAACATCGAACAGCCAACCAATCTCTTTGGCAGCAGTAGTTATGGTATATCGTCCACACATGGTATGAAGTTGTTTACAATTGGTTTAGCATTTAAACTTTTAGACTTTGTGTAATATCTATTTTACCAGATAATAACTAAAATATATAAATTTTACAATATTCAATCATTGATTTTAATCTGTTCAACTTTTATAGAAACCACAAAAAATCGCGCTTGTTAATGAAATCACATAATATCAGCAATGGTTTTTGTTAAAAACAAAATTTACCGTACTTTTGCACCTCTTTAAACAAATATTTAACGAAACTTATGCGTAAAGATTACGAGACAGTATTCATTTTAACTCCCGTTTTGTCTGAAGAACAGATGAAGGATACTGCAGCAAAATTTGTAAAGGTACTAACCGACCAGGGGGCCGAGGTTATTAATCATGAAAACTGGGGACTGAAAAAGCTGACTTACCCAATTCAGCATAAATCTACCGGTTTTTACAATCTGGTTGAGTTCAGCGCTGAGCCAGAGGTGATCGCGGTTTTAGAAACTGAATACAGAAGAGATGAGCGTGTGATTCGATTTTTATCTACTGTATTGGATAAACATGCCGTTGAGTACAACGAAAGAAGGAGAAAAGGCGAATTCAGAAAGAATAAAGAAAAAAAAGAGGCTAAGGAGGAGCCAGCATCATGACATTAATAAACGAACCCATTAACAGTAATAAGCAGGATACGAAAAAGAAATATTGTCGTTTCAAGCGTAACGGGATCAAATATATCGATTATAAAGACCCTGATTTTTTACTGAAGTTTGTGAATGAGCAAGGCAAAATTCTGCCCCGTCGTATTACAGGAACCAGTTTGAAGTATCAGAAAAAGGTTGCTCAGGCCATTAAAAAAGCCCGGCACCTGGCATTACTTCCTTATGTAACCGATTCATTAAAATAAATTTTGCTTCTGGGTACTTTTTTCATTCAAGATTTTTCTTCTGAACAAGCCGCCCGTTATCTTAAGTTAATACTATGGAAATTATTTTAAAAGAAGATATAAAAGGACTGGGTTACAAAAACGATGTGGTAGATGTAAAGCCCGGTTACGGCAGAAATTACCTGATTCCTCAGGGGATAGCCATTATTGCCAGCAAATCAAATAAAAAAATGGTTGCCGAGAATGTAAAACAGGCTTCTCATAAGGCGGATAAACTTAAAAAAGACGCGGAGGAACTGGCCAACAAAATTGGCGATACCGTACTTGAGATTCCGGCTAAAGCAGGAGAGAGCGGTAAAATTTTCGGTGCGGTTACTACCCTTCAGGTGTCAGACGCGCTGAAAGAAAAAGGATTTGAAGTCGATAGAAAGAGAATTTCGTTCGACAGCGATATCAAAAATCTGGGTGAGTATACTGCCGAGATTGATTTTCATAAAGAAGTAAAACATAAAATAAATATCCGGGTTGTAGCTTCCTAACCAATACCTGGAAGTACCCTGTAGTATCATACAGCCCTTTTTTGAAATTAAGCAAGCGTACTGTTCCTTTCGGTACGCTTTTTTTTTATCTTAGTGTTTTTGGCAATGGATGAATAGCTATGTTCAGAACAGATTTCACGCCGGTCCCCTCCGAAAAAAAAATCAGCCTTACATCTGCTATTTTTAGCATAGGGTCCTGCTTTGCCCAGGTAATGGGTAACAAATTACAGGAAAATAAATTTCAGAGTTATATTAATCCGTTTGGGATTATCTATAACCCTGCCTCTATTTTCAGGTTGTCGCACAATGCGATCAACTGTTTCTATCCTTCTGAACATACCTACCTGGTGAACAAAGGTATTCATTTTAATTACCTGTTTCATTCGAGTTTTTCAGCTACCAGTAAAGAAAAACTTCAGCATCAGCTTGAACAGGTTATTGTAAGTGCTGGTGAATCACTCAAAAAAGCTAACTGGCTGATCGTTACCCTGGGCACCGCTTTTTGTTATGAAAATAAAGAAACAGGCCAGTTGGTTACCAATTGCCACAAAATGCCTGCCGCTACCTTCAACCGTCGCATGCTTACCGTTGAAGAAATTGTACGCCGCTTCGATCAGGTGTTTTTTGCGTTAAACGCCTACAATCCTGATCTGAATTATATTTTTACAGTGAGCCCGGTGCGGCACACCAAAAATACCATTGAAAAAGATTCGGTAAGCAAAGCGGTATTGCGCCTGGCCTGTGAAGAAATTGTACAGAAGTATCCCCATTGCGTTCAGTATTTTCCCAGCTACGAAATCATGATGGACGATCTGCGTGATTATCGCTTTTACCAATCAGATTTAATTCATCCCAACGATATCGCTGAAGATTACATCTGGCAAAAATTTGTAGATACCTATCTGGATGAAGAAAGTAAGAATTTTTTAAAAGATTGGAAAAAAGTAAGCAAAGCACTCAAACACAAGCCTTTTTTTCCCGATTCATCCGAGTATCAATCGTTTATTCATAAAACAATTGCCCGCTTACAAAGCTTAAATAGTAAGGTAAATGTAAGTAATGAAATTCAAATGCTTCGGCAGCAATTATTATGAATACCTCTAATTCTTCGGAAAAAAGTAAGCAGCCATCCAATCGCCTTGTCCACGAATCGAGCCCTTATCTGTTACAGCATGCCTATAACCCGGTGAACTGGTATCCGTGGGGCGACGAAGCGCTGAATAGAGCAAAAACAGAGGATAAACCTATTATTGTAAGCATTGGCTATTCTGCCTGCCATTGGTGCCATGTAATGGAAAAAGAATGCTTTGAAAGCCAGGAAGTGGCCGATTTGATGAACCAGGAATTTGTTTGTATTAAGGTAGACCGGGAAGAACGACCCGACGTAGACCAGATTTACATGGAGGCTGTACAGACCATGGGCGTGCAGGGCGGCTGGCCGTTGAATGCGTTTTTAATGCCTTCGCAAAAACCTTTTTATGGAGGCACCTATTATCCTAAACCCAACTGGATGCAATTGCTGCGGCAGGTGTCCATCTCATTCAAACAGAAAAGAAAGGAACTGGATGAGGCAGCTCATGCTTTTGCCAATGATTTGTCAGTAAGTGAAATCAGCAAATATGGGCTTACTTTAAAACATGATTCTGTTTTTAACCGGGAGACATCTATTTTATGGCTGGAAGAAATTTATCAGAAATTTTCCGGTAATTTCGATCGGGAAAAAGGTGGTATGGATCGGGCACCCAAATTTCCCATGCCTGCTAACTGGTTGTTTTTGTCGCGCTATTACGCGATTACAAAAAATAAGGAAGCTCTGCGACAGGTGCGGCTTACCCTGAATGAAATGGCATTCGGTGGAATTTACGACCAGGTTGGCGGTGGATTTGCCCGCTACTCGGTAGATGCTCGTTGGTTTGCTCCGCACTTCGAAAAAATGCTGTACGATAACGGGCAACTGATAAGCCTGTATGCC
>JBGTIS010000250.1:0-1571 GCA_041745535.1 Cyclobacteriaceae bacterium | reverse complement strand
GATATTTAACCATAAAACCAATATTTATGTATATACCATTCAACGATATGCCAAACCATGCCCGGGTATGGGTTTACCAGGCAAGCAGAGAAATCAGCCCTGTCGAGGCAGAAGCCATGTTACAAACAGGTCAATTATTTTCTACCCGTTGGGCTGCTCATGGTAAGCCGTTGCGGTCATCGGTACAAATTATCTATCAGAGATTTGTGGTAATTGCTGTGGATGAACAATACAACCAGGCCAGCGGTTGCTCTATCGACAGCTCTGTAGCGCTTATTAAAGAATTAGAAGAAAAATTTGGCACTTCTAACAATCCTTTAACTTTTTTCAACCGGACCCTCATCGCGTTTTTAAATAATAATGAAGTGTATACTGTTCCTATGAATGCGGTAAAAAAACAAATTGAAAGTAGCCAGTTATCTTCCGAAACATTAACTTTTAATAATTTGGTAAGCACCAAAGACCAACTTGACAGCCAGTGGATTATCCCTGCGGGAAAGTCATGGTTATCTCAGTTTTTCAAGAATGTTGCTGCTAACTGACCAACAGCAAAATTTTTTAATCAATCCCTCGTTTTTAGGTAACAGCACTATTTGGCATAAAAAAACTTTGATTTTGCTTGAAATTGTTATCTTAATAAGGGCAATTATTGCAAAATTCTCAGATTAGGGGTAACTTATTCAATGAAATAATTGATCTGTAATGCACTATGTTTAACAATCTTTCTAAAACAGCGATATTTTTATTTGCTTTTACCATCATTGCCGGCTGTAACCCGGGAAAACGAGCTTTAGTAAAGGGCTATAATAGTTACTCTAACGGTGATTATGATGTCGCCATTGGATATTATGAAACAGCCGTTGAAAATGATGTGGAATCGGGTTTGGCTAATTACCAAATCGCTGAATCGTATCGCTTAAGTAACCGAATCAATGAGGCAGAACCTTATTATAAAGCGGCGATCCAATCGGGCGTGGAAGATACAACCATTCATCTGTATTATGCTTATTCCTTAAAAGGAAATGGCAAATACGACCAGGCGAAAGAACAAATAAAAGAGTATCTGGCGCCTAAAGACACTATTTTACCTTATACAGAACTGGCTAAAACAGAGTTATCGAACCTGGAAAATCTGGGTCAGATTCTGGAAAAAGAAGATTATTTTGAAATTGAACCAGTGGCTTATCTGAATAGCGAAGGCGCGGAATATGCCCCGATTGTATTCAATGGTAATTTTTATTTTACTTCATCCAGAGGCAGTGAAAAAATTTATAAGGCTACCGGTACTGGTTTTACCAATATTTTTAAAGCCCCCATTATTGATGGGAAAGTAGATACGAACCAGGCTTCTACATTGGGTGAAAATTTTACTTCTGAAATTGCCAATGAAGGTGTTATCGCCTTTTCAACCGATGGTAAGACCATGGTTTTTGCCCGGGGTAACGACGGTAAAAAGAAAGGAGCAAAAGATGTAAATCTTTATATGTCGCGGTTTGTGAAAGGAAATTGGACCGAACCGCAGCTAATGCTTATTAACGACCCAAACGCATGGAATTCTACACCTGCCTTTA
>JBGTIS010000249.1:0-15645 GCA_041745535.1 Cyclobacteriaceae bacterium | reverse complement strand
TTCCTTCCGGCCACGGGAATGAATCATCAGCTTGTTGTGCCAGCGTATTTTTACTAAAAATTAACAAACAGAAAAGGATGAATAGTTGGGGAATCAGATTGAAGGACATAAGATTTTTTGGTTAGGATCATAAAAATTATGATTTGTTTCCGTAATAAAAAATTTATGAAAGGTAATTTTATTGTCAAAATATCCTACCTAGAAAAATGTGACCATATACCCTTATCCTATCGCGTATCTTTTTCAATCGGATCGCAGAAGCGAATGGAGCCTAACGCGGCTTAATGTTAAAATTCATCAATTTCAATATTCAATGCTCAATTCCATAAACATGGTTCGCGGTGTAATTGAGCGTTGAGCATTGAACATTAAATAAGGCGTTATGATTTCATTACACAATCAATGTATTTAGATTTATTAATGCGTGGTAATAATCACGAATATAAGTTAAGAAGCAACAGTTGGGTTAAGAAGCAGATAATATCCCAAACCCAGCAGCACACATACCAGTATGGTTTTAAGCATATCCAGTTTGAGCCAGAAATAGCAGAAAAAAGCCACCATGGTGATGATCAGTGCTGGTAGATTAAGCGTATTCCAATGTGGTATTTGCAGGGTAATGCCCAGTACCTCCTTATCACTGATCTGGTGAAAAAGCGTTCTGAGCGCGAACCACACCCCAAGGTTTAAAATAACGCCTACCACGGCCGCGGTAATGCCTGAGAGAATGGTATTCAGATTTTTATTGCCCCTGAGGTACTCTATGTAGGGAGCTCCGGCAAAAATAAAAAGGAAACAGGGAATAAAAGTTACCCAGGTTACCAGTACGGATGCTAATATGGCAGCAGTGAGGGGATCTGAATTACCCGGAAAACGGAAGGCACCCATAAAACCCACAAATTGCACCACCTGTATCAGCGGGCCCGGTGTGGTTTCCGCCATACCCAATCCATCCAGCATTTCACCAGGTTTGAGCCAGCCATAGGCTTCTACCGCCTTTTGGGCAATATAAGCCAACACCGCATAGGCTCCGCCAAAAGTTACCACCGCTGTTTTGCTGAAGAAAATTGCTTCTGAAAAGAAAATATTGTCGTCACCAAGGAAAAGAAAAATAAGCAACACAGGCAAAAACCAAAGTATCAGATAGGTGGCAATTATTTGGATCGTACTTTTAACGGATGGTTTTTTCGGATTGATCTGACTATCAATAAAGGCAGGTTCCTCCCCTGCCGGAAGTTTATGTCCCTTGATAACATAGAATTTTTTCTCCCAAACCCGGCCACCAATAAACCCAGTTAATCCTGCTGCCAGTACGATAAGTGGAAAAGCCACCTGAAAGAAGAATATGGCAATGAAAGCTGCTACCGCGATCAGCACCATAATCTCATTTTTCAAAGCACGTTTACCAATCTTTATTACAGCTCCAATCACAATGGCCAACACGGCTGGTTTAATACCAAAAAAGAGGCCTTGCACAAAGGTGATGTCACTGAACAGGGCATATAGGATGCTGAGCAACAGGATAGACAAAAATCCGGGAAGCACAAACAAACTGCCTGCTACCAATCCTCCTTTGGTTTTATGCAACAGCCAGCCGATGTAAATGGCCAGCTGTTGCGCCTCAGGCCCGGGCAGCAACATGCAATAATTCAGGGCATGCAGAAAACGGTTTTCACTGATCCATTTTTTTTCTTCCACCAGCAGTTTATGCATCACAGCAATTTGGCCGGCTGGGCCGCCAAAGCTGTAGACTGCCACTTTAACCCACACCTTTAAGGCTTCTTTGAAGTCAACCATATAATCGTATGATAAAGGATGAATTTAAATATATTTTGCATATTCCCTTGGTTTATTTTAGCCCCCTGTAAATGCGTAACTCAGCTGCAGCCTGCCCCAAAGCAGGAACAGCCAATAGCAGTTGATTTGATTCAGGAATATACAGGCAGGTTCGGGCACCCGGTCGGGTGGGCACCTGCTCAACAAGCTCATAGTGCCTGGAATCTACTCTTCCATGTACTTCGGGAAGCATTATAGATGCTGCTAATCGGGAATGTTCTGATTCTTTAACAGTTGAGGCACCAAGAAACAAAAGGATACAAAATATCGCGATACTATAACCCATAACCTGTTGTATATTTTGGGCTTTATGCATGTTTTTCACAAATAATTTTATTTGCGTAAATTGACCTGATTTAGTCTGGCAGATACAATTTATTTTCCTCCTGTTTGTTCCAGGGCAGCCTTTAATCCTTGTGCCAATTTTTCGGCCGAACCTACTCCCCAGTAGTGCAAAAAGAAAATCCTTGGTTCCTCCTGTACCATGTGGTTGTGTACGGCTACTACTTCAATATCATTTTCTATCAAAGTTTTGATTACTGATTCTACTTCATTTTCCAACATGGTAAAGTCGCCCGCTACCGCTGCTTTCTCAGGTGTGCCCTGCCAGGCGGCCCAGGTATTGAACCCCATAAATGTGCTCACCGCATGTCCATGATCCATGAGTGCTACATCGGGCCTGCCGATTGTGACTTTGTATACGCCATGGTTCATTTCTCCTTCCGTTCCCAGGATGGTTGTAATCTGTTTCGTGTCCAACGTATTATTTACAGAAGCTACCTGCGCGCTGCCCGGATCTTGCCCTCGTAATTCCTTTACTTTATCAAAAATGGCTTTTACACCCTGTGCCAGCTTTTCCGCTGATCCCATTCCGCCAATGTGCATATACATGACCGAAGGATTTTCTCTGACAAAATGGTTGTGCAGGCCCGTAACGGTCATTCCCTGCGCAATTACCACCTTTTGTACAGGTCCCAGTTCTTCCCCCTTCAGCACAATATCGCCCATTACCATAGCGCCATCCCGGGTCGGGGTAAAAGCCGCCCAGCTGCCCATGCCCATGGGTGGAATAATTTCGAAGCCATCCACCTTCACGTTCAGGTCATTTTGCGCGACAGTCACTTTATACTCTCCGTTCTTTTCTGTGCCTTTCATTCCCAGTATCTGCTCTATTTTTTGGATTTCTAATTTTCCATGATTTTGCGCCATAGTCGGTGTACCAAAACATATCAAAAAGAAAATTAAAGTATAAAGGGGAATGCATACAATCCGATTTAAAAATTTCCTGGTTGTCATAGTTTTTGTTTTTTAATTTTATTGATACGGCATTAATAATGGTGAAAAAGTCACAATATAACACGGAATCAGCATTAGTGTTTGCCCAGCATTTCACCATGAAGATATCCCGAAACCGATTCAGCAAGATCTTTTGCGGCTGATGGTGTATAGGGACAAACGGTTTCTACTTCGTAGCCACCATGTTTCCAGGCGTCGGCGGTAGGCAGGTAACCAAGCCATCCGTTGTTGTACCCGAAATAGAAGGTATAAGGAAAGGGAGATTGTTCACGAATCTCATTGGAAATTTCGCAAAATAATTCCAGCGGCGCCCCCCAAATGGCTATATCTTCATTGATTTTTAAGAATCGTATGGGAATTTTAACCATAGGCAGGCCGGCAGAGGTACTATTGGAATACTTTTCTAAATCTGCCGACCAGCCCAGTTGGTCTTTTCTGGGAGTTTCCACTATCAGAGCGCCTGTAAATAGCTTTACCGTATCGGTGGTGGATGTGATTTTTTTATTGGCTTCCAGAATTTTATCACCCAACAGCACCCGGAACTGACTGAGATGTCCAGCTTTAGGATTTGGATATACGCTGTAAATCGGTGCCAGATTACCGGCCGCGCCATTGATAAAGAGTACGGCCGCGCCAATTTTCTCTTCCACATACGCAGACACAATGCCGGGAGCATCACCACTAATTTCCAGGTTTTCACCGCCTAACACAGTACCATGAATGGGATAGTTGGCAATCAGGGCCAGCGGACTTCCGTCATGCCTGTCAATGCGCAACAGACCGATCCTGCGATCAACCGGTCCGTCCGGATTCAGACCCAAAGAGGCTTTGCCATCC
Organism: Cyclobacteriaceae bacterium; assembly: GCA_041745535.1. Lineage (GTDB taxonomy): Bacteria > Bacteroidota > Bacteroidia > Cytophagales > Cyclobacteriaceae > JBGTIS01. The sequence goes on along the minus strand of JBGTIS010000249.1, from coordinate 11,676 downwards.
ACATCCACAGCACGCCGGTTGATATTGGCCTGTGAAAATCCCCAACCAACGCCCAGTTGTGCCGGCGCAAGATTCTGACGGGCCTGCTGAATGCCATCCATCAGTTTCTGTTCCACCAATGCTGTATATTCCGCATCCACTTCGTGCTGATACCGTTCGCCAAGAAAAACGGCACCCAAACCAGGAGTACCTACCTCCGGCGCTGAGTGCGTATGGGTTACCGTCCACCAAAAATTGACAGGGTCAATGCCATACTGGGTCTTTAGCTTTGCCGCCACCTTATCATACTCCGACGGGGATATCAGGCAAATATCGGATGAAACCAGGAAAAACTGGGTAGTGCCGTCATCCAGCACAACAATCCGATGAAAGATGCGGTCATGTACACCTGTGGATTTTCGGGCACCATAGCCCAGCAAATTTTGGGAATCCTCAGGAGTGATATCCACCTTCACCACCGCCGCTCGAAAACTTTGTGCTGCTCCCGGATTAGGCAGCAACAGGGAGCACAGGAAAAGAAAAATGAATATAGAAGCAGCTTTCCTAATTCTAATACAGTAAAAAGGAAAAGAAGTACCAGAAAGGACACTTTTTGAGTTCATAGCTTTAATATTATGCGTAACCTGAAAATTTTATGGTATCCTACCGGAAATTCAGGCATATTATTCCACCTGTTTGAGGAATGCCAGCAGGTCGGCCATATCCTGCTTATCAATTTGATTTTCCAATCCGGCGGGCATGGCTGACATGCCAAGCGCTTTAATAGATTTAATATCCTGCCGGGCGATGGTAGCTTCCTGCCCACCTACATTACGCAGGGTAAGGGCATTGGGGGTTTCCGTGGAAATGATTCCCTGTACCGTTGCTCCATTAGTCAATACCACATCCCACAGATCATACCCATCTGATATAGACTGATTCGGATCTAAAATATGCGTCATAATACCTGCCGGCGGCCAGTTGTGCACCGTCCCTAGGTCCGGACCAAAGGCAACTCCCATTGTCCCTCTTTTCTGATGACAGGTAGCGCAATGGGCCTGGTACACAAGCTTACCCTTTTCCTGGTTTCCCTCCAGTTCCAACGCGCTTTGATATTGCGGGATCACATCTTTGCGTTTATCATTTTTCCTGGTTAGCAACACCCGCGCTTTGTTCCGAAGCTGCTCATTGGGTTGCGCCATCAGCCTCACACTGCGTGGCCAGCCAATGTTAGCCTGCTGAATGGTACCTGCTTCCACCGCGTTCAGCAGCAGGCGGATTCGTGCTGTGTCCTGCATAAAAGTATTCAAAGCAGCGTCACGTATTTCCGGGGTCAGCGTGGACCAATGCTTCAGCACAAATCGCGTTACCGTTTGGTCTGGGATGGCATCCATCGCGTGTAGGGCAGCCAGTTGAACAGATAGTGGTTCGCTGGGTGTAATTAACCCCGTTAAGAAAGCGGAGTAGGGTTCAGGATTATCCAGGGCAAGAAAATCAATCGCGGTTGCTCTTTGTGCTTCAGGTAGATTTCCATCAGCCGCCATTTGCCTGGCTTTTTCTCTGGCCTGGCTGATTCGCGACCCTTCGGGAAGTCCGATTACCCGCAATAATCGCAGCGCGCCATTCCGAACCGGGACGGAAGGGTGCGATAAACTGGTTCGCATCAGTAAACTTTGTTCCATTTCCAATTCCAAAGGCATCGATTTTCTACTTTGAAGTCCCCTGGCTAATCCTTCCAGAACCGGTGCCTGCCAGGCACTGCGTTTCTCCGAGTCCGGCGCGGTAGCTTTTTGAAGAAGTTGCTGAATCACTTTCGGGTCCTGGTTGGCACCAGCCATGGCACTTAACCGCTGCACCAGTGAGGCATAGGCAGGATTATCAGTCTTAAATTTTGATAGAACCGCTTCCAGTAACTTCGCGTTTTGCGATGAAGGGGCACTTAGCGCGGCAACCTGTACCCACGGGTCATTGATATCTTCAAATAGAAGGGCTTGCCTAACCTGGTCCGCTTCAGGTGTGTCTACAAAACCCAGGGTGCAAAGTAACTGGTACCGCACCAAAGGGTCGGGATCTCCCTGCAGGGTTAGCAGTACGGTGGTCAGGTATGGGGAATTATTTAAATGGCGTTCCGCCAGCTTAACCGCGTTTTTCCGGACACCAGCCTCCTGATCCCGCAAAGCTTTTGTAATTAATGCCGCTGGTAACTGCCGCATGCCCTCCAAAGTCCATAAGGCATGTAACCTGCCATAGGGAGAATCTCCGTTTTCAGCCATTTCAAGCAAGGCAGGAATGGCATACGCATCGTTCCTGTCGATCAGCAAACGCTGCGCGTTTCGGCGCCACCATATATTCTGGTCTGCCAGTTTCTCTACCAGTTGCTCATTGGTGGCATTGCCCAATGTCAATCCGGATGTCCAGGTGGCAGGCCCAGCCGCTGAGGCACTGATCCGATAAATACGCCCCTGGTCGGTACCATGGTAAAGGGCACCTGACTTCACCACCTCTTCCGCCATCCATTCTGGATGTTCAATAATCTGTCGGTAATAGTCAACCAAATACAGGGCACCATCGGGACCTATATACATATTTACAGGACGAAACCAGGCATCGGTAGAAGCCAGAAACTCCTTGTTTTCGAGCATGCGGCTGGCGGTAAAGCTGGCGCCTTGTGGTTTTAGCCGGTCTGCATGCACCAGGTTACTCACAGGTTCCGCCACAAACACCACGTTCGCGTTATAGTCTTCCGGAAAGGCACCACCCAAATAAGCCGTGATACCACACGCCGAAGTAATCACACCCACATCGGTAAGAAGTTGATTTTCAGGGTTTTTTGTAATGGGAAACACTTCCGCCGCGTTACCATGATCCGAAATAGATTGCGTGGCATCGGATACCAGCAAATCAGGATTGCGGTTGAGATAGGCAGCGGCTATTACTTCCTGCAGGACATGATTGGCATTGGTTACAACAAAATAATTTCCCCAGGCATCGAAAGTTTGCCCAAACTGACTTTTACTGGAAAGCATTTCCAGGGCATGGTTTTCAGGCTGAAAGCGAACGCTGCGACCATTGGCGTTTTGGGGTAGGTGGGGAGCATCCGGCAGATTGGGGTAGGAAATAGCCTTTCCAGGGTCACCAAATTCTTTCTGATACGTTTTGGTTGCCACAGCGCCCTCGTGTGCCAGGTATATCCAATTGTCCAGTCCGAGAAGTGGATGGTTGAGGTTATGCTGTGGATTAGACAACGCGAATCCTGTCAGTACCACTTCCCGGATGTCGGCCTCACCGTCTCCGGTAGTATCTTCCAGGTAAAGGACATCCGGTGTGTCGGTTACCAGCACGCCCTGTTTCCAGCGCATAATGCCAGTGGGCAGAATGAGGCCTTCGGCAAATACCGTACTTTTATCCATTCGTCCATCGCCATCGGTATCGGAAAGGAGCTTTATTTTTCCCGTACCGCTTTTATCAAGCGGATAGCCGTGCATTTCTACCACATACATCTGCCCGTTTTCATCTATCTCCATGGCTACCGGATCCGCCACCAGCGGTTCGCTGGCCACCAACTCAATCCTGAATCCCGGAGCCAGCTCAAAAGTGGAGAGCGCCTGTTCACTTAACTGACCAGGGAGTGATTCCGGCTTAGGGTTACAACTTACGATCAGGGCTATCATCCCAAATGACAACCCAAAAAAGTAGAAAAACTGTTGGGGAAGGCAGTACCGCATTTATTCTTATTTTAAGGCTATAATATCCTTAATATTTATGAAATATGTATAATTTTTTTAATTTATACTAAATTTTATCACTTTAACCATGAAGGCCATGCACACAAAAAAACTGGGTCAATTCTTTCTCAGCTTGTTGTTTCTGCTTATAGGTATTTCAGAAAGGCTCACCGCCCAGGATTTGCCTAAAAAGAAAGAGATTTCGCGAACCATGCGCCTGGCAAATAATTATTTCATGGCGAAATACCCCGATCCGGGAAAGGAAATCGCGGCTGATAACACCCATCCCGGCAACTTCTGGACAAGGGCCGTGTACTATGAAGGATTAATGGCGCTTTATGGTATTGATAAGGAAAAAAAATACTACGAATACGCCGTACAATGGGGTGAGAAAAATGACTGGAGCCTGATCGGCGGACCGGAAACCCGAAAAGCGGAAAACCAGGCATGCGGCCAAACTTATATTGATCTTTTTTACCTGGACCGGAAACTGGAAAGGATTGAAGAAATTAAAGCATCTATTGACAATATGGTAAATAGTGAGGAAGTGGATGACTGGAACAGCATCGATGCCTTACCCATGGCCATGCCGGTGTTCGCGCGGCTGGGAGTTTTATACAACAAAGCCACTTACTTTGAAAAAATGCACGCGCTTTTTAATTATACAAAAATTAAGGTGGGTGAGAATGGATTGTACAATCCGGAAGACCATTTGTGGTGGTACAACGATGAGTATGATCCGCCCTATGCCGAACCTAATGGGAAGGACTGTTACTGGGCAAGAGGGAATGGCTGGGTACTGGCTGCCCTGGCAGGTGTGTTGGAAATCCTCCCGGAAAATGATCCCCATCGCTCTGAATACCAGTACATTTTTCAGGAAATGGCCGCCGCCCTGCTACCCATTCAAAGGAATGATGGATTCTGGAACGTAAGCCTGCACGATCCTACCCACTATGGCGGTAAGGAATTAACCGCCACCGCCTTGTTTGTGTATGGCATGGCCTGGGGCGTTAACAATGGGTTGTTAGCAAAACAAAAATATTTGTCGGCCATCACCAAAGCCTGGCATGGAATGGTAACCGATGCCCTGCACACTGATGGATCATTAGGGTTCATACAGGGAACCGGAGAAGAGCCGGAAGATGGTCAGCCCGTAACTTACGAGGGCACACCTGATTTAGAGGATTTTGGATTAGGTTGTTTTTTGTTAGCCGGAAGCGAGGTGTATCAATTGGTAAAATAGATTATCCGATATAGCTTCTGAAAAAAGGTATATTATTTCTGTTTTTCATAATCAGAATATTATATATCCAATTTCATAACTTTTTCAAAATAAGGTCTAATATAACTCATTTAATAATGCTCAATATTGTTGAATTTTAAAGCGGCGTTATGCTCCATTCGCTTCGGCGATCCCATTGAAAAAGATACGCGACAGGATAAGGAAGAAAAACCCCCAACTCCCAACTCCCGGCAATTTCACGACCGTGCGCACATAGATAAATCGGAAGTTATTTCCATATATCGTTAAAAAAATCTTATATTGTTGTAGGAAAAATTATTTAAGATATGGTGGTCAGAGCTTTACTGGTAGTTACTTATTGGTTGGTGGTGTTTTCCCTTCATGCACAATATATTGAGATCGGGATCAATGTGATTCCCTCTGTTTCTTACCGTTTTCCCGGCGATAATCCTGGTAACAATCCCCGCGTTGCTACCATTCAGTTAGCGGAAAGGCCTATCCATTCCTTTGATTTTGGGATCGATATTAAAAAAGAAATCAATACCCGCTTTAAAATCGGATCGGGCGTTTTTTATTCTCAAAAGGGATTTGGTAATACCAATTTGCCCGGAACTTTTGATAATCAGAACCTCAATCCGGCTAATTCCATAGATTTTGTGCAGGATTACCTGGAAGTTCCTTTTTTTATCAACTATAAAGTGGTTGACCATAAAAAGTTTGAAACGTATCCTATTTTTGGGATGATCAACGCGGTAATACTGAATTCAAATATTAATGTCGCCATCAAATCCGGTGAAATCAGTGAAGAGGACTTGCGGATGCTGAAAAAACCTTATCTGCTCAACAATCGCATCTACAACTGGGGATTTTTACTGGGATGGGGACTGTCTTTAAAAGCAGATGAAAAAACGGCAGTCGGCATCGAGCTGCAATCCAAAGCTTTATTAACTCCCTTGCATGATACATTTTTCGCCGCGAACCGATATCTGAATTCTGTAGGCGTTGGATTCCGTTTTGTACGGAAGCTTTAGTCTACCAAACATTTCCTGATTTCAATTTTCTGTTTACCTTTATAACTATAGAAACTTTCAGGAAAAACCTATTAACCCATGGACGTTCAGGTAAAATTTTTAGGCGCTGCCCAATCCGTAACCGGTTCAAAGTATCTTTTATCAATCGGCACCTTTACCGTAATGGTAGATTGCGGTATGTTCCAGGGGCTGAAAGAATTACGCGAACGAAACTGGGACGAATTTCCGGTAGACCCCGCCACCATCAACGCCGTTGTAATTACCCATGCCCACATCGACCATACCGGCTATCTGCCCAGTTTGGTACGGCAGGGATTTAACGGTCCGGTGTATTGTACCAGTGCCACAGCGGGTTTGGCTGAAATACTGCTGCTGGATGCCGCCAAATTGCAGGAAGAAGAAGCCGCCTTTGCCGCGAAAGAAGGCTTTTCCAAACACCATCCTCCATTACCGCTGTATTATACCCACGATGCCGAACAGGTACTGAACCTGCTTCGCCCTTTTGAATTTGATGAAGATGTTATGATTCACGATACGGTACGGGTCAAATTTCACAATGCAGGTCATATCCTGGGCGCCGCTTTGGTGGAAATGATCATCAACGGACCTGTTCAGGAAAAAACCATTATCTTCTCCGGAGACCTGGGAAGGTACAATCATCCCATACTGCGCGATCCGGTGTCCGCGCCTTATGCCGATATTCTTTTTATTGAATCTACCTATGGCAACCGCGATACTTTGAATGAATTTCCGGCCCGGCAACTGGGTAATGTGGTGAGCGAAACCTTCCAGCACCAGGGTTGTGTGGTTATTCCGGCTTTTGCCGTGGGCCGCACCCAAACGTTGATTTATTACCTGCGGGAACTGATGGAAATGGGGGATATCCCTACCGCCACCATTTACATCGACAGCCCGATGGCCATTAGTGTAACCGGATTGTATAAAAAATACTTTCCTTACCACAAACTGCGCGAACAGGATCTGGAAAACCAGACCTCCGTGTTCGATTATCCCCAGGTAAAATATTGCAGAAGCCGGGAATCGTCCAAAGCCATTAACGACGTAAAGGAAAATGCCATTATCATTTCGGCCAGTGGCATGTGCGCCGGGGGCAGAATCCTGCACCATTTAATCCATCGGTTACCCAATGAAAACGATACCCTGTTGTTTGTAGGGTATCAGGCTGAAGGTACCCGGGGCAGGAAAATTCTGGAAGGGAACCCTACCATCAAGATTTTTGGAAAACAGGTGCCCGTTCGGTGCCATGTAAGGAAGATAGAAGGTTTATCCGGACATGCCGATAAACTGGAACTGCTGCAATGGGTCAATAACTTTAAAAGACCGCCAAAAAAGACCTTTGTGGTACATGGTGAACTGGAAAGTGCCACGGCCTTTGCCGAAACCCTGACCACAGAATTATCCTGGAACAATGTAACCGTGCCCGATTATCTGGAATCGTATTCTTTGTTTGAAGGAATCTGATGCTTTAACGGGAAGACGAAAAAAACCTGAACAACAGGCAGTCACGTTACATTCAAATGATTAGCCTTCTGAACTTTTATCTACCGCATACCCTGAAACCTAACTGTGGACGTATCAGCATCGCTTTCAGAATTACGAAAAAATATCAATGCCATTCATCCGCTATCTGAGGCGGAATGGTATGAGTTTGCGGGCATCTGGCAACATTTTCAGGCCAAACGAAAAGTGATTTTAACCGCCTCGGGTGACACGGAAAGGTATTTATATTTTGTTACCGAAGGCGTGCAGCGGGCTTTTGCCCTGCACCACGACAAAGAAGCCACCCTGGTATTCATGTATCCATATTCCTTCGGCGGGGTAGCCGATTCTTTTTTATTACAAACGCCTTCCCGGTATTATTTTGAAACCCTGACCCAAAGCCGGTTCCTGCGAACCACCCATGCCCAGGTACAACAGCTGATGCAAAAGCACCATAACTTTGAAACCCTTATCCGTGTGTACCTCAGCCATATTCTGGCTGGCGTACTGGAGCGGCTAATCGAATCGCAGGTATATTCAGTCGAAGAGAAATTCAGAACCCTGCTCACCCGAAGTCCGCATATCCTCCGGCTCATTCCCCACAAATACCTGGCTTCTTACCTGGGCCTGGATCCCATATCGCATATCTTTTTCAATCGGATCGCCGAAGCGAATGAAACCTACCGCGGCTTATAGTTAAAATTAATCGCTAAATTCTCAATATTCAATGCTCAATTCCATAAACATGGTTCATGGTGTAATTGAGCGTTGAGCCTTGAACATTGAGTATTAAATATGTTATGATTTCATTACACAACTAATACCAGCGGTAACCGCGTCTGTCTACTGGAAAACATACAATTATGCCAAACTAATCCCAGCACCTTTCCTTCCATCAAATAAGGTTATAAAAACAAATGTCTTCACCGAAGTTAGGAAGCTTTCGTCAGTCGTCGAAACCCTGCCGATGTAAGTCCATCATCTGCATTCAAATTATAAAAGTTAACTACCGGGAAGCAACTAATCTACCCAATTTCTTTAGCAACCGACACACAGCACCAGTGCTTCGGCTTCGTATCGCTGACAATCACCTTCAAACGGAATATACCTGGTAACACAAAAAAGCTTGGTCCGCACCAACATTTTATACAACTGGAATGCTGTACTTTGTATCAAAAAAACAAATGACACAATACCATACACAACAGTTGTTAGACGGACTGTACGGGCAAACTGAAAGTTTTCTGAATAAAGCCATTGAAGCGTGGCAGGGGCTGCCTGCTGAAATTATGTTGCGGCAACCTGAACCCGGCAAATGGAGTGCCGCCCAATGCCTGGCCCATTTAAACAGTTATGGCAACTATTATTTACCCGCCATAGAAAATGGCATCAGAAAGGCCGGAACCAGGGCTTTGAAAAACAATAGTACTTTCAAAGCCAGTTGGTTTGGTAATTATTTTACTAAAATGATGATGCCCGAAGTAAATGGAAAACCCGCTAAAAAAATTTCTTCCCCTAAAAATCACCAGCCGGTAAAAGAACTGGATAGCAACCAGGTAATCGCGGAATTTATCGACCAGCAGGAAAAGCTGTTAAGGTTGATACAGCAAAGCAGGGGCGTGGATTTACGTAGCATTAAAATCCCCATTTCCATCAGCAAACTGATTAAATTACCCCTGGGCGATACATTTCTGTTTCTTGTTGCCCATAACTATCGCCATATGCTGCAGGCCGAAAGGGCATTGCACGCGGCTGCCATCCATAACCAGCCGGTACAGAAATTTGATCTGGCAGCTATTGGAATGATTTAGTTGTTTTTATTTTGTATTAAATATAAGATCAGAATAAAATTTTATTATATTCACAATTATTAGATTATAAATTGGATAATAAATTAGAGGGATTGTTCTGTAAATGAATGGTTCCTCTTTTTTTATAATCATTTCCGAAGTGCTTGACAGTTTCCCTAAGTATCCGTTATATTGAGCTTCTGAATGCTGATGACAGCAGTAGTTCAAGAATAGTATACCATAAATAACATACTTCATGATTAAACTATACGCCTGTGGCCTTGTTTTGCTATCTCATTTCCATTTGTTTGCGCAAAATCCTGCGGTACCAAAAAAATCTGATAATCCTGTTTCTCACCAAAAGGCATTAGAAGAAAAATTTGACCAGCAAATAAAAGCCGCTAACATTGATCGGTACATTAAGGAAATGTCGGCCCGCCCGCATCATGTAGGTTCGCCATTCGACAAAGAAAATGCGGAATCTATACAAAAGCAGTTTAAAAGCTGGGGATATGAGGCTAACATTGAGATTTTCCATGTGTTGTTTCCCACGCCCAAAGTGCGTGAGTTGCAATTGGTGGCTCCCACACCATATACGGCCAAACTGATGGAGCCTGCTTTGAAGGAAGATGCCACCTCCAGTCAGACAGATGAGCAATTGCCTACCTATAACTGCTATTCAGCCGATGGAGATGTTACCGGAGAATTGGTGTTTGTCAACTATGGCATTCCCGATGATTATGAAGTGCTGGAAAGTTTGGGCGTTGACGTAAAAGGCAAGATCGTAATTGCCAAATACGGTGGTTCCTGGCGCGGCATCAAACCCAAGGTAGCCCAGGAGAAAGGCGCCATTGGCTGTATCATTTATTCCGACCCGGAAGATGATGGGTATGCCCGGGGCGATGTATATCCGGAAGGGCCTTTCAAAAATGAGCAGGGCGTGCAGCGTGGTTCGGTGCTGGATATGCCGCTGTATCCTGGCGATCCGCTTACACCGAATGTGGGTGCTACTGAAAATGCCCGGCGCTTGGAAAGGTCGGAGGCGAAAAACCTGTTGAAAATTCCCGTCCTGCCCATTTCTTATGGTGATGCCTTACCACTGCTGGAAGCCATGGGCGGTCAGGTAGTACCCGAGGCATGGCGGGGTGCTCTGCCCATTACCTACCATATAGGACCGGGACCAGCAAAGGTTCGTCTGAATCTGGCATTTAACTGGGATATCAAACCCTTGTACAATGTGATCGCCCGCTTTGAAGGAAATAAATATCCGGAAGAATGGGTAATCAGGGGCAACCACCACGATGCCTGGGTCAATGGCGCCGCAGATCCGGTAAGTGGCATGGCCGCCCTGATGGAAGAAGCGCGTGCGGTGGGTGTGCTGGCGAAGCAGGGATACCCTCCGGCACGCACCCTGATTTACTGTGCCTGGGATGGGGAGGAACCGGGTTTACTGGGTTCAACCGAATGGGTGGAACAGCATGCCGATGAACTTCAGCAACATGCCGTGGCTTACATCAATACCGATGGCAATGGCCGGGGTTTTTTATATGCCCAGGGATCGCATACCCTGGAGAAATTGATGAATGAAGTAGCCAAAGATGTAAAAGACCCGCAAACTGGTATTTCTGTTTTCGATCGACTGAAAGCTTATAAGGCTACCCAGGCTCCTTCTACAGAAGAAAAGGAAAAAACTTTCAATACGGAGATGATAGAAATTGGTGCCCTGGGCTCCGGTTCTGATTACACACCTTTTATCCAGCATTTGGGTATTCCTGCCGTTAATCTGGGGTTCGGCGGTGAAAGCAGTGGCGGTGAATACCATTCCATTTACGATTCGTACGACCACTATCGACGCTTCAAAGATCCTGGATTTGAATATGGGGTTACCCTGGCACAAACGGCAGGAAGGATTACCCTCAGGCTGGCCAATGCGGAAGTTTTACCTTTTGATTTTATGGGCTTTTATACCACCGTGAATGGTTATCTGGAAGATTTAATGAAGGGCACTGACGCTATGCGGGAAAAAACTGAGATAGAAAATAAGATGCTCGACTCGGAAATGTTTGTGCAGGCGGCCGACCCTACCAAAACCTATTTCCCCCCGGCTCCCAAAGAACCTGTTCCTTATCTGAATTTCAATGATTTGCAGAACGCGATGGCCGCTTTGGAATCAGCGGTTGACCAGCTCCAGGAAATGGAAAAAGTGAAGCCCAAAGCGCTCAGTCAACTGAATGAAAATATTTACAAAGCTGAGCAAATCCTGCTGTTGGAGAATGGATTGCCCCGGCGACCCTGGTTCAGACATGCCATTTACGCGCCGGGTTTTTATACCGGTTATGGCGTTAAAACCTTACCCGGAGTAAGGGAGGCCATCGAGCAAAGAAACTGGAAAGAAGCCCGGGAACAGA
>JBGTIS010000248.1:0-17180 GCA_041745535.1 Cyclobacteriaceae bacterium | reverse complement strand
TATAGAAAAGCACCTCCATATATGGACCGAATGCAGCGATTTGGCGCTGAGCAGGCATCATTCCAGCAGAATGCGGCCGCCGCCGAAGCGCTGATCGCCTTACAGGCAAAGCGGTACAAGATCAAAGGGGATGCTGAACACAGTACGCAGGAAAAAATGCGGGCCATCAAAGCGCTGCGGGTCTGGTATGTGGAATTCTGTAAACTGGCGCGCATCGCTTTTCAGGATACGCCGCAAATACTGGAATCTTTTGGTATGGTGGTGTATGCTTCCAAAAGAAAACGGAAAGTAGTTCCCCAGGAAGAAGCAGCCTGATAAGCAGGTGAGCAAAAGTTTTAGAGCACTCTCCCCGTCGGGGCGCCGACCGGATTTATTCCGGGGTCTGTCTCATGAAGGGGGTGCCGGCCACCAGAATTCGCTGCGTCGGCAGTCCGATATCGCTCATCCGGCAAGGAATCCTTTATTAGTTTTGTCCACTTATTTTAAAATGTAGGTGCAATCATTACAGAAAGTACTCGTTGCCACGGGCGTTATCGTGTTGATCCCTATTTGGAGAAATATCGCTGGGCAAATTTAATGAATACAGGCCAGTTGGGAACTACCGTATGGCCACCAGCGTGCTGTCGGAAGGCAATATCCCCATTCGTTAAAGTAGTTTCCCGCGGGGGAAATTCGGTAACACCCAGATCTTTCTTACCCAGTAGTGTATAGACCGGCCCGGCGTGTACGCCTGCTAAAAACATGCCTTTGGCATCTATCCACGGTCCTTCCACATCCGTAGCGCCGGCACTGATGAACACCGGTCGGGGCGCGCAGAGGGCAATCAGTTCGTGAGCATCCACCGGCAGGTCATTGGGTGTCAGTGGTCCGGCGTATTTAATAAAGTTGGGCGCGAACCAATGGTATTCGCCAGACCCTGCCAGGTTCTCTACCTGTTCGCCAAATACGCGTCGGTATATTTTGGTGCCACCCGCGCCCGATGAACCGATAAAGCCAATCGCGAAGCGTGGTTCATAGGCCATGGCGACAATGGCTGCCTTTCCGTACCGTGACAGCCCTTCAATTCCCACACGTTTCTCATCCACATCGGCATTGGTTTCAAAATAATCCAGTGCCCGGCTGGCGCCCCAGGCCCAGGCACGCAATGTACCCCAATCGTCGAGCTTTCTGGGCTTGCCTTTATTTACCAATCCGATAATTCCTTCTCTGAGACCGGCACCATTGTCGGCCTGAAAGCTGGTAGGAATGATAATGGCATACCCCCACCCTTTTTCCAGCAATTGTTGTTGCCAGGTAGGGCCTTCCTGCGGTGGTCGTTGGAATGATGCGGGAAAGTTCCAGCCAAATTCCATCATAACCGGCACCGGGGTGGTGCTATTGGCGGGCGTGGTAAGGGTTAGTTGTATGTCGACACTGATGGCCGGATAGGAAGTGTTATCCACATGCCCCAGCAGTTCTTTTACTTTGATGGGATAACCCGCATTCAAGGTGTCTGTCTCACGGATCACTTCCCAGGTAACCGCAGGCACATTTTCGGGAACCCGGCCATATATCTCACGGTCAAAATCTTCCCTGATTTCCCGCTTGCGCTGCTCCCATTGCCGGGCAGTACGCACTTTGTCGCCATTATTAAAAACCAATGGATTGGGTAAACTGGTATAGGCTTTCGCTTTCGATTCATCGGAGTTGGCCGCATTTGGGGCATCCGGATTCCCGGACGGACCCGGGCGCAGTTCCGTAATGCCCAATTCCTGCATCATTAACTGATGATCCTGGGCACTTAGTCTGTTCAGACTATCCCTGGCCTGGGGCGACATTTGCGCAAAAGCCTGTACCGATAAGAAAACACCGATGGTAAGCAGGTAAATTGTTTTTATCATTCCGGATTGCCGCATTATGTTCTTAATTTGAATGATTATGCGCGGCATAAGAAAAGCTCACATGCCTATCGTTTATAAAAATTTACGAATGTTCCAGCATGGATACAATTAAAGCCGCACACTTTTTCGGTTGGTCGAGCCAGGGACAATGTCCGGCATCTTTTACTACCTCAAATTTAAAATCTTTAATGGCTTTTGCCTTGTGTAAACCTGTATCGGGCTTTTCAAACGCATCTTTATCGCCCCAGATAAACCGCGCCGGTATTTTCAACTGATGCAACTGATCGCCTATGTATAAATTTTTGCGCCAGCCCCTAACCGTCAGCACGTTTTCCAACATCGACAGGAATCCCCTTTCATTTCCGGGTAATAACTGCCCATAATAGCCATGTGTGAAGTAATCTTCCGATAGTTTATGGATATCGGCCACCAATATTTGCCTGTGAATATCTTTCAGATTTTCAACACTGGGTTTGGCCACGGTGCTGACCAGCAAACGGTTCAATCCTTTTGTGCCCAGTAGCCTTAGCTTAAAAGGTATGTAGCGATTCATACCGGCGGGGGCACCGATCAGCAATAGTTTTTCCACACGTTCAGGATATCGCATGGCAAAGCAGATGCTAAAATAGCCCCCCATGGATTGTCCCAACAGCAAAACCTTCTTCAAACCTACCGCATCCATAAAAGACCTTACAAAATCAACCGCGCTTTCCCTGAAATTTACACCCCGGTAGTCGATACTATCGGTAAGACCACAACCGGGGCGGTCTACCACATACAAATGAAAATGCGCGGACAATGGCTTCAGAATGTTAATCCATTCGCTGGCATGACTGCCGCCACCATGAATCATGATTAGCGGTTTACCCGCACCCAATTCCAGGTAATGCACATTTTTCACCGGTCCGTTGGTGGCAACTGTTTTTGATTGCGGTTCAATCCCCCGCTGTGCAAGCAGGGTGTCTCTGGATTGCTTGTATGCTTCTAAAACATCCATCGTAATTGTATTTAACTCCAAAGTCGGTCGTGAGAACGCTTTTCGTTCCATTGGGGCGTAGGCGCGAAATAACTTTTATCTTCCGCATGCAGGTGTTTTTTAATCTCTTCTTCATTAAGTTTCACCCCCAGTCCGGGCGCGTCTATTGGCACATTGGCAAAACCATGGGTGTACAGCGGTTGCTTGCCCACCATATTTACCAGCTTGGGCCACCAGGGATTGTCCACACATTGGTTGGGCATTTCCAACGCCAGGAAGTTCTGGGTAGCTGCCGCACAATGCACATTGGCCATAAAGCAAACCGGCGTACCGGCAAAGTGCATTTTCATGGCTACGTCTTTTTCTTCGGCATAGTCGCCAATCTTTTTTGTTTCCAGCAGGCCACCTGACGAACCCATATCCGGGTGCACAATATCCACCGCATGCGCGTCGCAGAGTGTACGGAAAGCTTCCTTACCAAAAATATCTTCTCCGGTAATAGTCGGTGAGTTAATGGTATCCGTTATGAGCTTCCACTGCTCTGTATTGTCCCAGGGAAGCAGATCTTCCAGTGAGGCCAGCCGATAAGGTTCCATGGCATTGGCCACTCGGATACAATTGTTTACATCAAAATGCCCGAAATGGTCTGCCGATAAGGGAACCTCATAGCCTACCACATCGCGGATTTGCGATACATACCGCGCCAATGCATCGAGCCCTTTATCGGTAACCTGAATCCCCGTGAAAGCATGCCGGGTATTCTGGTATGACATGTAACTATCGATATCATTATCCTGGAAAGTGGGATTCATATTCGTGTTGACCGTGGTACCCGTCTGCTGACTATAAACCTGTATGCCCGGATGCATTTTCAACCAGGTATATCCCTGTTCCACCATGCGATGATGGCAATCAGCTTTAAATTTTTCCACGTCCATATTAGTGGCATCATGACCGGGCACATAGGCATACAACCGCACTTTATCCCGGTATTTGCCACCCAGTAATTGCCAGGCAGGCACGTTATAAGCTTTGCCTACCAAATCCCATAAGGCCATATCCACCGCAGAGTATCCGCCGCCCTTTCTGCCATGCCCGCCAAAAGGTTTGAGGATTTTCAAAATCATTTCCACATTACAGGGATTCAGTCCTAAAATCCTGCTTTTCAGAAAGAGAGCATACCGGGCATCTCCACCATCCCGCACTTCTCCCAGGCCATAAATTCCCTGATTGGTATCAATCCGGATAATCACATTCCGCGCATTGGTAAAAGAGGTACCATTGTCTACAGTAACATACCGCATATCCGTAATTTTCAGATCAGACGGATAGGAAGCGCGCTTCACGTTGGCAGTGGATTGGGCTACAGTATCTTCTAATGAGAGACCCATCATACCAGCCAGGGATATACCACCAATTGCCGTCTTTTTCAGGAAAGCACGGCGGTTATCGGATGTGGCAGGATCAATTATCTCAGCCTGGATTGCTACAGCATCCTGTTGCTCGAGTTGATTATTTTCCTGCTTAATGCGTTGTAATATACTTTTCATAAGGTTCGTGATTTTAGGGGTTAGGTATCTAAGGTCGTTATAATAAATTTTAGGTGATTACTTATTAAAATGGAAATTAATGTATTTGGGAGAAGGACGCACATGTGTGAAGGAATACACAAAACGCGGTTTTTCACTTTGGCCGCATGGTGGCATAACTTCAATACAAAATGAGCGATAATTGGAAATTTTCCAAGTAAAATATTATATTATACACATTCATTTCCAATAAGAGGTTTGAATAATGACAGCGCACCGCATATTCGTTACCGGAGGGACTGGCTATTTGGGCCGGCCACTGATCAGCCTGCTTCTGGCACGTGGTCACACAGTAAAAGCACTGGTACGACAGACCTCAGCAGACAAAATTCCAGCAGGAGCCACCATAACCCTGGGCGATGCCTTGGATGCCACCACCTTCAAAACCTCCATTGCACCCGCTGATACATTGGTGCACCTTGTTGGTGTGCGACACCCAAGTCCTTCCAAAAACCAGGCGTTTCTTTCTGTCGATTTGGTATCAATTCAGGCAAGTGTTGCGGCTGCACGTGAGGCTGGCATTAAACATTTTATATACCTGTCGGTGGCACAACCGGCACCGGTTATGCGCCTATACCAGCAGGTACGACAGCAAGGAGAAGCCTTAATTACCAAGGCCGGACTGAATGCTACTTTTCTTCGACCATGGTATGTACTAGGACCGGGTCATCGCTGGCCCTATGTGCTGATTCCAGTATATGGCCTGTTAGAACAGATTCCAGCTACACGGGAAAGTGCGCTGCGCTTAGGACTGGTGCGGCAGGATCAGATGCTGCAAGCTCTGGTGTATGCCGTTGAGCATCCGGTGCAGGGCACGGAGGTGATGGATGTGCCGGCTATTCAGAATGTGCCGAATCTTCAAACAGTAGCCTGACTTAATTAAAATTCATTTTCCCGTTATTTTACAGGGCCACTGTTCGTAACCAGGTCAGAGTTTTAAAGAAATTCCCTGAAAATGGAAGCTGAAAAGTTTTAACCTGCTAATACCCTTTATTATTACACAATATTATTTAACAGCATGTAGCTAATCATCTGATGGGTACTTGTAACGCCGGCTTTCTGTAAAATAGGTTTCCGGTAGGTTCTTACCGTTTCATAACTGATGTCCATTTTCTCAGAAATCTTTAATCAATAACCGGATGATCTGTTGCTCCCTGCGGGTTAAAATAAATTTCTGTGCATGTTTTGAAATAGCGCCAAAAGCTGTGTAACTTCATATAATTTCACATTAAATCTACCCTGCTATGTACCTTGTAAGAGATGTATTCAAAGCAAAGCCCGGGAATGCCAAGGCGCTGGTAAAAAAGTTTAAGGAAGCCCTGCCCTATCTGCCAAAAGTTGAGGGTGGTAAAGCACATCGGGTCATGACCGACGTAGTGGCTGGTTACTGGACGGTGGTGTTGGAATCGGAAGTGGAGGATATTGGCCTGTTCATGGGGCAATTGCGGACGGCTACCGGAAGTCCTGAGTTAGCCTCAATCATGAAAGGTTATATGGACCTGGTAGACAATGGTTACCGGGAAATATTTCTGATCGAATAGCACGCTTTCCGTTACCAACCCTTCGAACAGTTCGCCTGGCTTCTGCCAAGAAAATATGGCAGGGTGGATGGATATTTAAAAAAATTAATACCAGGGCCTACCCAATTTGATAAAAATGCTATCAATCCCTTTATAATCATGCTAAATTATGCAGGTATTATTTGAAATTATCCGGGAAATAAGGTTATATTAAAGGCAAAATATTTGTAAAACAAATATTAACTCTTCTAATATAACTACAAAATTTTAATCGCTACATTATGAAAAATTATTGCCTGTTCTTAATCGCAATCATCGCCCTGTTCCTGTTTTCCTGTGAGGATGAAACAGATAAACAAACTGTGGCAATTCAGGAACCCGCTCCAAGATTTATGAATCTGGAAGATCTGGGAATTTCAAGCCAATCCGCTGCCCGGACCGCTAACTCAAATAAAGCAATATTCTCCGCTGAATATATCACTTCTGGGAATACCAATGATATGGGCAATATTGTTTACTTTAACAATCGTGGAAACAAACAACTCGGTGCTGATTTTGTTCCGGGTCAAAGCCTCGATGGCACCAATGCTGTATCGTATTATGTAGATAATAACAGACCTTCCGTTGACCTGGCTGCTGCAGTTACTGAAGCAGCGATTGACCGCGCTATGAATACCTGGGATGGCGTAAACTGCTCAGACCTCGGCATGACCAAAATACCCTATGACGGAAGGGCAACGGGTTTTGTTGCTGGAATTTTTGGATACGGAGGAAGTACTGATTACGCTGCAGATGTGCTGCATGCCGGCTGGTTGCCCGCCGCATTTTTTAATATACTGACTCCTGGTGGTGGCAGTTTTATCTTGGGCGTAACCTTTACCATCATCTTTACCGATGAAAACAATAATCCCATTGACACCAACAACGATGGAAAAGCCGACGTAGCATGGCGGGAAATTTACTACAACGATGAATTCCCCTGGCAGGATGGAAGTACCTATGATGTGGAAACAGTTGCCCTACACGAAGCCGGGCATGGGCTGAGCCAGGCACATTTTGGAAAGGCGTTCAGAACCCTAGCTAATGGAAAATTACATTTTTCACCCAGGGCAGTAATGAATGCAGCGTATTCAGGTGTACAAACTGAAATTGGAAAAACTGATAATGGCGGCCATTGCAGTAACTGGGCCAACTGGCCAAATAACTAAATGATAATTAATTATGTGTAATTTATGAGTCTGCAGGTAGTATAATCTGACCTTATAAAAGAAAAACCTCCTGTGCAGTACCGAACCTGGAGGTTTTTTTATTTTATATTGAATTATGATTATGAGGCATGCAGCACCGCGCCTTTCTTCCCTAAAAACTTCCTGAACTTCTCCTCCATCTGATAGCCTTCGCTCCGGTATTTAAAAATCAAGCCCGCATTCTTTTTAAAGGTCAGTTTCTTACTCCATATTCCAAATAGCCAGATAGGGCAATAGCAATTGTACACTAATATATTGGGTTGATTGGAAACTTCAAATACCAATACCGCACCGCCATAGGCTTCTTTGTAATAGGTATCGAAGCCGGTTCTCCGGGTTAGTTTTACACTCACTGAATGTGCATTCCAGGAGTTTAACACGTATTCCCTGTCATTTTTAAATTCAGCATGCACAAAACCTTCTCCAGTAAACCAGTTTTTCAATTCAGAATTACTCAGATTAACAATGGTTTGATTCATTTTTTTAAAAGTTTTGAATTTCCTGGAAATATTCGTGGGCCTGCCCTATGATCTTTATGCACGAACCGACCCGATATGATGAGAGGTTATTCAACATTCCATAGAAGACGATGACGGAGCCATAAAGTCAAAGCGACTTTTCGGTAATATCCTTTGCGATTTTTTGTGCATCCAGGGCAATTTCACGAAATTCTCCTGTGGGGCCGATATAAAAACCACAAAAATACAGGCCGTCTTTGCCAAAATACTTTTGCTTACTGGTGCTCACTTTTAAATCTTCAAAACGACTTTTGTCTACATCAATAATTTCGGCATAATCCGGGTAATATCCAATGGCCGCAATAATGGCATCAAAATCCTGTTTTTTACCATCGGTAAAATAAATAGTTTTACCTTGTATGTGGTCGATGTTATCATGAATTTTAATATGCCCTTCCCTGATATGTTGGATGGTACCAATATCCAGCAGCGGAATGGTGCCATCCCTTTGAATTTGTTCGAATGGACCATACGGCAATTTTTTCAAACCCAGTCTGGTGATATCACCAATCAGCAGCCGAAGCAAAGGTGCATTGAGCGTATCAGCTACCCGGGGCGGAAGTCGGGCCATTAATACGCTTAACTGAAGGATGGGAATACCTAAAATATCGCGTGGTATTACATTTACAGGTGATCGTACCGACATATACGGTACAGCACCCTGTTCGAACAAATCAATAGCAATTTCACAGGCAGAATTGCCAAAACCTACCACCAAAACCGTTTGCCCTTTAAAATCCCGACCTGTTTTGTAGCCGTAACTGTGCAAAATCCTGCTGGGAAAGGTGTCCATGCCTTTGAATTCTATGGGCTTGGGTTTACCATACGGCCCCGTAGCCACTATCAGGTATTTTGATTGGTAGGTGCCGTTGGTAGTTTCAGTAATCCAGTACTCACCTGCTTTTCTAACCGATTTAGCTTCGGTGTTAAATATGGGATGGATATTAAAGGCTTTTCTGTAATCATCTAAATAATCAACTACCTGCTGCCGACTGGGATAAAGGGGGATTTTGCTGCCAAACTTTTTATTGGGCAAATTTGATAAACCTTTGTTGGTATGCAAATGCAGCCGGTCATAATGATTACGCCAGGGCGTAGCCACCACTGCTTCTTTTTCAATAATGATATATTCGACACCCTGTTTTTGCAAACAGGAAGCCGAAGCCAAACCAGATACACTTGCACCTATAATCAGGGTATGGTTCTGTGTCATAGTTAAAACAAGATTATACTTTTATTGAAGCACTGCAAATCTGTATCGCCTGAATCTAACCATTTCTGAAACATATTCATCAGTAGATTCTATCCGCACTGGTTGCCCATCTGCCTGACAATTTTATTATTTCTTACCATCTCGGTAAGCATACAGGCTTCCCGGATATTGTGCTATACCTCCCCACACGTGTCCGGGTACGATAAAAATGGAGAAAGCGATCGCACCATTTTTAAGCAATGACCGGTGGGAAATGTTTGTCAGTTTTTTTTTTCTTTCATTTACGATTAAAGGTGATTTAAATTTTAAGGTGAAAGCATCAATGTGATAAAATATTGTATTATTCCCCAATCGTGGTATTTTTACTAAAATACACCTTCTGCAGACGAATTTTATTTAGTGCCGGCTCCGGTTTAAATGAAAACCAAATCCTGCAAAATCAATCAGAATATATATCATAATTAAAGCACTGTAAGCAGATTGATTTTTGAGTTAATTAACAGAATTCTTAAGTTAAGGAAAATTACCTTTCTTTCAGAAATTTAATAACCCACAACTGTAAACACCATGCAAAAACAGGTGCTGTTTTATCTTTGCGCTTTTTTCTTTATTCCATTCAGCAAAGCTTCCTACGCACAAAAGGTAAATGATTTTCCCCAAAAAACAGATCCGCTTCATGTAAAAGTAAGTATATTCGACAAGCTAATGCTTGGGAATCATTGGAATGAAGGGGCCATCATGCAGCATGTGATTTTCCCTCCTGCCGGATTAGATCGGCCGATTGTAGGTTCACAGGCCGATTGTTTAGATCCCACCTCAGAAATGCTGGCAGCTTATTCCCATTCCCATAAATATGCGCTTACCAAAGATCTGAAAGACAGGGACATTGCCAATCAGATTTTTGAAGGTATATTAAAACTGGAACAGGTAACCGGGGTACCCGGACTGGTAGCGCGCAGCTTTAACAGAACCGACAAACCGTTGTGGCACGAAGAAGTATTGTGGTACCACGAATGGCATGCGTCCTCCTCTATGCCGGGTTACCGTTGGCTGGGAGACCTGAGTGCGGATAAATTTACCTCCATATTTTATGGTGTAGGCACTTTTTGGGAATTCTGCGCCGATGAAATCTACCAACAAAAGGCTGCTGACCTGTTAGACCGCTTTATGGGACGCATTGTTGATAATAATTTCAAACTAACCGATCTGGATGGTAAAATGACGCTGTGGGGAAATTTTTGTCCGGATTTACCACATCAGCCGCTTAATTCACTGGAAATGTTAATGGGGTTAAAGGTAGCACATCGCATTACCGGAAAGGAGCGATACAACGCCGCCTATCACATGCTGATCGATCGGTATCAGTACGACGATGATCAGATCAAGGCCAAAATGCTTTTTCCACCGGAGTGGCGAAATGTAGGAGATGATTACCATGCCGCCCGCTCTCTGTTTATGCTCATGCGCTATGAAGATGACCGGTCATTACTGAACAAGTACAGAATGAGTTTAAACCGGCACTGGTACGATTGGCAGGACATGGAATTTACCTGGGAAAGCAGCATCTGGTTTATTATGGTTTATCAGGTACTTACGGGCGAAGCCGTATTCACTGAACACCGGAAGCAGGCCATTAAGGAAATGTGGGGATTTGAACGCCAAACAAAAACATTTAATATTCCCACAGAAGATGGTGGTATCAGGGTGGTGGAATCAGAGGAGGAAGGCACCGCCGCCGCCATGATTCGAAACTACTGGTTTGGCAGGTATTATAATTTAATTGATCCGAAATGGTAAAGTTAACAGCAAACAATATGGAAAAGATGTTTACTGCCCTATGCATTTGTGTGCTATCGGTAATGGTTTATGATCCGGCATTGGGCCAGTCCGAACCGCCAGAGGGCATGGTGTATGTACCTGCCGGCGAATTTATTATGGGCAGCCCATATGGCGATCCCGATGAAAGGCCACAGCAAATTGCCAGTACCAAAGCGTTTTTTATTGATAAATACGAAATAAGTAATGCCGAATTTGCGCAATTCGATCCTGAGTTTTCGTTTCCGGAAGGAAAAGAAAATAATGCCGCCATTGTTACCTGGAGCCAGGCCGCTGCCTATGCTCAAGGGGCCGGAAAACGATTGCCCACTGAAAAGGAATGGGAAAAAGCTGCACGCGGAACCGATGGCCGTATTTTTCCCTGGGGGAATACGTATGATAACACCTTTGTGGTTTGGGATCAGAAAACATCCAGAGGAGGTTCCATTGCAAAGCCTGAAAGCCCCTATGGATGCTTTGACATGGCCGGAAGCGTATGGGAATGGACGGCCGACTGGTATCAGCCCTATCCGGGCAATGAGGTACCTATGGAACAATACGGAGAAACCTACAAAGTGATGCGGGGTGGTTCCAATTTCAATAACCACTCCTTTATTCGTACCTCACAGCGATATTATCTGCTACCCGAAAAAATAAGCCGGTATTTTGTGGGATTTCGATGTGTAAAGGATGCAGACTAAAGTACCAGGTTACCTTACTCAGCGGTGATTGGATCGCTACTAACGAATAGGTTCCTGATAATTGGGAAGCACAGAGCCCGGCCAACCCATGGCTGGAGGCCCTGTGCTTTTGAAATATAATCGGCTAATTCTTTAACATGTGATATAGTGCTTCGGCTACTGCCTCCGACGAAGCTGGGTTTTGCCCCGTTACCAGATTCCCGTCCTTAACCGTATAGGTTTGCCAGTCATCTGCCTTGCTGTAAATTCCACCATTTTCCTTCAGCATATCTTCTACCAGAAAAGGAACCACCTCAGTTAATTGCACAGCCTTTTCCTCACTATTGGTAAAACCCGTAACTTTTTTACCTTTCACCAGGTATTCACCATCTTTGGTTTTTACATTTTTAAGTGCTGCGGGTGCATGGCACACCAAACCGGTAGGTTTATTACTTTCATAAAAGTTTTGTATCAGTTTGATGGATTTTTCATCTTTCGATAAATCCCAGAGCGGGCCGTGGCCTCCAGGATAAAACACGGCATCAAAGTCGGCAGCCTTTACTGCTGAAAGCTGAAGGGTTTTACTCAGTTTATCCTGTAGTTCCTTATCTTCTTTGAAACGTTTGGTAGCCGGAGTTTGATTTTCCGGTTTGTCACTGGTAGGATCAATGGGGGGTTGTCCGCCTTTTGGTGAGGCGATGGTAATGTCTACTCCTTTATCAGCAAGATAATAATAGGGTGCGGCGAATTCTTCAATCCAGAATCCTGTTTTATTTCCGGTATCGCCTAGTTTATCGTGTGATGTTAATACAAACAAAAATTTCATAATAGTTTATTTAAATGATTTGAAATCAGGTTAATTAATGTGCTATCCTATACCTGAGCACGCAGGTTAATATTTTATAGTTTACGATATGAATACAAAAATCGAAAGCTCAGAGAAGAGGCGCTTAAACACGCACCACCATTTTCCCTTCGTTCTTGCCCTCAAACAGGTCCATAAAGGCCTGGGGAATATTGTCAAATCCTTCCACTATGGTTTCTGCATAGGTGAGTTTCCCAGCTTCCAGCCACTGCGCAAGTTGCTGAATGCCTTCACCAAACCTTGCGGCATAGTTTCCAACGGTAAAGCCTTGTATCAGCGCACTCATTTTAATAAGGGTGGTTTCTATGCGTGGACCGGTAGGCACGGTAGTGTCATTATACACTGAAATAGCGCCACAGGCTATCACACGCGCATGTCGATTAATGTTTGCCAGTACCGCGTCGGAGATTTCTCCGCCTACGTTGTCAAAATACACATCTACCCCATTGGGCGCTGCTTTGGCAATCGCTTCCTTCATATTCGTAGTGGTATTGTAGTTGATCGCCTCATCAAACCCGAATTTGGTGGTAAGCAGTTCCACTTTTTCATCGGTGCCGGCAATACCAATCACGCGGCAGCCTTTTAT
This sequence comes from Cyclobacteriaceae bacterium, assembly GCA_041745535.1. GTDB lineage: Bacteria > Bacteroidota > Bacteroidia > Cytophagales > Cyclobacteriaceae > JBGTIS01. The sequence continues at coordinate 4,291 of JBGTIS010000248.1, read as the reverse complement.
TTTGCCAATCTGACCCGCCACAGTACCTACGGCACCGGCCGCACCCGATACCACAATTGTTTCCCCTTCTTTGGGTTTGCCAATGTCAGTCAGACCGAAATAGGCCGTGAGTCCGGTCATGCCCAGGATACCAAGGTAGGCGGAAAGCGGGGCCCGATCAGGGTCTACCTTTTGCAGGTTTTTCGCGTTTGATGTCTGGTATTCTTTCCAGGCCAGCATGCCGGATACGTAATCGCCCTGCTGATAAGCATCATTTTTCGACGCTACCACCTCTGCCACCACACCAGAAGTTATGGGTTCATTCAGTTGAAACGGTTCAATATAGGATTTCTGATTCCTCATCCGGCCGCGCAGATAGGGATCTACGGAAACGTAAGCAGCCTTTAATAAAACCTCACCTTCGTTGGGGGTTGGCTTATCCTGCTCTACAAATTTGAAATCTGACGCCTGTGGTTTTCCTTCGGGTCGGTTATTTAATACTATTACTTTACTCATGGTTAATTTTCATTTTATAATGAATATTCATTCAGTTATCAATCAAATTATCAGACGCGTATGGCATCCCAGGCAGATTGAAATGCCTGTTTTAGAATGTCATCGGTGATTCCATACAGTGCTTTTTCCTGTATGGCCCGCAAAAAAGATAGCGGATAAACAGTATAGGCATATAGCAGATACGGTGATACCGGTTTAACAATCCCCTCTTCTTTTCCTCTTTCCCAAAGGTCCAGCAACGGCTGCAAATGCTTCAGCCCCTCCTGCCTTATATTTTCATCAATCATGGGGGTATTGTCGCATTGCGTTAAGAAAGCGGCTTCCTTCACATTATTCAGTTTAAAATGGGCAATGTTATGCCAAATGTGTTCAAAACCCTTTTTTATGGGTGCCTGATGATCATAATTATCGAAGGCCGCTACACAGAACTGCTCCTTTACCTGTAAATAAAGTTTGTTTACCAGATCCTGCTTATTGTGGAAATACAGGTATATGGTAGCGGGTACCACGCCTGCCTGCCTGGCGATTTTAGACATGGGTGCATCGTGAAAACCCTGGTTATGCACCAGGGTAAGGGTGGCTGCCAGTAAGGCCTCATATTTATCAGTACTCTTTGTTCTCATAATATTTTTCCAGGAATCAATTAATGATTAGGATGGCAATAAATTAACAGCATCTGTATACTAACTATTTCTAAAATGAACGATTATTCATTATAAAGGTTATGTTTTCTAAAAATGAATGCCCAAGAGGTTCTTTTGGAAGTGGAAATTGAATGGAAAATTGGAATATGACTTCAAATTTTTAACCTTGGTCTACCCTCCTTGTCCTGTTCTTCTATCTAGTGCTGCCAAGCCTCGAAGATCAGCGGGACAGATGTTTGTCGATCAAAGACAATGAGTTGAAGCAGTCGTCCTACCCGGTTGTTAAGCTTACGGAAGTTACCCTCGATAATATCATAGTATTCTTGCTGTTGGGATACCGTACTAATTTCTTTGTCTAGGATCTCGGCATCTTGATCGGCCTGAAGTTCGTCCGTCTGTTCTGTTTGAATGAGGTTCTCTAGTAGGATAATCTTTCCGTCGTCAGCTAGTTCTTCCGACTTGATAAATGAGACTATCCTGATAGGTATAAAACTGAAAGTGAATGAAGGAAAGCAGATGCGAGTATTGCGTATAGGGATCGCTGATCTGTTGATGCTGGAACGTAGTGGCCCTGATGGTCCACCGCGCATGATAGTGGATTACATCCTGGCTGACGGCCCCTTCCGGAAACCGAAGCCGCTGTACAATTGGTAGCAATCGAAAGAACAACTCTTTAATAATGGTGAGCCTTGAGATACTGGGTTATTTGATAGAAAATCTGTTTGGGCCGTAGACGTTTAGCGACCAGTCGCCCGAGTTCGTAGTTGAACTCAGTTTTCTTGCTGTCAAAATCATGATAACCTAACTCATCTAGGATGATTGTTCGGTGGTAGTAGACAATTGAGCTTTCATAAGCCGCTCGAAAGTCCGGCACCGAAAGATCAGCACCTAGTAGTTGAATGATATACCGAATATCCTCATCCTGAAAACGGTCTACTGAAAAGAAGCGAGTGGTGTAGCGGAATCGGACTGCCGAAGCATCAAATTCTCAGTAACGTAGATGAACCGTTCTTAGGGGAGGGTACGATGATAACATCGTGCTCTTACCCGACAAAGCCGCGAAGATATTAGGAAAAATGGTAATCAGTAACTCCTATTCGCTCTTCAGGATCTCCGCTGGATTACTCCTCGCCGCCTTCATGGTCTGCGACCCGATCATAATGAATGCGATCAGCGATACCGCAAGCAAGCCAACGAATAGCTCGGGGATTTGCACGGGTGTATGATAGGGGAAATTCGTGAGCACAACGTTTTCGAAGAAGAAGTAAGTTACCGGCAGGGCAATGAACGCCGATATCGACAACAGCAATAGAAAACCGCGGCTCAACAGGTATATAAGGTTGCCGGAGCTGGCGCCCATTACCTTTCGGATGCCGATCTCTTTTAGTCTGGTTTCGGTTGTGAACACCACCATTCCGAACAGTCCCATCGACGCGATAGAAATAGCGAGGAATGAAAGGAAGCCAATGATCTTGATCATGGCGGAAAATTCGCTGTATGCATCTTCTATGGCCTCGTCATAGAATTTCGCCTGAAATGGATGAACACGATCGATCTTCTTCCATGCGGACTCGATCTTGGCTATGGTCGCCAGCATGTCAGTGCTTTGTATTTTGGCATTAATGATTGCCCCGTCTTCTGGTGTCCAGAACAGGAATGTTACCGGCTCGATTTGGTCCACGACCGTGCCATAGTGAAAGTCTTTTATTACTCCAACAATGGTCATCTTGCGTCCCTCCGAGAAATTGGGTGGCTGTGTCAGCGTGATCTCCTCCCCAATTGCTTTCTCGGGGTCGTTGGCACCGATATTAAATCGTTTTAAGACTTGTTGGTTAACGATCACTTCCCTGGCGGCTTTGGCTGTAGTGGGTCGCGCGATGAAATTTCCTCCGGCAACGAGCTGGTATTCATGCAGAGGCAAGTAGTTTTCGTCGACGTGGTTGGTCAAGACCAAGGCAGAGTCTCGCGAATCTTTGTATTTCATATAGCCGCCCCAGTAATTCCCAACGCTGGTGATTATTAACGACCGGGACAGGGCGGTTACTTCCGGCATCTCGCTCAGTTCCTTGAGAAGCGCGTCGGGTTTATTACCCTGCATATTAATGTTTAGGATATTTTCTGTGTTGAATCCCAAGTCGAATGCAAGTATGTTTTTATACTGCACATAGCCGACAGCGGTTGTTGTTATAAATATCAGTGTGAGCGTGTATTGAATCACCACCAAGGCGCGTCTGAGTGATACTTGTTTGAATACTTTCACCGACCGGTACGCCGGAGCGGACACATTCCTGAGCGCATCGATCGCGCTGACTTTCGAATAAAATATGGCAGGCATGAAGCCGGCAATACCACCTACGGTGACCGAAAAGACGATAAAGGCTACCACCATAGACGGAGTGAGGTCGAGCTTCACTATGCGCTGCATCTCCGGAGCCATGTTTATCAGCTGCGGCCGCAATACAAGAAATATGAAGTATGAAAGAAGGAGGGCTGCCAGGGAGGTCATGATCGCCTCCGCTAGGAACTGTTGCCGTACCTGACTCTTTCCGGCACCGATAGCTTTGCGAAGACCTACTTCCTTAAAGCGGCGCATGGCACGCGCTATCGAAAGATTGGTATAGTTGAAACACGCAGACAATATCACAACGAGCGCAAGCCCGCCGAGTATCCAAAGCACAACCGGAGGCATGTGAGGACCCACGGAGTGAAGGCCCTCGGAGCGACGGAGATCTTCTCCGACTACGATCTTATATAAAGGAAGAAGATCGAGTTGGATCTTAGTGTTTTCTTCGGCGAGATTTTCCTCCTTTGCAATTGCGTCGAGCTGCGACCGGATGGATGCCATATCGGCATTTTCCCGCAGCAGGAGGTACACGTAGTTCGACCACATGCTTGTCCATGCCTCAAAAAGTTTATCGACTTTACTTCTTTGTTCAAGTGTGGAGAACGATACCAGTGCTTCGAAGTTGATATGCGAAAAGAAGGGAACGTCCTTCATTACACCGGTCACCTGGTAATCGAGTGTATCGAATTTGATTGCCTTGCCGAGCGCGGATTCGTTGCCGAATAGCTTCTTCGCCGCCGCCTCCGTGAGAACGATCGAGTAAGGATCTTTCAGTGCCGTGTCGGGATTGCCTTCCAGCATCGGAAAT
>JBGTIS010000247.1:0-17435 GCA_041745535.1 Cyclobacteriaceae bacterium | reverse complement strand
TCTCGCTTTCGCTTTTTGTAAGCACGTTTTGCGCAGTTGTCACCACAGAACTGAGTCACTGTAGTTTTCGCAATAAACTCAACACCACAGTGCTGACAGATTTTGGGTATTCGAAGGTTGCTACTCATTAAATTTCTTTATTAACGGAGAAAATGTATAGGGAGGTAACATTTTGTATCAGAATGTATCTTAATGTAACATTATCTCTCCCTATTTCGATTTTTTTTGTTGTTAACAACAAAAAAGTTGTTGATAGAAACATTTTAGCAACAAAAATATGAATAATATGGAAAACTAACAACAAATAAAAGAAGATAAAAGCGCTTAAAAACTATAAAAAGAAGGATAAAGCTAACAAAAGGAAGAGCAATTACTTTCCGATACAAAATTTAGAAAAAATATTGCCTAGCAAATCATCGGTGGTGATTTCACCGGTAATCTCCCCGAGGTGATGCAGGGCCTGCCGGATGTCCTGTGCCAGAAAGTCGTGGGTAATGTCCATGGTCAGTCCATTGAGCACTTCTTCCAGGGCCTGCCGGGTTTTCAGCAGGCTTTCATAATGGCGGGCATTGGTTACAATAATACTGCCTGTGCTGTATTGGTCGGCATGTACCGCTTTTAGTATTTCCTCTTTCAACACTTCCAGGTTTTGCTTCTTTTCTGCTGAAATGTATACCACATCTTTCAAATCCTGCAATGAGGCCAGTAAGGCTTTTGTGGCCTGGTCGGTTTTATTTCCTACCTTGATAAAGGGAATACCCGCTTCTTCCAGTTTTTTAATGTCAGCCAGGATGGCATCCCGGTTATCATTCTTCAGATCAAACACATAAATTATTAAAGAGGCCTGTTTCATTTTGGCGTAGGTACGCTCCACGCCCATGGCCTCAATTTTGTCGGTGGTTTCGCGCAAACCAGCCGTATCAATAAACCGAAAAGTAATGCCTTTCAGATTAATTTCATCTTCTATAAAATCGCGGGTGGTTCCTGGAATATCTGATACAATGGCCTTTTCTTCATTCAACAGCGCATTCAGCAGGGTTGATTTCCCTACATTGGGTTTTCCGGCAATTACGGTGGGAATTCCATTTTTAAGGGCGTTCCCCAAACTAAAACTGGCAGCCAGATCCTTAATTACGGTTAGAATATTGTGCACTAACTGTTCCAGTTCTTCCCGGCTGGCAAACTCCACATCTTCTTCCGCAAAATCCAGTTCCAGTTCAATCATTGAGGCAAAATGCACCAGTTGTGCCCTGAGGTTTTTAATTTGCTGGGAGAATCCGCCCCGCATCTGGTTAAGGGCCGCCTGATGGGCCAGGGCTGAGTCGGAGGCAATGAGGTCGGCTACGGCTTCGGCCTGTGCCAGATCAAACCGGCCATTCATAAAGGCTCGTTTGGTAAATTCACCGGCACTGGCCGGACGGGCACCTTTCCGGGTAAGCAGCAGCATCATCTGTCGCGCAATAAAAGGAGAGCCATGGCAGGATATTTCCACCACATTTTCTCCGGTAAAGGAACGTGGACCTACAAAAAGGGAAACCACTACTTCGTCCAGAATAGTTTCCTCATCTTTGATGGTGCCGAAATGTAGCGTATGCGAGGATTGTTTGGTTAAATCTTTTCCTGAAAAAACCTGGTTGCAAATGTCAATGGCCTTTTCACCCGACAGGCGGATTACGGCAATGGCCCCTACGCCTTCCGGTGTGGAAAGTGCTACAATGGTATCGTCTGAAAGAAATGATGATTGAAATCCCATAAAAAAAGTTGTAAACTGCTTTACCGGCAAATTTACAACTTTCTTATAAGTTCAGTTCAGGGTATGTTGGCTTATTTCAATAAACCAGAAAACATGGTTTATTTTCCGGCTTCATCGCCATTGAACTGCATTAACATTTTTTTGAATTCGTCGGCCTGCCGAAAACCACTAACCGGCTGGAACCGTGAGAAAGTCTCATCAAAGAAAATGATGGTTGGATATCCGGAAACGCGAAAAGCACGGGCCAACTCACTTTGGGCATATTCTTTACCATGAAAAGTCACCTTACTGTCGCTATCGGCTTTTAACTTAACGGCATAAAAATTGGCATTCACGTATTCGGCCACTTGCTTATCGGCAAAGGTGGTTTTATCCATTTTTTTACACCATCCGCACCAATCAGTGTACACGTCTATAAATATCTTTCTGGGCTCGTCTTTACTCAGCGCCTGCGCCTCTTCAATGTTCAGCCATTTGATGGCGCCCTCTTCCTTCTGATCCAGTTTTTCTTTGTCGGTAAAGGCGGTTAGCAATACAAACAAGGTCAGGATAGGTGTAATACTTAACATATTATTAAAAATTTTCATAACGGATCTGCTTATAATGACCAAATTAATGGGTTTTATCGGAATTAAATTTACATAAAAACCTTATTTTATGTAATAAATTTATCACAAAGGTTGAGCCAATTAAAAACAGATTTTCAGAATAATTAGTTTCTTTTACAGTTAACTGCAAATTAAACCTTTTAAATTCCCAGCCAAAGTTAATGTTTAATCGTCTTTCCTGTTTTCATTTTTGATATGCGTTACCAGTTTTTCGCAAAGGACATCGATTTCTTCCGCCATATATTCATCGCCAGTAGCGTTCAATAGGGTTTGTCCTATGCCTCCCAGCGTATCTATAAAAAATCGTTTCATTTCATCTACAGGCATTTCTTTGGTCCACAAATCTATTCTGAGTGTGTTTTTTTGCAAAGGGTCCCAAATAGAAACACTAATGGCCTTGGTTTCTGAAAACTCATCCTCTTCTTTTTCGGTAGCATTCCAGTAAATACGTTCCGGAATTCTTTCCTCGTCCAGCTCAATATTAAAATTAATTTCAGATTGAATCATTATTGTTTTATTCTTATCGGTTATAGATTAATTTAACTGGATTATCCAGCATTGATTACAGGCTGCTGGTAATCCAGCACTCATGTCGCAAAGGTAGAAAAACCTGTCAACAATCTCTTAATCTGTTTATCTTCGCACAGGTCTGAGATTATCATTTTTAACAGAAAAGTTCTGATGAGCATTCGATATATAGTACTCATAACATTTTTCCTTTTGGGCTGTGGCAGCGATACTTCAAATACATTTACCGGTAACCAATCAGTTGGCCACTACAGAATCGCGTTTTATAATGTGGAGAACCTGTTTGATACGGCAGATGCCCCTGCCATTCGCGATGAGGATTTCCTTCCGGAAAGTAATAAACACTGGAATACAGCGCGGTATCAGGATAAAATTTCCAAACTTGCCACGGTAATTGACAGCCTGCAAGTGCCTGCCCTGATCGGGCTGGCAGAAATAGAAAACAGGAACGTACTGGAAGACATGATCAGCCACCCGCTTCTGGAATTGGCTGATTACAAGATTATCCATTTTGATTCGCCGGACGAACGGGGTATTGATGTAGCTTTGTTGTATCAGCCTTCTTTTAAACCCTTGCGGAAAGTACCTGTGCCTGTACCCTTTGCCGATGGCGACAAAACCCGGGATGTGCTTTGGGTAAAAGGATTGCTCAAAACTGATACCATCCATATTTTTGTAAATCACTGGCCTTCCCGGTCGGGTGGTAAAAGCGCTTCAGAACCAAAACGCGTGTATGCCGCATCCGTAGTCAGAAATAAGATTGATTCAATTTCACAAGCTTCTCCTGCCGCAAGGCTGATTATTATGGGCGATTTTAATGACGAGCCGGATGACAAAAGTATGGGTATGCTCATGAATGCTCAATCGGGTCCGCTTTTTAACACCATGTCAGCCTTCCAAAAAGCAGGACTGGGCAGCTATTGTTTTCGCGACCAGTGGGATATGCTGGATCAGATCATTATTTCAGAAACATTAAACACCCAAAACAATCATGAACTGGTATACGAAGAAAATTCCGCTACCATTTTCTCACCCGATTGGCTCAGGCAACCTTCCGGAAAGTACAAAGGCTATCCTGACCGCACTTATGCCGGTAACCAATATTTGGGTGGTTACAGCGATCATTTTCCTGTTTTTATCGATTTAAAACAGGATGCTGCCTCCGATTTTTAAAGTTAGGGCAACATCTGTTTGAAATCGCTGTAAGTAGCCGGATTCAGTTGCATAGTATCGCACTGAATTTCCATGGCCTTGGCCGTGATATCCTCTACCCTGTCTTCGGGTTGGGGGTGTGTGCTGAGGAAAGCGGGTGTATTACCCGTTTGGCCTTCGGCAATCAACTTCTCGAAAAATGACCGGGCACTGGCACATCCATATTTGGTATTGGCCAAATAATCAACTGATTTATCATCGGCTTCCGATTCATAGGCCTGGCTATACTGAAGTTCCGCCAAAGTCAAAGCAATCTGAGAAAGTAAGCCGGGATCCTGATTTCCGGTAATAATAGATAACAAAGCACTCACTCCGTATTGCCGTTGCAAATTCCGGCTCACATGCCGCAAATCGCCATGGGCAATTTCATGACCCAAAACGCCAGCCAGATCGTCTTCTACATCCAGGTATTTTATGAGGCCGGTATAAACATATACATAGCCACCCGGTATGGCAAAGGCATTCAACGTACTGTCATCCTGAATTATTTTAATGGTCCAGGGAAACTCCTGGCGGTACGCGATTTCCCCTGAATTGAGAATTTCCTGCCACACTCCTTCCAGATAATTGTAAGCATCCGCATATTGAACTTCATCTAAAATAGGGTATTGGGCGGGATTGGCTTCAATTTCAGCACTGAATTGCTGCCCCAGTTTCACATCATCTTCTGCCGAAATAAGGGGTGTAAAATTGTTATTTTTATCGCACGACAAGATTATTAACAGAAAAAATACATAGTAAATTATATTTAACCATCTCATAGTCAGTGTTTTGTAAAATTTTAAATGTTTCAAAAAAAGTAAGTTTCGCAAAAGTATTTTGGCATACTAATCCCAAAAAAATGGAAATCCGAATGCCTGTTACATTTAGACTTCACTAAATTATCTATGAGTGAAACAGATTCACCCGTAGATAAAAACACAAATAGTTTACCAAAGCATTTAAAAAATGAAGGGATTACTTTTTGGAGATTAAATTTTTGAGGAAGGTAAGGCAATAGCAAAGAAAAGAGGGGTTTTAACTAACCCCTTCTTTTAATAAATCAGGAAAATGTTTAATTAATTTTTTCACTTTCGGTTTGGCTACCGACATAATGTACGGATTGTCAGGATTATTATTGTAGTAATCCTGGTGGTAATCTTCAGCTACATAAAATTTCGTAAAAGACTGAACTTTGGTAGCTATTTCTTTATTGTATTTACCTGAATCCGCTAATTCTTTGATATAATTTTCTGCGGTTTGCTGTTGTTCAGGCGTATGATAAAAAATCGCTGACCGATACTGTTTGCCTACATCAGGGCCCTGTCGGTTTACCTGGGTAGGGTCAATAGAATCGAAGAATACCATTAATAAGGTTTGAAAACTGATTACTTCGGGGTTGTATAAAACCTGTACCACTTCGGCATAATCGGTCATACCGGCACTAACAGCCTGGTAGGTAGGATTAGGCTGATCGCCACCGGCATAGCCTGATACCACATTTTCGACACCATTAAGCCGTTCAAGCACCGCTTCCACACACCAAAAGCAACCACCGGCTATGGTAACAGTATCCAGTTTCGCGGCTTCCTCAGAGGAAAGTTCTGATACATTCACATCAAATGCCGGTGTTTTCTCGCTGGCCTGTTTTTGCTTTGAAGCACAAGCCACCGTAGAAAGCATTAGTATAATAAACAAAGATTGGGTTAGTACACGCATGGTTACATATTTTTTAGTTTCAATCTGATAACGAAATTAAAATAGGATTTGTTGATGAACAGAACTTTTTGAACCATGAAAATATACGGTTTGTCTGCAATCTGTCATTTTTTCCATTTTACGACCTGACAGATAAACCCGCGCCAGATTTTCTAGAAAGCAACCTTATCCGATGGCTTATCTTCACTAAGTCGAAAACTTTTTATCTGATCCTGATAACTCACATGAATCAGGTTTACCTGATCGTCGAACCGGCTGGTCATGATGGTGTTCTGTACTTCAATTTCTTCCAGCTTTTTCACTCCTTTTATTTCCAGGTAACACCAAATGACCATATCTTCCTGTTCATGCCCCAGGTAAGACATACGCATTGTTTTGCCATTCAGTTTTACGCTAAAGTTATTACGAATATACTGTTCCAGGTAATTATTCAGAATTTCAGGATCGGCCGGGTTTAATATGTCAATATAAGCCACTTCAGATTCGTTACGCATGGTTTCGTTCAACTCATCTTCCAGGTCATCGGCAAAAATTTTAATTGTAATTTGAAGAGCCTGGTCTTTTTCACTGTAATTGATTGTGCCTACACTTACATGCAGGGGATGCAGGTGTACCAGTAAACCTAAAATCGCGGTATACATAATTTTTAATAGCATAACAGATTGATAATCAGTTCTCTGATAATATTTGAATGGCTGCCTGCCGGTCTTTTTCCAATTGCTGTTGCAACTGTTCTACGCCGGCGAATTTCTTTTCTTTGCGAATCAATGCTACAAAAAAAACCGTGACAAATGCTCCATAAAGGTCCTTATTTAAATCAAATATATTTACTTCCAGGGTTCTCCCTTTTCCACTAACGGTGGGGCGGTATCCAATGTTCATCATTCCTTTGTAAATTTTCTTATCTATTTCCACCAGCACAGCATAGGCGCCATCGGCAGGAATAAGTTTGTAAAACTCAGGAATATGTAGATTGGCCGTAGGAAATCCGATATTTCGGCCCAATTGATTTCCGTGGGTCACTTCACCGGTAACGCTGTAAAACCTTCCCAGATATTCGCTGGCAGTATGGGCATCACCTTGCTCCAGGGCGTTTCTGATTTTGGTGGAACTTACCACCACATGGTCCACATCCTGCCTGGGAATTTCCTCTACTGAAAACCCATATTCGCTGGCATGCTCCACCAGGTAGTCGAAACTACCTTCCCTATTGTGACCAAACCGGTGGTCGTAGCCAATTACTAAATATTTTGTATGGATCCTGTTTACCAGAATTTGCCGGATAAAAGCATCTGAACTCAGTTGAGAAAACTGTTTGGTAAACGAAATCTTTACCAGGTGATCAATACCCATCTGTTCCAGCAATGAAATTTTTTCATTAAAGGTACTCAATAATTTCAGAGAATTGTCAGCAGGATGTAACACAAACCGGGGATGTGGCCAGAAAGTAACCACCACACTTTCGCCTTTCTTTTCCTGGGCAATTTCCTTCACGCGTTCCAGTATTTTCTGATGGCCGATATGCACACCATCAAAAGTTCCGCTGGTAACCACCGCGGTATTGGGTTTTTCAAAAACTTCGGAAAAATTACCCACCTCTACGTGGTGTACCTTCATGTGCTTAAGAATTAATTCTGGCTAAAAAGTCTTCAATATGATCAGCTTCTTTTACGTGAAAAGCACCGATCCGGGTTCTGCGCAGTTCACTTAAATAAGCGCCCACTGCCAGCTGATTACCAAAATCACGAACCAGGCTACGAATATAGGTGCCTTTTGAACATACTACTCTAAAATGTACTTCAGGCAACTCTATTTTAGTAAGGTCAAAAGCTTCAATCTGCACAGTGCGTGGTTCCATTTTAACCGCCTTGCCTTTGCGTGCCATTTTGTAGGCCCTTTCGCCCTGAATTCTGATGGCGGAATGTGCCGGTGGCACTTGCTGAATATTACCTAAAAAACGCAACCGGGCTTTTTCCAGCAGATCAGGTGTAAGCTGGTCAATTGGTTTTTCGTTTTCTATTTCGGTTTCCAGATCAATAGAAGGTGTGGTTTTACCCAATACCAATACCCCTTCATATTCCTTTTCCATGCTTTGGTACTGGTCGATTTGCTTTGTCATTTTACCGGTACACAAAATCAGCAAACCGGTAGCCAGTGGATCAAGCGTGCCGGCATGGCCTATTTTTTTAATTTTCAACTGGTATCTTAGTTTTTTCACCACATCGAAAGAAGTCCACCGATAAGGTTTGTCGATACAAATAACGGCACCTTCGGAAAAATCAGTAGTGATGGAATGAGCGGTAGGTTCGGAATCCGGTTCCGGATTTTTCATCTGTGTTGTTGATTTAATGATTCGTTCCGCACCGGTACTCTCTAAGAAACGTATGATGTATTCTGATTATAGAACCAGGAGGCGCTCCGGTTATATGGAACTGATTATAGCGATTCCGCCAATTATGAAACAATAGATGGCAAAATAAATCAATTTTCCCCGTTTTACAATACTAATCATCCAATGGCAGGCCAGCAAACCGGAAATAAAAGCCGCGGCAAAACCAACTAATAAGGTAATACCTGGTATGCCATTAACCTGCGCGGGATTTTCCCAGTATTCGAGCAATTCCAGCAGCGAAGCGCCTAATATAGGAACCAATACCATTAGGAACGAAAATCGGGCAGCATTTTCTTTTTTCACATTCATCAGCAAGGCGCTGGCAATGGTAGACCCTGACCGGGAAATACCAGGTAAAATAGCCACAGCCTGGGCCACGCCAATCAGAAAAGCTTTTCCATAAGTAACTTCTCCGGTTTGCTTTTTAGCATAATGGGTAAGTGCCAGCAAAAGAGCTGTAATAATGAGCATAAAACCTACCAGCAGAATATCGCCACCAAAAAATCCTTCTACATAATCTTTGAAGAAAACACCAACAAGCCCTACCGGAACCATGGAAAGAATAATTTTTCCTGCATAGTTCAATGCACCCGAATCCAGACGAAAAATGCCGGTAAAAATTTCAGCAAGATCGCGCCTGAAAATTACTATGGTACTGAGTGCGGTTGCACAATGCACCACCACCGTAAATAATAAGTTTTCGCCTGATTCTACCTGTAATAAATGACTTCCAAGCTCGATGTGTCCGCTGCTGCTCACGGGTAAAAACTCAGTAAGGCCCTGAATGATACCCAAAATAATTGCCTCAATGATAGACATACTGATTTATACTTTCAATTAAAAAATGAAATGATGGAAAATAAAAGCAACGTCAAAGCTAGAAAGTTAATCCGGATAACTTGGTGCTAATCGGGGTTATTTATTACTCAGGTTTAGAAAGAATAGCAAAAAATTCAATAACAAAACCTACAATAATGGTAATAGGGCCAATGGTAATTCCCAACACGCCAAAACCATAGGGTTCAGTATCTAATCCCATCAGGGTAAATCCTAATATTAAAACCGCGATACCGGTAATCATCAGGATATAGTTTTTTCTGCCAAAGGGCAGTTTATCTTTATTATTCATTTAAAAAAATTTATTTTCAGGCTCGGTTTTACAAATTTATTAAATTTTTTTCTAAGTTACTCAGCATAGTCTTTACCATATCGGTTAAACCGTACTGATGTTCCCATGCCCAGTCTTTCCGGGCTTGTGTATCGTCGATAGAATTGGGCCAGTTGTCGGCGATTTTCTGGCGAAAATCAGGTTTATACGTAATGGTAAAATCAGGCCTGTAACGATTAATTTCCCTGAACAGTTCAGCCGGTGAAAAGCTCATGGCACTGATATTATAACTGGATCGTACCTTTACTTTCTTTGAATCCGCGTCCATCAATTCCAATGTGGCCCGCACAGCGTCGTCCATGTACATCATGGGTAACAGGGTATTTTCGGCCAGAAAGCATTCATACGTTTTTTCTTTCAGCGCCTTATGAAAAATATCTACGGCAAAATCGGTGGTACCCCCACCAGGCCTTGATTTATAACCAATTAATCCCGGAAATCGCAAACTTCTTACATCTACTTTAAACTTTTCAAAATAATATTCACATAAGCGCTCACCGGCCAGTTTGCTGATGCCGTATACCGTATCAGGATTCATGATGGTATCCTGAGGAGCAGCTACTTTGGGGGTAAGTGAACCAAAAACAGCGATAGAACTGGGCCAAAACACTTTTTTAACGGAAGAATTTCTGGCATATTCGAGCACATTTAACAGCCCTTCCATATTGAGTTCCCAGGTAGTTCGCGGATTGGCCTCCCCTTTTGCGGATAGAATAGCAGCCAGCAGGTAAATCTGTGTAATTTCATGTTTTTCGATCAGTTGAAGCAAGTCTTTTTTTTGCAGAATATTCAGCATAAAAAAAGGCCCTTCCGCCAATTCATCTTCTGGTTTGTTGATATCGGTAGCGATTACCGCATCAGTTCCATATACCCCGCGCAAAGCCAGTGTCAACTCCGATCCTATTTGCCCACACGCGCCAATTACCAAAACTTTTTCCATACGGTGCTTCTTAAATTTCTGAGGGCGAAAATACTAATTTAAAAGCCTGGCATCCAAACCCATGAACAATTAATGGAAAAAATAATTTATATATTTGCCGAAGTTTCTTATCATAAAATTCCTTGATATGTACAAAACATTACAACCCGAACTAGCAAAAGAGATTGCTGAAATAAAGAAAGCTGGGCTTTATAAAAACGAAAGAATAATTACCACCCCACAGGGAGCTGTGATTAAAACCAATAAAGGCATGGAGGTGATTAATTTCTGCGCGAACAATTATCTGGGTTTATCCGCTCATCCTAAAATTACTGAAGCCGCCAAAAAGGCCATTGATACCCATGGGTATGGTATGTCGTCGGTACGATTTATCTGTGGTACCCAGGACATCCATAAAACACTGGAAGAAAGGATCAGCCAGTTTCTGGAAACGGAGGATACCATTTTGTATGCCGCGGCTTTCGATGCGAATGGGGGCGTGTTCGAACCACTTTTAGGGCCTGACGACGCGATTATTTCAGATGAGTTGAATCATGCTTCTATTATTGATGGGGTACGGTTGTGCAAGGCAAAACGGTACCGGTTTAAACACAATGATATGGCTGACCTGGAAGAAAAATTAAAAGAAGCACACCGGGAAGGTGTTAAACAAAAAATTATAGTAACCGATGGTGTTTTTTCTATGGACGGTACCATCGCGCGACTGGATACCATTTGTGACCTGGCCGATAAATATGAAGCCCTGGTGATGTCGGATGAATGTCATGCTACTGGTTTTGTGGGAAAAAACGGAAAAGGCGCCCATGAATACAGGGATGTATTAGGACGACTGGATATCATTACCGGTACCCTGGGAAAGGCTTTAGGCGGTGCTTCCGGTGGGTTTACCTCAGGAAGAAAAGAAATTATTGAGTTGCTGCGGCAACGTTCCAGACCTTACCTGTTCTCTAATACGCTGGCCCCTTCCATCGTAGGAGCTTCTATCGCGGTTTTTGATCTGATTTCCGAAACCACTGAGCTGAGGGATAAGCTGGAAGAAAATACTAAATATTTTAGGGCTGAAATGACGAAACTGGGCTTTGACATCAAACCTGGTGAACATCCTATTGTACCGGTTATGTTATATGATGCTGAATTATCGCAACAATTCGCTGAGGAATTACTGAAAAAAGGCATTTATGTAATTGGCTTCTTTTATCCGGTGGTACCAAAAGGACAGGCAAGGATCAGGGTGCAGGTATCCGCGGCTCACGAAAAAGCACATTTGGATCAGGCGATTCAGGCTTTTAAGGAAGTTGGGAATGCTTTAGGCGTGCTGAAATAATAGGCGCGGATTAGAATAACTCGTCAAGCGACATTTTCAAATATTTTTTAATAGACCGGTAGGCACTGACCAACCCTAAAAATCCGCCCAGAAAAATCAGAAACCCGAAAAGCATATACATTTTTTCCGGTTCCTGTAAATCAGCCAGGTCAGTGATTACCCGGTTGGCATATTGCAGTAGCAAAAACAACAGTACAGAGGCAAGTATGCCGGATAAAATTCCCTGAAAGGTAAATCGGGCCAAAAAGGGTTTTCGGATAAATCCGGAGGTGGCGCCTACCAGTTGCATGCTGCGAATAAGGAAGCGTTGGGAGAATAAGGCCAGCCTAATGGTATTGTTGATCAGAATGATAACCACAATTACCAACAAGGTGGCAAACCCCATGAGTACCAGACTTATTTTGGCCAGGTTATCATTTACCGAGTCTATCAGGCTTTCAATATACGCTACTTCAAATACACCTCCGAGGCTCTCTATATCCGCCTTAATTTCCTCCAGTTTCTCAGTTTCATAAAATTCAGGTCGGATGATAATGACAAAAGCATCACGCAATGGATTTTCGCCCAGCAATTGTATAAAATCTTCCCCCGTTTCTTTAATAAATTTCTGAGCGGCTTCTTCTTTCGAAATAAATGAAACCCGCGGCTGTCCGTTTTTTAACAGCACATAATCTTTAGTGGCAAGTGTTTTCTGAATTTTGATTTGCTCGTTCTCCGTGATGTTTCTATCCAGAAAGATCTGTATTTCGATGTTTTCTCTAACCAGGCTGGCCAACTGATTGGCGTGCAGCATGAGCAGGCCAAACAAGCCAATAACGAAGAGGGCAAGCGTTGTACTAAATACTACGCTGATGTTAGGAGAGTTTCCCAATTGCTTTTTTCTGTTAGCGATTGTTACCAAAAATGAAAATGAAAATTAATAATCCACAAAAATCAATACCAAAAACCGGACTCACTTATGGGTTAACGATCTTTCTTTTTTCTTACTTCCTCACTGGTTTTCATCGCGTCTTCCAGCCGCATCTGAAACTTAGATTTCTTTTTATTCACATTCCGTTTTCTGTTCTCATCCAGTGCTCTCCTGATTTTATCTTCATCAACAAAACGCCGGATAATTACCTGCTGACCAAATGAAACAATGTTGGAAACAAAATAATAAAAACTTAACGCGGCAGGGTATGAATTCAGTACAAACATAAATATAAGCGGGAAGAAGTACTGCATAAATTTCATCGGTCCCTGCACGGTGGCTACCTGGCTGTTCGACCAGGTGTATAAAATAGTAGATGCCGTCATCAGCAGCGTAAACAAACTGATGTGATTACCAAAAGCATAAGTCAACAGTGGAATATTTCCGCTCCACGAAATAATAGCATCGTAGGTGGACAGGTCTTCGGCCCAAAGAAATGATTCCTGCCGCAATTCAATGGCATTGGGAAAGAAATAAAACATAGACAGCAATATGGGCATTTGCAACAGCAAGGGTATACAACCACTTAAAGGATTAACGCCCACCTGCTGGTAGAGCTTCATCTGCTCTGACTGGGCTTTTTGCATGTCGTCGCCATACTTCTTTTTGATCTCATCCAGTTCGGGTTTCAGCACTTTGGTTTTGGCCATCGACTTGTACGACTTATACGACAGCGGAAATAAAATTGCCCTCACCAACAACACCAGAATAATAATGATAAGGCCGTAATTACTGATGAATTTTTCCAGAATTACAAACACCCACTGAACAAAATGCTTGTTGATCCAGCTAATAATTTTCCAGCCAAAATCCACATTCTCGCCAAATCCAGCGGTAACGTCTTTCATGATTTCGTACTGGTTGGGGCCAAAGAAATAAGAAAATCCGCCACTTCCGTTATTAGTTTCAGATAATGAGAAGTTTAGGTCTACATGGGAAATATTCACTAAATTTGAGTCAGAAGGATCACCCGTGGTACTGATGGCAACTTTCTGAAACTGGCTATCGGCAATAACGGCTGAAGAGAAAAACCTTTGTTTCAGGCTCACCCATTTTACCGGTTCCTCAATTGCCTCCTCTTTGGTGCTGTTATCTTCCACCGCACCGATATAATCGAACGATTCCTGCGTTGTATAATAATTGATATAGGCCCTTCTGCGACTTTCTTTAATATCTTTTTCTAAAAGCAAAAGCTGGTTATCCCATACAAAATGTACATTGTTGTTGGTAATCAGGTTGCCCGTATTATCTGTAAGAATCTGGTAACCAATCTCATAGCCTTTGCCAGGAATGGAGTAAACCTGCTTCAACGCGCCACCACCGGTCATGTTAATGGTAAAAGTAACCTTCAGGGTATCACCGGCATTCACAGTTTGCCCAGTGGCATCCGTTTCAAAATACAGGTCTTTCAGGTCAATATTCCCCTGTTGGGTATTTACCATCATACTGATATTGCTTTTTTCTTCATCAAGCAATACCAAAGGTTCCTGTTCGTAGGTTTTATATTTTTTAAGCTCCAGGTACTCTATTTTTCCACCATGTGTATTTAGTTTCAGAATTATATCCTCGTTTTCAATCCGGATAGATTTCGCGTTTCCGGTAGCGGCTGAGGCAAGATCGCCGAATTTTTGCTGATTCTCCAGGTTTCTGGTAGAATCATTTTCATTCGGTACGCTAATTTGTGGGTTTACGGCCTTTTTTGAAGTATCAACCGACTGTTCTGTGGTTTGATTCTGTTCTCCTGGTGGAGGTGGTGTTGGTACGAAAAAGTATATATAAGAAATTAATAAAACCGATATTAATACTAATCCGATTGCCTGATTTTTATCCATAATAGTTAGACGGGCTTTCTTGCATTTATTGAAATTGCTGGCCTTCGCTTCAAGCTTTTTGGGAGATTACTCCACTGAACCGCCAGCTTAATTGTTATAAGGTGCAATATTAGTAGGGAACCACCCTCAAATCCTAATCATTTTAATGAAATATGTACAGGTAACTGCCTTTCCTATACCTTTTATTTTGTGTGAAACTTATTCTTTCTGAAGGTTTTGCGGCCGTTCTGAAGCTAATTCTGCCTTTCGCCGGTAGTCGCGCATGGCTTCTACCAAACCTACAAAAAGTGGATGGGGCGACAGTACCGTACTTTTTAGCTCCGGGTGAAATTGTGTACCAATAAACCAGGGGTGATCTTTTAACTCCATAATTTCTACCAGATTTGAGTCGGGATTTATTCCGGAGGCCACAAAACCAGCCTGTTCGTACATTTCCAGATACTTGTTATTGAACTCGTACCGGTGACGGTGCCGTTCGTGAATCAATGCCTTACCATACACCTGATGTGCTTTGCTCCCCTTCTTAATTTTGCAGGGATAAGCCCCCAGTCGCATGGTACCGCCTAAATTCTCAATATTTTTCTGATCCTTCATGATGTCAATTACCGGATTTTTACACTCGGAATCCACTTCAGTTGAATTGGCATCTTCAATTTTCAGTACATCCTTAGCAAACTCAACCACGGCAATTTGTAAACCCAGGCAAATTCCCAAATATGGGATTTTCATTTCTCTGGCATAACAGGCGGTAATCAGTTTTCCTTTGATGCCCCGTTCGCCAAAACCAGGTGCTACCACAATACCATGAAGATCTCCCAGCGTTTCATCCCTATTATTTTCGTTAATACTTTCTGATGAAATCCATTTAATCTTCACTTTACATTCATTTTCAGCTCCGGCATGGATAAAGGCTTCGGCAATGGATTTATAGGCATCGGGCAATTCCACATATTTTCCTACGATACCTACCGTTACTTCACGAAGCGGATTTTTTAATTTCCCCAGAAATTCCTTCCATTTGGCTATATCAGGCTGATGATCGGTAGGCAGTTGCAGTCGCATCAGCACCCGCTCGTCCAGTTTTTCCTTCCGCATTAATAAAGGAACATCATAAATGGTGTCCACATCTATGGCCTCTATTACCGAGTTAATATTGACATTACAGAATAAGGCAATTTTTTTCCGGATGTCCTGGGGCAAAAGCCGTTCGGTACGGCATACCAGAATATCGGGTTGTATGCCAGCTTCCAGCAAACTTTTTACTGAATGCTGAGTGGGTTTGGTTTTAAGTTCGCCTGCTTTTTCCAGATAAGGAACCAGGGTTAAGTGAATAACCATGGCATCTTCCGGATTTAAATCGAGTTTTGCCTGCCGCACCGCTTCGATAAAAGGTAATGATTCAATATCGCCTACGCAACCTCCTAATTCGGTAATTACGATGTCGTACTGACCAGTTTCACCCAGTTTGAAAAAGTTTTGCTTTATTTCGTCCGTAATATGGGGAACAACCTGCACCGTTTTACCCAGGTAATCGCCCCGCCTTTCTTTGGTGATCACATTATTGTAGATTCTTCCGGTGGTTACATTATTTTCCTGTGAAGTCCTTACATTAAGAAATCGCTCATAATGACCTAAATCCAAATCAGTTTCCGCCCCATCTTCGGTAACATAACATTCTCCATGTTCATATGGATTCATGGTACCGGGATCAATGTTGATATAAGGATCGAATTTTTGAATGGTTACTGAAAAGCCTCTTGACTGAAGGAGCTTACCTAAAGAAGCCGCGATAATGCCTTTACCGAGAGAGGAAGTGACACCACCCGTCACAAAAACGTATTTTACTGAACCCATAAGAATTTCTTCTTGCTATTAATTGACCTACTAAAATTTAATCTTATGGGACACAAAGGTATTTATTATATTGGACTTTATTATAAGCATTTTCTTAATTTCTGAAGAATATTTTATTGAGGTAACTTTGAGCTTTCTAAAACTAAATATAAATGAAGTTATTTTTATTAACTTACTTTGCTTAGAAGTGTAAGAAAAATAGAGTTTATTAAAGTTTACCCAAGTCAGGGAGATTTACTATTTTGCGTGATTCATAATTTAGCCGGTTCAGGGAAGTTTCAGGGTTATATATAAACTTGTAATTTTTCCAGAATTAAAGTACTTTTTGTGTTTTTTTAATTTTTTTGTCGTACATTTGAATATTAATAAATTAAGTTTTTTTATAAAATTTACATTAATGCTTAATTTTACCGGTTGGACAGTAGAAAGAATCAGGCTGCAAATAAAAAGAAAGGAAATAGCATTATATTTATTTCTTTCTTTTAGTTGTCTGCTTGGTATTAATCCAGTATTCGCGGACAACAATTTAGCTTACTTTGATATACTTCTTTCATCTAATACGATTGAGGAGAACAAAGATATTGGCACTTTCATTGGTGAATTTTCCACCAATGCACCTGTGCCTATCCCCTTCTATTCCCTTCCGGAAGGCGAAAATGACAATGATTTGTTTGACATTGATGGCAAAGACTTAAAATCAGCCGCCAATTTTAATTATGAAAGCAGAGATTCATATGTAATTACAGTAGTAGCCACCAATGGCGTTCTTTTTACTTCAACCCAGA
Organism: Cyclobacteriaceae bacterium; assembly: GCA_041745535.1. Lineage (GTDB taxonomy): Bacteria > Bacteroidota > Bacteroidia > Cytophagales > Cyclobacteriaceae > JBGTIS01. The sequence continues at coordinate 371 of JBGTIS010000247.1, read as the reverse complement.
ATTTTACTATTACGGTAATTGATGTAAATGAAGAAGAAAAGAACAAACCCACAGATATTATCTTGTCTGCTACTAATATTGATGAAAACCAACCTGCCGGTACTACTGTAGGCACCTTTTCTACCGTGGATGGCGCTGCGCCTTATACCTATACTTTAGTGAAAGGCAAAGATGATAAGGACAATGATGTTTTCTCTATTTCAGGTTCTTCCCTGGTTACCAACATCGCTTTTGATTATGAGGCAAAAAGCTCGTATTCCATCAGGGTGCAAACCACTGATAATAATGGGGAAAGTTTTTCAAAACCTTTCACCATTTCAATCAATGATGTAAACGAAGCGCCTACCAATATCAGTCTTTCACCTTCCAGC
>JBGTIS010000246.1:0-4952 GCA_041745535.1 Cyclobacteriaceae bacterium | reverse complement strand
AGGAATAATTAATAAAACATTAACCTAACACCATGATGAATACCTGTAGTCAGTTTGTAAAATTATCAGCGAATCTGTTGGTGCTTATTGTCCTGGTGCCTGCCTGGGCTGCCTGCCAGGAGGTTGCGCCATTACCGGAACAAAAACTGATCTGGTTCGACGAATTTGAGGTAGCGGGTTTGCCCGATGCGGAAAGATGGAGTTATGACACCGGCGGCCATGGTTTCGGCAATCAGGAATTGCAATATTATACCCGTAAGCAGGCAAAAAATGCCAGAATAGAAAATGGTAGGCTTATTGTTGAAGCGCACAAAGAAGCCTACGAGAATAACGAGTATACTTCCGCCAAATTAATTACCCGGGGAAAAGGCGACTGGACGTATGGCAGGTTTGAAATAAAAGCTAAATTGCCCGCCGGCAAAGGCACCTGGCCCGCCATTTGGATGCTGTCATCCAAAAATAATTTGAAATGGCCCGACGATGGAGAAATTGATATCATGGAACACGTCGGATTTGATCCGGGCAATGTGCATGGTACCATTCATACCAAAGCGTATAACCATGTATTGGGTACCCAAAAGGGAGGCTCTATTATGATTCCTGATGCCGAAACCGCTTTTCACGTGTATACCATCGATTGGACGCCTGAGAAAATTGATTGGTATGTGGACGATCAGAAATATTATACCGTAGAAAATACCGAAAAAACATATGCGGCCTGGCCTTTTGATAGTAATTTTTATTTAATTCTGAATATAGCGGTTGGCGGTGCCTGGGGTGGGCAGCAGGGCGTGGACGAAAACATCTGGCCACAGCGAATGGAGATAGATTATGTGCGGGTGTATGGAAATTCTGAAAAATAATTATTTAAATCAAACTATGGCGTTTGCCTGATAAACTAATAAAAATTCAAAATTATTTTTTGTCATCTGTAATATAAAATAAATCCATTTAGCGAAAGCCAGTTGCGGTTGAATCAAACAGTGATCAAGGCCTTTTTACAAGGATTTTTACCTTATTGTTTAACCTATTAGCAAACCACATGTCTGAATACCAAACTACCATCAAGAAATTTGAAATTAGGATCGTTATCTTAATTTCATTGTTATCCGTGCTATGTAATCCAATTTCAGCCCAGCGGATTACCAAAAAAATGACGAATACCGGATTGGGCTATCTCGAGTATTTACCCCTCGACTATGCATCTTCCGGTAAAGCTTACCCGGTTATTATCTATTTACATGGTGCCAATGAAACTGGAAATGGCACTACTGAATTAGACAAAGTAAGTAAATGGGGACCATTAAAGGCAGTAAATGAAGGAAATGAGCTATGTTTTACCGTAAATGGAAAATCGCGGTGCTTTATCGTAATAGCTCCACAAACAACCGACAGCGTAATCTGGGATTTGGATCTTATCGACGAAGCGGTAGACCAGGCCCTTGAAAATTACAGGGTTGACAAAAAACTAGTGTTTTTGACCGGATTTAGCACAGGAGGGACAGGCGCCTGGCGCTATGCATATAGCGATTTCAACAAGCCAAACCGGCTTACTGCCATTGCGCCGGTTTCCGGTCGTGGCGATTCTACGAAACTATGTTACCTGGCAGATAAGGACATAGCCGTTTGGGCATTTCATGGCGCTAAAGATAATTTGTTCTCCAAAGACTCAACCATTAACAAGGTGAATGCGCTGAACAGGTGTGTGCCTGCTCCTGATCCGGAAGCAAAAATCACACTTTATCCGGACGGCGGCCACAATGCGTCTACCTGGACAAAAGTATACGACATTACGCATACATATCAGAGTCCGAACCTGTTCGAATGGTTTTTATCTCCCAACGAACCACCTCTGGCAAAAGCCGGACCTGATCAGGTACTGACATTTCCAAAAGATAGTACCCTGCTAGATGGTAGTGCAAGTACTGATGATAAGGAGATTACGAAGTATCAGTGGACATTAAAAAGTGGGGGGAATGTTACCATCGAAACACCAGGTTCAGTTTCCACAAAAATCAGCGGTTTACAGCAAGGAAATTATCTGTTCACCCTTACGGTAACGGATGAAGAGGGCGCTACCAGTTCAGACGATATCAGCATTAAAGTGAATCCTGAGCCTAACGATCCGCCCACAGCCAGTGCCGGGTCTGATCAGGAATTAACATTACCCACTGATAGTACCGAGTTAAATGGCAGCAACAGTACTGATGATAAGGGTATTGTATCTTATCACTGGACCAAAACCAGTGGTGGAGAAGCCAATATAGCACAACCTGGCGAAGTCGCGACAGCAATAACCGGTTTGCGGGAAGGCAACTATGTGTTTACGCTAACTGTAACCGATACCAATGGAGCCGCCAGTTCAGATGAAGTAAGTATACGGGTAAATCCGGATCCTAATCAGCCGCCTGTAGCCAATGCCGGCCCCGATCTGGATATTACGGATATGGACAAAGACGGACAGGAAGAAGTAACTCTCGACGGATCAGGTTCTGAAGATGCGGAAGGAAACATCACCAGTTATAGCTGGACTACAGAAGAAAGCGGCGAAATTGCCACGGGTATGAACCCAACATTTGTTTTAACTGTTGGTAAAACGATTATCACATTAACCGTAACCGATGAAAACGGTGCTATCGGTACCGATAAAATGAAGGTTACCATTAATGAACCGGAAAACAAATTTCCGGTAGCTGAGGCCGGTTCCGACCAGGTGATTACCTTGCCCACCAACAGTGTTACATTGGATGGAAATAGCAGCACCGACGATGGAAATATCGTTTCCTATGTATGGAGCTTAAAAAGTGGTGAAACTGCTACAATAGAAACGCCCGAATCAATTTCAACCAATGTAAGCGACCTAAAGGAAGGAATGTATGTTTTTACCTTAACGGTAACTGATGATAAAGGGGTCACCGGTTCGGACGAAATAAGTATTCAGGTAAATCCGGAGCCTAATGCCGCGCCAGTAGCCAATGCCGGCCCCGACCAGACATTGACCTTACCTGCCGACAGCACCCTGCTGAATGGTGGTGAAAGTACAGACGATAATGGCGTTAAGACTTTCCAGTGGATCAAGAAAACCGGTGGAAAAGCTACTATTGAAACACCTGATTCAGCGTCAACAAATATAAAGGGCTTGGAAGCAGGAAATTATATTTTTACACTTACTGTAACCGATGATAACGATCTTTCCCATTCAGATGATGTAGCCATAAAAGTAAATCCTAAACCCAATGAGCCTCCGCAGGCGGATGCCGGATCCGATCAGAAACTGATCGATGCTAATAACGACGGACAGGAAGAAATAACTTTGGATGGATCGGGTTCACAAGATCCGGAAGGTGAAATGGCAATCTTTAGCTGGACTACCGAAAACAATGGCGAAATTGCTACAGGTGTAAATCCAAATATCATTTTACCATTAGGTGAAACGGTGATTACATTAACGGTAACTGATAGTGCTGGAGATGCCGCTACCGATCAGGTTATTATCACCATTAAAGAACCTGACAACAAAATACCGGTGGCCCATGCCGGAGAAAATCAGACCATCATGGATGAGAATAAAAATGGCCAGGAAGCAGTGGCACTCGATGGATCGGCGTCAACAGACGAAGATGGTGAAATTGTAGCCTATAGTTGGACCATCGAAAATGATGTTGAAATTGCGGCAGAAGCGAATACGACCGTAACTTTGCCGGTAGGTAAAACCATTGTTACTCTAACAGTAACCGACAATGAGGGAGATGCTGCTACCGACAGAATCCTTATTACCATTAATGCGCCCGACAATAAACCACCCGTCGCCAATGCGGGAGAAAACCAGACCATTACGCTGCCTGAAACCAGCGCTACGCTGGATGGAAGCAACAGCACCGATCCTGACGATTTGGTGTTAACTTACTATTGGGTAAAGAAAAGTGGTGGCAATGCCGATATTGCCCAACCTAATGCTGCCATTACCAAAATAAGTGGTTTGGAAGCAGGAATTTATGTGTTTGAACTAACAGTGACCGACGATAGGGACAGCACCGATACCGCAGCCGTCACTATTATTGTGGAAGCTGTTACAGGATTACCCGACGGTCAGGATATTTCTGATAAGAGTAGTAAAAAAACGGTGGTTAGTGTTTTCCCAAATCCGGTAGATGAAAAACTGACTATTAAAATAGCTAAAAAGATCCTGAGTTCAGCAACCATTAATTTTTTAGATGAGAGCGGGAAACTGCTTTACAGCAAAGAAGTAAAAATTATGGGTAAAGATGAAGTCAACCTGGATTTATCGGAAATCAAGCTGAAGAAAGGGATTGTGTTTCTGAGAATAGATACAGAAAATGAATTGGGAAACCCCGTCAAATTAATCAAATTTTAGCATTTCCTGTTTCGCGGCTTTTCCATATCAATTAAAAAGCATAAAGGATATTCTCTTTCGTGCTTTTTATTTTAAAAGCAATATGTTAGGGGTTACCTTTTATAAATATAAATTATGTTTTGTATGTTTCTGTGCATGAGCTATATCTGAGGTCATCTTGACTTTTCAGTTTTGTTAAAATTTTTGAGTCCTAGCACTATAAAAGCCAGAAAGTTAAAGCCCTTCCAACCGCTCGGCGGTCCGATTGAAACTGTAGTGTCAAACCTAATCAGTAAAGAGCGGAAACTATCCATCCAAGCATTGGCCCCCGTGGCTCGGCTCGTTCAATGGCACATCTTTCCTGGTATAGTTCTTCGTCTAGGATGTGATTGTTGTCTAAATTTCTACCACTCGGCGGTCCACTACGCTTATGGCAAGCGACATTGGCAATTATCTTTTTTTGAGCGCGGGCCTGAGGGAAACTTTCCGCCTCAAAGCCGGCATCCGAATTGATAAATAAGCCATTAGTAGGTATTTTAGCGCTTTCTAAAGTTTTCAATAGCTCCAGCAGCCTCTATGTGGTAAAGGTCATTGTGGT
>JBGTIS010000245.1:0-17035 GCA_041745535.1 Cyclobacteriaceae bacterium | reverse complement strand
GAATTTAGGAGCAGGATATATGGAACTAAAAGATATAACTGATCATTTTCTACTGGCAAAAAAGTATATTCAGGAAGCGTATCAAACATTTTTAGAAGTATTAGGCGCTGACCATCCAAACACTAAAAACTGTAAAGGCTGGCTGGATCATGTGGAGGACATGTTGGCGCAAAGTAAATAGTAGATAAATCTCTCAGGCGCAGGGTGCCCCGCTCTGCTGCCTCCTCATAAAATCTAAGACCCCTGTCTGTTGTACCGCCATCTGTTCTTTTCCCTCTATGCGGTTGGGTTGCCGAAGCTACCGTATCTATCAGTCATTATGCGGTACAGGTGAAATACTGGTTTGAGGTACGCGATGGGGATGTGGAATGGTGAAGTTCCCGTTGCTCAGGTATGGTGTAGCCTTGCAGAGCGGCTGGTCATCAGTGATCAGGTACTGTGTGGCTTTGCAATGTGGTTGAGTGACTGCTCCTCAGTCGTTTTGTAGCCCTGCAAAATGGTTGAGTGACAGCGACTCAGGCATTCCGCGGCCTTGCAATGTGGTTGAGTCGCAGTGACTCAGGCGTTCCGCGGCCTTGCAGCGCGGCTGGTCATCAGTGATCATGTAAAATATACCCCTTTAAATGTGCTGCAACGGTCGGTCGGGGCAGTTCGGGTTCGGTCGTCCGACGCCGCAGCCGTACCATTTATCAGATTAACCCTGATTTACGCGCTACTCTCGTCGCACTTCCCGCGACAACACCAATCCGCTATAGATGTCATTCCGACGCGAAGCGAGGAATCTATTGATATCCCGTCGCGCGTTTAAAGAACTATTTGAGCGATTATATAAACTAACTGTTCATGGGTTGGTACGAGCAGCGGCTGTGCAGGCAGTTGGTTCCGACTGAATAGGATGCCCTCGATATTTAAGAAAAGTGATAAACCTTACTGATGTAGCGCTTGTACTAAAATAATATATGATTAAATAAAGATGAAATATTAATTTTATAATTTTAAACGTAAACATATATAATATGATTAAAAGAACTATTGAAGCCAGGTTGTTGCAGGCGCACCTTGTGGCGGCGAACGCGGCAAAAGATCCGCAGGTAAAAAAGCGAATGGAACAATTCGGCTACACAGCAACTCGAATGCAGGAATTACAGAACCTGCTTACTCAGGTAGAGGCATTGAAAGATGTAAAGAAAAACCGGTACAGCCAGAAGCGTGCGTTAGCCACACAAATGGCAACCGAGGTAAAAGCCCTCAAAGCATTGTATTCGGAACATCTGATCATTGCCCGTTTTGCCTTTCGCGATGATACCTACATGCAGGAACAACTGGAACTGAAAGGTATTCGCAAAAAAGATTGGGCAGGATGGCTGGCCCAGGTAATCAGTTTTTATACCAATGTGGAAGCTTCGGCACTGCCTGTAATGAAAAAGCAGGGTGCCACCGCTGAAGAGGTAGCCCAGGGAAAAGCCATGGCTGAAGCGTTGATGGCCGCGTACCAGGACCAAAAATCCAACGCGGGAAACGCGCAGTCCGCTACCCAGCAACGGGACGAAGTATTCAAAATGCTGGACCGTTGGGTGAGTAATTATATAAAAATAGCCCGGGTGGCCCTGCAGGATGATCCTCAGTTGCTGGAAGTACTGGGCATTGCGGTGCCCTCTTTGCGGTAATGAATTAGCAGGCAGTCTGGCAAATCAAAAGGCTGCCTGCTACTACCTTTCCGGTATTTTTAGAAGCTGACTGGCTGACGTCCGGCAAAATTAGAATTGGCAACATTCATTTTTAGTTCTTACCTATTATTCACGCTTACAAGCGCAGGGCCTCAGCGCCCTTATCATGTCTCATAAGTTTTCTGGAATAGCTGTTTTAAGGCATGTTTTCCAGTAGGCAGATGTGGTTACCACTGGTATTGGTTGTATAGTGAAATTATAATTTCATTTTTGTAAAATACTCAATTTGTCAATGCTCAATTTTCAACAATACACTAAACCATGTTTATGGAATTGAGCATTGAATATTGAAAATTGAGCAATTTTAACAACAAACCGCATTAGGCCCCATTTTAAAAAAATATGCGACATGATAAGGGCCTCCGTGCCCTGTGCTGAAAATGGATACCAGGGCTCTGCCCGTCAATTAAACCTCCTCCAATATAATAAAAATGGTATTTCGTGTGCATGTATAATACGGACTGAGTCCTGGATATCATTGGTGAGGGGCAGTCTGGCAAATCAAAAGGTTGCCTGCTACTACCGTTCCGGTATTTTTAGAAGTTGACTGGCTGACGTCCGGCAAAATTAGAATTGGCAACATTCATTTTTAGTTCTTACCTATTATTCACGCTCCACCTATTATGTGTAAACACTACGGCCGTGGTAAAAATGAAAGCTGCGCCTGTGGGTGAAGGGGTAGGCGGTAATTCCGTCCTGTGAGACACAGGACGAGGGGTGGGTTGTCTGGATGCTGTTCACTGGATAATCTGGCATCCAGTATGAAACTTCAAAATAATTCAACCGTCACACTCTTACCCGCATACACATCCTGCGGTAAGTCTACGATGATTAAGGTGTTATTTTGGCTGTTGTTGGGATAGGTTACAAAGTTATTTCCTTTCACCTCATAAATGCCGGAAACGGTCAATAGTACCTTATTGAGTTTTCTCGATGGGTCTGCCACTGTCAGTTCCGCGATGCTGTTTTCCTGCATTTTGAGCATCGCCATTCCCTGGCTTTCCATGCTCACTTTTACATCTGTCGCTATTTCAACTTCTCCGGCTTTGTAAAAAGCCACCTGACATATACCCAGTTGATTGTGTTTTACCGCCTGCACGTCGCTGGTGTTGGAAATGATTTCAATATCGCGCTGGTTGCTGGCAGTCTCTTCCAGTTCCTGTACCTCTACATCAGGCACTACGATGTAGGCATAGGAAGCATTTTGCGGGCGGCTGCCATGATCCATCCACAACATAAATACCTCTTCACTGACCACCTCTTCAGAAATATTTTTCTGATCGGTGATGTCCGACCATCGCCCCTTTTCCACCTGGTTGGACACATGAACGGGGGTGTTTTCAGGAAAAATATAGCCAATCTTATCCTGATGGACCCATTTCACACCATCCAATACCCGCTCCCCAGATGGAAGTTTTTGCACCTGACCCTCCTGCAGCATGGTGACATCGCTTCTCAAAAGTACCTGGTTGATGGTGGTGGCCACTGGCAAGTCTGGGTCGGAATTGATGCCTGTTCCCAGACAAACATATTCCTCATCAAAAAAGAACCAGGACTTTTTGGCCTCAAGCATATCATGCGGACTTTTAAAGTCGAAAGCTACCGCACCATATAACCCATCGGTAACGGCCCCTACAAAATCCCTCAACCCGTCTTTTTGTATTTCGTCCGGGCCATAAAGTTCGGGTTTTTGCACAATGGTGGTGCCTGATATTTTTTGCCAGTCGTACACAGGCCAGATATCATGGTATTCATCTCCCGCCAGCATTAAATAATTGGTGCCATCAGCACGGTGGTGGGTGGTTTTTCCCGGTCCGTTGTATGGCTCTTCCATATTCCTGTTCCTGGTAGAATACATTCGTACGGTGGTATAAAAATTGGGCCTTTGGAATACAAAATGTTCGGTTTGCCAAAAGAATTTACTAAACGACCGGGAGGGCGCGGCTTCCCCTTTTCTTAATCGGATGATCTCTTCCAGTTCCTCTTTCCGGTAATCGGTGCTGAGCAGCAGCCTTTCTATTTCTACTACATCCGCTGGCGCAAAGGTGGATTGATTGGAAATACTTCTGTTTTTCACACTGATGTCTGGATAAATGCCATACACCATTTGCTTATAGATGCCATCCAGGTAATAATCCACCAGGTGATTGATTTTCTCTTGTGAAAAGGCAGATTTGGTATCGGCTACATAATAAGACCATTCTCCAAAGGCATTCGCATATTTACCGTATCCATAAGAAGTGGTATTGTTCACCCGGTCTACTCTGTGATGAAAACTATAATCATGTTGCATGCCCCGGCTACCGGTAGAAAATTTCACTTCCCCCTCAATCAATCTGATGATTTCGTCGAACCCTTCTCTGTCGCCGATAAAAAGCAAGTTTTTTGCCAGAATCCCGGCAATCACAATTCGGTCACCGCTGGGCCTGGCTCCGGAAGCCTGCATATGGGCCCTTCCGATAATAGGTTGCGCCCTGTCCACCAGGTCCTGGGGCAGTTCATCGCCTACGAGCAACATGAGATTTACCAGATTGGTAGGGGTAGAGATTTGATTATTATGCCAGTTATCCCCAAAAAAATCGTGATCTACCCAGTACGTCAATCCCCGGACAATCGTTGCTTTCAGCTTTTTACTTTTGTAATAATCCGACGGCTTGATTTTATAAGCTTGGGCCAGGGTAACCAAATTAGAGGTGTGATGGCGGTGAGGAAAACCCCCTGTTCGGCTGAGGTCGGCATAGTTGATACCCTGAAAACTTCCATCGGCATTCATGGTATGGATGATCTCTTCCACCGTTGCATCCTCAACTTCTGTTTTTAATAGTTCATTAACCACTCTTTCTTTAATAATATCAAAATCGTCAGCTTTTGCAGGCGTGGATAATACAGAAAAACAAAAGATCAATATCAGCAGGGCAGTTTTTATCATGGATAATTATTTTTGTAGGTTTATCGAAATTATTTAATCATTTTTTATGCTTCGCCTCGGGTTTTATTTTTTCTCCAAATTTCTCGCGATTCGAAATCCAAGGTCATCAATTTTAAACGCGGCAGGATGACTACGCCTGCGATTGGTAGCCAAACAACTTCTTGCTTCATCAAACCAACCACCCCCCCGAAAGATACGGTACGAACCGTAAACTTTCTCATCATATATATCTGAGCACCATTCCCATACATTACCCAACATATCATACAATCCCCAGGCATTGGGTGCTTTCATACCCACCTCATGGGTCATTCCTTCCGCATTGCCTTTAAACCAGGCAATGCTATCAATCTCTCCATATCTCATCGCTGTTGTTCCTGCTTTACAGGCATATTCCCATTCCGCTTCAGTGGGGAGCCGGTAGCCATCTGCTTTCGCGTCAAATGTTATTTCTTCGCTGTGATTATTCCAATCATAGCAAGGTTGTAATCCAGCTTTTCCGGAGAGCAAATTACAAAAAATTACCGCATCTTTCCACGATACGGTTTCTACCGGTTTCTTATTCCCGTTGAAAGTGCTGGGAGATGCTTTTGTGATGGCAAAATATACATCCTGGGTCACGGGATATTTGGCCAGTAAAAAAGGTGTTATCTCCACCATCCATTGATGTTTTATTCTATCATCTCTCAATGCAATGGCACCGCCTGGTATTTCCACCATTTGGTTACTTATTGTTGAAATATCGGATATGCTAAACATTTTTTGCTTCATTTGTTCCCCTTACAAGCGAAGGGCCTCCGTGCCTATGCGGCCCAGCCCTGTGCTGAAAATGGATACCAGGACTCCATCGTTTCCGGTGATCCAACCGTGACGCGAACACCTTCCAATATAATAAAAATGATGGTTTATGTGCCTAATGGGGTTGATCTTTTATAGAACGGTCGGATTGCCGAAGCAACTGAGATACCATGGGTGAGGCATCAGGCTGGGCCGCATAGGTTGGGCCGCATAGGCTGGGTTGCAGGTTTTCGAAAAACTTTTGTAAATTGAAGTTTCTGGATTGAATTTCAGAACCAATACCTTATAAAATAACCCTAATATCATGCGTAGACGCAAAGTTTTCTATGTTGCTTTCTTTCTCTTTTTGGGTTGGTATGTTGCAGGTTGCCAACCTGCGGTTTCCCTGGATACCTTTCCAGAAGATGTCAAAGAAAGTATTGAAAAGAGAATTGAAAACGAAACCAATCCCAGTATTGCCATTGGTATTATCGATGCGAATGGGACAAAATATTTCAACTTTGGTAAAACGCGTGCCGATGGAATGTTAGTGAATGAACACACCATTTATGAAATTGGCTCGATATCAAAAGTCTTCACAGCCATCCTGTTGGCGCAGCAGGTATTAGATGGCAAGGTTCACCTGGATGATCCCATCAACTCCTACCTTCCTTCTGAGGTAGTGGTACCGGTACAGGGTTCGGATGAAATAACTTTAGGTTCGCTCTCTGACCATACCTCCGGCTTACCCCGTATGCCCGATAATTTCGCGCCAGCGAATCCTAATAATCCTTTTGCGGATTATTCGGTGGAACAAATGTATAGCTTTATTTCAACGTATCAACCCACCAGGGAAGTAGGGGCTGCCTATGAGTACTCTAACCTGGCACAAGGGCTGTTGGGACACATTTTGAGTATCCATGCTGGGCTGCCCTACGAGCAACTGATGATCAATAATATGGCTGCCCCCTTAGGCATGAAAGAAACAAAGATCGCATTAGATCAAACATTGCAAGACCATCTGGCAGTGGGGCACGCCAATGGTGCTGAAGTTGAAAACTGGGATATCCCAACCCTGGCAGGCGCGGGCGCGATACGAAGTTCCACGGCTGATATGCTTACGTTTTTATCAGCGAATTTAGGATATACTGAAACCACCCTTCAACCTGCTATGGAAATGACCCATAAACCCCGACATGATAAAGCGGGAGGCATGAAAGTAGGGTTGGGTTGGCACATTAAAGCAGGGGCAGAGGGCGATGTGATCTGGCATAATGGGGGTACGGGCGGATACAGGGCATTCGCAGGTTTCGTAAAAGAATCGGGGAAAGGTGTGGTGGTCCTTACCAATGCAAACGATCATGAATTTTTCCTGACCGTAGTAGACGCCCGGATCACGTTCCAGGCCGACGAAAATAAAATAGAAAGCTTAACATTATTCCAGAATGGACAGGAAATGATAGGTAAAAAAATAGAATAATGTAAACAACTCTTCTGTATTACCAATGACGGCCTTAATTTTCTCGCGTTCTTATTTGTAATGTTGTGTATCCAGGGCCTGGTCAAATAAGTTTGGTTAACCAATGGGCAATATTTAATAGTAATTGTTTATTGTCTGTTCCAGGATAATTCATACCTGGGTCACCCTGTTGTGAGGTAAACATGGCCGCCTCACCGCAAATAACAACCCTTCCTTTTCCGAATTCCATGGCCAACCCCTGGCATCTGCCCTTTGCGGAAATAATTTTAGCATTCAACCGATCTTCTATATGCGATACGTCATAGGCTGCATTCGAAAGCAGTAAAAACGGCGTGCTGTTTTTAGGTCCTTTAAGGGATTGACCCGTAAATGAAAGCGCGGTTCTGATACGCTCAGCTTCATTTCTGCCTTTAACAATAGAATGATTACCAAGATTTTTATTTTCAACGGAATAACGAATCCAACTGGCATCAAGCACGATCTTATCAAAATTTTTGGGATCGGCTGTAAAAGACTTGCTCATGCTGACACCAAAGCTATCGGCCAGATTTTCAACCGCGTTTCCCGCCGGTTCATGATCAGCAATGAGCCACATGCTGCCGCCGTTCAATACCCATTGCTTTAAATGGTGACATTCTTCGGCAGTAAATGCCAAGCGTGGTGATAATCTACCTGACGAGTCAGGCGCTGCACTGAAAGCATTGGCACATACAAACACATCGTAACCGGCCAGTACTTCCGGTGTGATTTTTTGTTTATTTGGGGTAAGCATATACCCATCCTGGATTAAAGCTTCAGCAAAAGGTTGATACCGGCCAGTAGAGGTATGAAAGTTATGATGTGCTTCATCAAATAAAATACGCGGATGTTTATTTCCTGAATAAGCCGGATTATGTGTCGTGATATCTGTTGCCTGCATGGCCTGTAAACCGCCTGCCAGTATCAGCGACACAAAGTATGCGGAGATTGTGTATTGATACAAATATGCGTTCATAATATTGCTCAAAAAGTATTTTCAGTAAATTGACTTATAATAAGATATCACTCTGTAGTATGACACTGAATTCCATCCTATTTCCGTCCTATGCGGACACAGGAAGGGGTAAGTAGGGGTGAGAGAAACCTATTCATTTCTGATGGCATCTACCGGGTTAATGCTGGCGGCTTTGTACGATTGCCAGCTTACGGTAACGATGGCGATTACCAGGGCACTTATTCCTGCCAAAGCCATAATCCACCAGTTTAATTCGGTTCGGTAGGCGAAGTTCTCCAGCCACCGGTCCATGGCGTAGTAGGCAATGGGCATGGCAATGACAAAGGCCACCATTACCCACAGCGCGAAATCTTTGTTCAAGAGAGTTAAAATGTCGGCAATCCGGGCGCCATTTATTTTTCTGATGCCTATCTCTTTTCTTTTCCGGTTGGCCGTATACGATATCAGTCCGGATAACCCGAAACAGGCGATCAGGATGGCGATAATGGTAAACAATCCGATGATTTTCGCCAGCCGGTTTTCTGATTTGTACTGCGCATCGAAGGCTTTGTCGAGGAAAAAATATTCAATGGGTTCGTCATTAAAATTACTCCATTGCTGTTTAACCGATGCTACAACCTCAGCAATATTGCCGGGCTGCACCCGCATGGAAATATAATTACTATGATCGGTAAGGGTTAATACCATGGGTGCCGGCCTTTCGCGCAGGGAACCCAGGTGAAAATTCTTCATGATCCCGATGATTTTCATCTCGGTGCGCTCGTTGTAGTTGGCGTGGATATACTGATTCTGCCAATCGGTAATACCCATTCGGCGGGCAGCTTCTTCGTTGATGATCACGTGCTGGCTATCCGTTTGGAAGTCATCAGAGAAGAAACGCCCTTCCTTCATTTCCACTTTAAAGGTTTTTTGAAAATCGTAGTCTGCCTGCATGGGGCTCATTAAAATAGGGTTGTCGCTGCCTTTCAGGCTGTAGGAATTATCCGACATCACAGGCACAGAAGGTACGGCAGAAGAGTAGGTGGCTGATAGCACTTTGGAGTTTTTAAGCAGTTCGTTTTTAAAAGGATTGCTGTTATTTTCTAAACGATAGGCGTTTTTAATCACCAATACGTTTTCTTTATTAAAACCGGGATTTTGCTCCTGTAAAAAAGTGAGCTGTTTGCGGATCACGATGGTACTGAAAACCAGCACCATAAACACTACAAACTGAAAGGCCACCAAACTGCCCCTGGTCCGGTTCTTTGATCTGCCAAAATTAAATTTCCCTTTAATTACGTCTTCAATTTTAAACCGGGTAATATAAAAAGCCGGATAGCCACCCGCCAAAAGGGTCACGAACAGCGGTACGGTGACGAGCGTAATTAGCGTCAGTGGGTTGAGAAAAAATTCCGGTTCGATCACGATTTCCGAATAATTATTCAGCACCGGCAGCACCAGATTCAGGAAAGCCAGTGCCAGTGCCAAAGCGATGAGGCAGTGAATAAAGGTTTCGGAAAGGATTTGCACCATAATAAGTTGTCGGGACGAGCCCACCATTTTTTTGATGCCAATTTCTTTGGCCCGCAGCGAGGCCTGGGCGGTACTCAGGTTGATGAAATTAAAGCAGGCGATCACCAGAATCAGTATGCCTGTAATGGCTAAAATGATTAAATACCGCGCATTGCCGGTGGTGGACAGGCCCCCTGCGTATTTGGCATTCAAATGAATGTCCTGTAAAGGTTGCGGCTTATGCACCTGATAGTTGCCTGCCGCTTCAAATTCTTCCACAGTTTTTCCGGTCGCTTCCAGAATATTGGGTGCCCAGTATTTCATACCGAAGTCGTCGTATTTTTGCTGGAAGTTGCTCATGTCCGTGCCTTCCCTGATAAGCATATAGGTGTAAAGCCCCTCGGCGAAATAAGCAAAAGCATTGTGGCCAGTGGTTTTGCTAAGGGGAACCGAGGAAAAGGAAGCCAGCATCTCAAATTGCAGATGTGAGTTTTTGGGTACCTCATCCAAAATGCCGGTTACCAGATAACCGTCTTTCCGATCGCCCAGTAAAAGTGATTTGCCTACTGGATTTTCATCCTTAAAATACTTTCTGGCGGCTGCTTCATTAAGCAATACATTATTGGGCCGGGCAAGTACAGTTTCAGGATTTCCTTCCAAAAGCTTAAAATCAAATACTTCGAACAGGTTCGAATCGGCAAATACGATGGTGGGCTCCACCATTTTTTGCTCGTCATAACTAACCATGACGTTATTTACCAGAAACACCCGGGTAGCGGCTTCTACCTCCGGTAAATCGTTTTTTGCCGATGCTGCCAGGGCAATTTCCGAGCCCGTCCAGATGGTTACTTCCTCACCCAGCTTCAAGTCGGCCACACCCCGGTAAATCCGATCTGCCTTTGAATGAAAGTTATCATAACTGGTTTCATGAAAAATATAGGTGGCTATGTACAGGAATGCCGATAAGCCGAGTGCTAATCCGGCAATATTCAAAAAGGAATGAACCTTATTTTTAAACAGATTTCTGATAGCGGATTTGAAGAATAATTTTAGCATAATGAGCTATATTTGATGAACGGTGA
This sequence comes from Cyclobacteriaceae bacterium, assembly GCA_041745535.1. Classification (GTDB taxonomy): domain Bacteria; phylum Bacteroidota; class Bacteroidia; order Cytophagales; family Cyclobacteriaceae; genus JBGTIS01. The sequence continues at coordinate 6,555 of JBGTIS010000245.1, read as the reverse complement.
GTCAGAGCATACACATACATCATGTCCAATCCCTATGCCATGCTTTAAATAGGCACTGATGGGTGGTAATCGTCCATCACTGTTTTATGGAATGTTCATTTACGACCACTTTTGTACGCATGCGGTCAGTGGCGAATAAAACCTGGCTACTTTCATGGTTACCAATATTTCCAAATTGGAGCAACAGTACTTTGGGTGGAGTTCCATTTAATAAGTAGTTATCAAAAAAAATCTTGATCTTTTGTAATAATTATCCTTTCCTCGTCTGTCGCTATTTTAATAATTTCAGGGTCTTTCAGTAAATGGTCTTCGGGAAAGCCAGTAGTAAGCTTTGAATCAAAGTTATTCTTTCTGACAAATCCAAAGTATATAATTTATAAAATTCTTTCGGTAAAAATCTACAAAATCAATATATATAAAATTAGGCACTTCAGTGCTAATGGGCAAGCTTTTAAATGGCTAACGTTTTACCTGCATAGGAATATCATATTTATAAACCACTAAATCATTCATCTTTCAAACATTGCGTAGGATTGACACGCGCCGCTTTAATGGTTTGCAAACCTACTGTAAACCAGGCAAAGCAATAATAGCATGAAAAGAAGATAATTAATTCACTTTGATTCTAAAAATTGTTAATTTAGGCAATAAATAGAAACAAAGTGAATTATATAGATTTTTACCATCGCCTCAGGCATCGGCCTACTTTTTCTACTCAGGATATCAGAAAGGCTTTTCCTACATTTGATACCCGTAGACTTGTAGAATGGCAACAGAAGGGTTATATGCAAAAAATCGTCAATCGCTGGTACCGGTTTACTGACCAGGCGATAGATGAGTCTTATTTGTGGTATGTAGCCAACAAAATCTATCAGCCTTCCTACATTTCTATGGAATCGGCCTTGTCGTATTATGGGCTCATTCCTGAAGCCGTTTATAAGTTTACTTCTGTCAGCAGCCTGAAAACACAAAATTTTGAAACTTCTCTGGGAATTTTTGATTATCGTCACCTGAAACCTTCACTCTTATTTGGGTATCGGCTGGTTCACTGGAAAGACTTTCGTATTCGTATGGCAGAACCTGAAAAGTTGATGTTGGATTACCTTTACCTGCGCCCTGCCTTATCGGAAATCGCCGATTTCGAGGCTTTGCGTATCAACATGGTGTTACTGAGGCAATTGTTAGATCAGGAAAAACTCAATCGCTATCTTTCGTTGTTTAACCAAAGGACTTTGTATCAAAGAACCAATACTTTTCTAAAACTGCTGAATCATGCTGAGCTTACCTGAAATCATTTCCACTTATCCTGTTGAGCTTCGAGCGTTTAAGCGGTTCATTATTCGTGAATACCTGCAATACAAAATTTTACAGATAATTTTTGATCAGAGCCAAGATGCTACAAAGCTGGTTTTTTTAGGTGGAACGTGCTTGCGGATTGTCCATGGCAACCAGCGGTTTTCAGAAGACCTAGATTTTGACAATTTTGATCTAAGCGAAAAGAGCTTTGAGGCCATCTCCCAGTTGATACGTGCATCATTAGCACAGGAAGGTTACCAGGTAGAAATTAAAAACGTATATAAAGGAGCTTATCACTGCTTTATTCGTTTTCCCAAACTGCTTTATCAGGAGGGGCTCAGTGGCTACAAAGAGGAAAAAATTCTTATTCAACTGGATACTGAGCCTCAGCATTTTGACTTCGAGCCGGAACGTCATATTATTAACCAATTCGATGTGTTTACAGAAATCCTGGTGACTCCTCCTGACATTCTTCTCTCTCAAAAGTTCTATGCTATTCTCAACCGGAGGCGGAACAAAGGAAGGGATTTTTACGATGCAGTATTTTTACTCAGTAAAACCAAACCCAATTACGATTATCTCTCATTAAAACTAAAAATAAGCAATGCTGATGGACTCAAAGAGCAATTACTTGCCCATTGCAACACCCTGAATATGGAGGAGATGGCCCGGGATGTAGCTCCTTTTCTGTTCAAACCATCCGACCAAAAAAAGGTAAAACTTTTTGCTCAGTACCTAACCCAGGTTGAGTTATAGCCAATAGCTAACACTTTGATTATTCCTCTTTCCTCATTTGAACAGCCGTTGGCCGTTAAAAAAACTATAGTCTTCATTTCATCACAAGAACCATAGTACTAGACTATTCATCTTTCAAACAATCTGTTGGATTCACCCTGGCGGCTTTAATGGTTTGCAAACCTACTGTAAACCAGGCAATGAGTAATGCCACAAGTCCTGCCCCCACAAAATACCACCATTCCAGATCAATTTTGAACGCAAACCCTTCCAGCCACTTAGTGGCGATGAAGTAGCTTATGGGCAGGGCAATTACAATAGCTACCAGCACCATTTTGGTAAAATCGCTGGATAAAAGATACACGATGCTCCAATCGGTGGAACCCAGTATTTTGCGAATCCCAATTTCCTTGAGTCTGCGTTCAGCGGTAAAAGCCGCCAGGCCAAACAATCCCAGACAGGAAATGAGGATAGCCATGCCGGCGAAATATTTTGATAAGGTAGAAACCCTTTGTTCGGAAGCATACAGGCGCTGATAATCATCATCCAGGAACTGATAATCAAAGGGAAAACCCGCATTATACTGATGATAGAACTTTTGAAGGGCACTGATGGTTTCTTTTTCTTTACCGGCTTCAATTTTGGCTATGATCCTGGTAGATTTCTCCGGGGCTAATCGGAACAATAAAGGTTTCACAGTTTCGTGAAGTGAAGCAAAATGGAAGTTTTTGGCTACCCCGATTATCTGCCTGTCTTTCCCCCATAAATTAACTACTTTACCAATGGGGTCGGAGAGGCCCATCAGGTCAATAGCCGCTTCATTAAAAATGATCTTGGTACTATCGGAGATAAAGTTACTGGAAAAAGCACGCCCAGCTGCCATTTCAATGCCCAGTGTTTCAATCATGTCATAGTTAACATTGATGAATTCGAAGGGAATCAAATCATCCGGGCTTTTGCCTTCCCAGCGAATACCACCCGTAGTATTGCCACCTTCCACCATGCTATGTGCCATACTGGATGCATTTACGATCCCCGGTAATCTTTTTATTTCGGAAAGAAAAGTCTCCTGCTTTTCTTTTACCTTTCCTTCTATTTCAAAATGAAGGATATTGTCTTTGTTATATCCTAAATTTTTGGTCTGAATAAACGTTATCTGTTTGTACACCACCACCACGGCTACAATCAGAATCACCGAAATTGTAAACTGAAACACTACCAGCCCTTTTCTCACCAGAAGTTCTCCCACCGAGGTACTGACCGTACCGGAGCGGCCTCCCCTCAACATAGTAGCCGGATTAAAATTGGAAAGGTACATGGCCGGATAGCTGCCGGCGACCAAACCGGCCAACAGGGCAATCACTAGAAAAGAGTAAATTAAATAAGGTGCGAATTGCAGGGAAAGCTGCTTGCCGGTAAGGTAATTGAATTGCGGAAGGAAAAGAGCCACAAGGACAATGGCCGTAATTTCAGCAATAAAAACCATGGTCAAAGCTTCCTCTAAAAACTGGAAGATAAGCGAATGCCGGTGTGCGCCTATTGCTTTTTTAATGCCCACCTCCTTAATTCTGCGCGATGCTTTAGCTGTAGACAGGTTCATGAAGTTGATGCAGGCAATCACCAGGATAAACAGGGCTATGATAGAAAATAACTTTACATAGGCTATCCGGCCACCTGCCTGTATACCATTCTTGTAGTTACCATACAGATAATGATCAGCATAGGGTTTGAGAAATAAGCTGATGTCCAAACCTGCTGTCCTATTGTTAATAAAGTCATCGATTTTTTCATTGAAATGGCTGGGATTCGTGCCCTTGCTCAAAACCAGGTAGGTGCGAGTGCCATTATTTCCCCACTCCAAAACCCAGGGATTTTCTGTTTTATAAGCTTCAAAAGATAGTACGAAATCAAACTGAACGGAGGAATTGGCAGGGGTATCTTCAAACACACCAGAAACCTGATACTGCTGATGATTCTGGAATGAAACGGTTTTACCAATACTATTTTCAGGAGCAAGAAACAGGGTGGTAGCCAATGTTTTTGAAAGTACAATAGAGTTTTTATTGGCCAGTACCTGGTCTTTATTTCCCTGAATAAGCTGGTATGAGAAAGTATTGAAATAATCCTGACTGGCATGGATGCCCATTCCCTTTATGTAAGTATCGCCAAGAGAAAGGTTATAGGTATTGGTTGAAGAAACAGCAGTAGCGAATTCGATTTCCGGCATTTCTTCAGCAAGGGTTTCCGCTAAAAGACCGGGGGTAGTGGCTGCCGTAAAAATGCCGTCTGAATAATGCTGATTTCCCATAACCAGAAAAAGCTGGTCATCTTTTTCATGAAACTTGTCTACCTGGAGTTCATCAAGTACCCACAGGTAAATGAGCAAAGCACAGGCAAGCCCGGTAGACAAGCCAATCAGGTTAATGAAAAATGAAGTTTTATACCGTTTAAAGGTGCGGTAAGTGAGCAGGAAATTATGGCGGAACATAGCGGAAGTATTGAGGTGGTAATTTATTTTGAATGACTTGATAAATTCCGGCCTGAAATACCGGATCACAGTCCAGCAAAACTGCCATTTGGCTTTTAAGGGTGACTGCTCATATTGCTTTTCAAATACTTCAGTGAGGTCGCCCTCGAGTTCTTCGATATAGTCCTGGCGGCAAAACCAGCGCAGAAATTTTAGAGCACGTTTGGGCGGATGCATATTATTAACCAAAAGAGATTTTCGGAATCTGTTGGTAAATGCTCGTCCGTAAAGCATACTGCTGGTCCAGCATTCTTTTTCCCAGGGCGGTAACCACATAAAACTTCTTTCTCCGGCCACCCCTGTCGTTGGTGATTCCACCAAACCTGGATTGTACAAATCCTTTTTCATCCATGCGTTTGAGCGCTACATGAATGGCGCTGATGTTGAGTTTTTTGCCTAAATGTGTTTCCAGACTTTCGAGAATAGAAACCCCATACGCTTCATCGTGCTGTGCTGCTACGGTGAGGAGTACCAGTTCCTCAAATTCTCCCAGTGAAGGTGCTTTCATTACCTTGTAGTTTACTTAACAAATGTGAATGTAATAAATTATTTTTACTTTTGTTAAGCAATAGTTCGGTAAATAATTAGGCCCATTCCGCCATAGTTCAAAATCTGGCGTATAGCGGCTTTATTTTCTTTCAAGTTTGGATCAAGTTGAAAGTTAACTAAAAATAAAAGATTTCCCTTGTTGATATGATAGGTGCTGCTAAAGGCAGTTTTAAGTCAGCTGAAGAAGTAGATGAACACCTTAATAAACTTCGTAATGAATGAGATTAATACTAAGAAGCTGTTTTAAAACTTATTTAATCGTCTAATCATTAAGGGTAACATAGCGAGATATACCATACTTTGACTATTTTTTCGGTTCTTTTCGTAGTCCATACTTAGCCGATGAGCATTTAGTATCCAAGCAAAAGTACTCTCAACTACCCAACGGCGCGGTAATACTCTGAAGCCTTTTTGATTATCATTTCTTAGGACCACCTTCCAAGTCCAACCCCAGAGCCGCTTGACATAGTTCAATAGATCAGCACCGCGATAGCCCCCATCAACCCAAACCAGTTCAATACGATTACAGATGTTGCGCAAGCAACTGATATGTTTAATATAGCGCAGCAGTTGCATAGCACCAGCTTTCTCAGAAACCCCGGCGGCACATATCCATACGGCTAATAGCGGCCCCTGTGTATCAGTGAGAATAAAGCGTTTGCGGCCTTTGATTTGCTTGCCCCCGTCATAACCCCGGTGCTCACCCCCGCAGGCGGTAGTTTTGCTGGACCGCGAGTCTAGACTTGCCGCGCTAGGCCGTTTATCGCGCTTCATTTTTTGTCTTACTTTCTTGATAAACCGCGTATGTATCCATTGCCAGGTACCATCTCGGCTCCAACGGTTGAAATATCCATACACGGTTGACCAGCACGGAAAGTCATGGGGTAAGCTGCGCCAGGAACCACCCGTTTTTACTACGTAAAATATTGCGTTGATCACTTCTTTTAGCTCAACCCTGGGCCGTCCGCCGCGACTAGCCTGAATTTTATGCGCGGGCAGCAGTTTGCGCGGTTTCTTCCTTCCGTTTTTGCTTATATCGTTAGGATACCTTTTTCTTTTATGCTTCTTTTGCTTAGTACTCATGGCAGTTGTGTTTTGTTGGTTCGTCTCTACAAAACTGTACTGCTCTGAGTACGTTTTTAGTTCAACCCTAAACTCTTATAGGTTTTAAAACAGCTTCTTAGATTTCAGGCATCAATAATAGTTTCATAAACGTTAATTTCCTACCACCGCAACTCAATACATTGATGACACAAAAAACCATACGCTACTTCCTTGTTTTCCTTTTTCTGCTCGGATGCAATCAACCCGATTCCATTCCTCAGGAACCTGAAAAGCAGCAGCCTGATGTGGAGGAAATTACCATCGAACAATTGCGGCAGGGGTACGACAACGGGGACTTTACCATTGCGGAAATCACGCAAATCTATCTCAACAGAATTGACCGG
>JBGTIS010000244.1:0-12205 GCA_041745535.1 Cyclobacteriaceae bacterium | reverse complement strand
ATATGGAAAAAGGACTCTACCGCTTAGATCGGGCTACCGGAAAATTCATCCGTTACGCTTGTGCGTTCTATGTCAGAATGCTGGATGTAGATGCTTCCGGCAAGCTCTGGATCGGTGGGTTTATTGACGAAATGGCTTCTTTTGACCCTGCTACTGAGCAATTTACCTACTATAAAGCCAGCGAAATGGATTCCACCAGTCTGATTCCAGGATGGGTCAATGACTTGATGGTGAGTCATACGGGTGAGGTATGGGTGGCTACCCAGAAAGGCATGTGCCGGTTTAATCCTGAAACGGGTAAGTTTACCCGTTATCAACCTAATTCAAAGGCATCTAGAGAGCAACTGAATGATCATTATGTGCTCTCACTCTATGAAGATCAGGAAGGCATTATCTGGGTAGGTACTTTCCAGGGAGGATTGAACCGGTTTGACCCTCATACTAATACCTTTACCTACTTTACTAAGCGGCATGGATTACCCAGTAATCGGGTGGAGAGCATCATTGGAGACGAAAAGGGTAATTTGTGGGTGGGTACCAGCCAGGGATTAAGCCGCTTTACGCCTGCAACGAATGCTTTCCGCAACTTCAGCGTCAGTGATGGCTTGCCAGGCGATCAATTTCTGGGAGGTGCTTATAGGAACAATGGAAAATTGATGTTTGGCAACACGGACGGTTTGGTCAGTTTTTACCCCGATAGTATTAAAGAAAATACTACAACTCCGCCTGTTTATATCACTGGTTTTAAAGTACTGGAGAAGAGCATACCTGTACCGGATAGTTCTATCGAGCTACCTTACGATGAAAACTTTCTGTCTTTTGATTTCGTGGCCCTTAATTATGATGCCCCCGAAAAGAACCAATATGCTTATATGTTGGATGGGGTAGATAAAAACTGGGTATATTCTGGTACCCGAAGATTTGCAAGTTATACCGATTTAGATCCGGGAAAATATACATTTCATGTAAAAGGATCTAACAGCGATGGTGTATGGAATGAACAGGAAGCTACTCTGCAACTTACCATTCTGCCTCCCTGGTGGCGAACCTGGTGGGGGTATGGGTTGTATGGGATCATAGGATTGTGTTTTTTGTATGGCCTCAGGCAATACACCGTGAAACGGGAACGGCTAAAACATGCGTTGAAATTACAAACCCTGGAAGCGGAGAAGATGCATGAGATAGACCACATGAAATCCCGCTTCTTTGCCAATATCTCCCATGAATTCCGTACGCCATTAACGCTGATCTTAGGTCCTCTGGAAAAGTTTCTATCCCGCACATCAGCAGAAAGTGAGGATAAACCTGTGTACCAGATGATGCAACGTAACACGCATCGATTGTTGAATCTAATTAATCAATTGCTGGACTTATCTAAACTGGAAGCGGGTAGTATGAAGCTGGAAACCAAACCGGCAGCCATTGTGCCCTTTCTCAAGAACGTGGTGCTTTCCTTTTCTTCTCTTGCGGAACAGCAGCAAATACAATATCATTTTCAGTATCCTGCAGACAATCCAGTGGTTTACTTTGATGGTGATAAACTGGAAAAGATCATCACCAATCTGCTATCAAATGCCTTCAAATTTACCCCAGGCGGTGGAACCATTGCGGTTTCTGCCCTGTTACAGGCAGCCGAGGAAAAAACTCTTTCAGTCACTTTCAAAAAACCCAATCCATCTGAAAAGACAGCCATATTGGAAATAAAAGTTCAGGACAGTGGTGAAGGCATTGGTGAGGCCCAAGCCCAAAAGATTTTTGATCGTTTCTATCAGGCGTATTCTGCTCAGACCGCAGGGCAGGAAGGCACCGGGATTGGATTGTCGCTGGTGCGGGAATTGGTGGAGTTGTATGGTGGGGAAGTGACAGTGGAAAGTCAACCGAATCATGGGAGTTGTTTTATCGTTCGGTTGCCCTTAAAAATGGCAGACTTTGAGGAAACGGTAATCGCTGGACCTGCCTTGGAAAATGGTAATTCAAATACAATGCCTTTTCATGAAACGGACGGTGCAATGAGCCTAACTGCTGTTTCGATAATGGAAAATTCAGACAGGCCTTTGGTACTGATCGTAGAAGACCATGCCGATATCCGGCAGTTTGTTCGTGAAACCTTACAACCTGCCTTTCAGGTCATAGAAGCAGCCGATGGACAGGCAGGCTATACTACGGCCCTTGAGACGATTCCTGATCTGATCCTCAGCGATGTAATGATGCCTGTGATGGATGGAGTAGAGCTATGCCGTAAACTCAAAACTGATGAAAAGACGGCTCATATCCCGGTTATCCTACTCACCGCCAAAGCTAGTGGAGAGGACAAAATAGAAGGATTGGAAACCGGAGCCGATGATTACATCATCAAACCTTTTGCAGCTGAGGAGTTGCTGGTACGGATTAAAAACCTGATAGAAAGCAGAAAGAAACTCAGGGACCATTTCAGTCGCCAGATTACCTTAGAACCCAGATCTATTACCATTACCTCGGTAGATGAGCAGTTTATTCAGCGAGTGATGCAAATCATGGAAGATCATATGGCTGATGCCGGATTTGGGGTAGAGGAGTTGGGCAGAGAAGCAGGCATGAGCCGGATGCAGTTGTTCAGAAAGCTCAAAGCCCTGACCGATCAGGCTCCTGGTGATTTTATCCGCCTGATACGCTTGAAAAGAGCCGCCGACCTGCTTTCCCGAGGTGCGGGCAACATCGCCGAGGTGGCTTTCCAGACAGGCTTTCAGGATCCGTCTTACTTTACCAAATGCTTCTGGAAGCATTTTAACCAAACTCCCTCTGACTTTCTGGCAACGCGCTCTCTTTGATACACAGATCTTGTTAGACCTTAATAATGATTAGGCACTTAATTGATCAAGCTATGAAAACAAATATGAAAAGCCCAGGGAATCACTTCTTATCAGCCCTGGTATTGATTACCCTCCTCTTTTTGGGGCATTCCTTACCAACAAAAGCACAGCATCATGCTACCGCGCACTCCGATGAAAAACCTGCTGTACTGCTGCCTGGAATGGGCAACCATCATCATTCCATTACGATAAAGAACCCGGAAGCCCAGCGTTTCTTCGATCAGGGCCTGATGATGATTTTTGGCTTCAACCGTCCGGAAGCGGTACGATCCTTTCGCCGTGCGGCTGAACTGGATCCGCAGGCAGCCATGCCTTACTGGGGATTATCTTTGGCGCTTGGACAGCGCATGAATATGGATTTGGACATGGACGTGCAGGCGAAGGAAGCCTATCAGGCCATTCAAAAGGCGCTGGAGTTAAGTGCAAACGCTTCCCCCGCTGAACAAGCTTATATCCAGGCCCTGGCCAAACGATGTTCGGGCGAAGCGAATGCTGATTGGGAAAAGATAGACCGGGATTACCGGGATGCCATGCGGGAGTTGGTGCGCCAGTATCCCGACGACCTGGATGCCGCTTCCCTCTATGCGGAAAGTGTGATGAACCTTCACCGGTATGTATGGTACAATGCCGATGGCAAACCGTCAGAAGAAGCGGAGGAAAGTCTCAATGTGCTGGAAACCATCATGAGACGCAACCCTGACCAACCCCTGGCTAATCATCTTTACATCCACTTGCTGGATACCTCCCCTCATCCCGAGTATGCCCTGGCCGCTGCTTACCGGCTGGCGGATCTGGTGCCGGGGGCCGGACACCTGGTGCACATGCCCACCCATATTTTGATGTCCTTGGGCGACTATGAAATGACAGCACAGCTCAACGAAAAGGCAGCCCAGGCTGATCAGGAGTATCTAAAGCTTACGGGGGTGAGCGGGAACATTTATACCCATGTTTATTATCCACACAACCTCCACATGATCGTTCGGTCGAGGATGGAGCAGGGGCGTTTTGAGGATGCCAAACAAGCTGCTGACAAAATCAAGGAATTTCTGGAACCTGCCTTTGATACAGATCCCATGATGATAGATTACTTTCTACCCAATTCTCTCTTTGTGCTGCTGCGCTTTCAGCAATGGGATGAGGTGCTGGCTATGCCCATGCCAGACGCCCGGATGTTTATGACAAAAGCATTCTGGCACTATGGGCAGACCCTGGCCCTGGCGGCCAAAGGCAGGATGGAGGAGGCCACCGCGGAAAAGGCTGCTTTTTCAGCGGCTCGAAGCAATATCCCACCGGATTGGATGTGGATGTTTAACCCAGCGGATACCATGTTGAACCTGGCAGCTATCATTCTGGAAGTTCAACTGGCTCCTGACGAACAAACCGCCCTTGCGCATTGGAGGAGTGCTGTCACCGCACAAGATGCGCTTATTTATGATGAGCCTCCAGCCTGGTATTATCCGGTACGGGAGTCGTTGGGAGGAGCCCTCCTGCGCGCAGGACAAGCCGCGGAGGCGGAAGCCGTATTTCGTGAGAATCTAAAGCGGCATCCGCGCAATGGACGTTCCCTTTTTGGACTACTGGAAAGTTTGAAGGCCCAGCAAAAAAATGAGGATGCCCAATGGATCCAAAAAGAATTTGAAAGTGCCTGGCAACAATCGTCCCTATCGCTACGAATAGAAGACTTTTAGAGAAAACGTTGGTATTGTTAAAGTAAGGGGCATTAAAAAAAATCCATCCTTACTGCCCTTAGCATAAATTATGCTTCAAAAAAGTTGGAAGCACTGACTATGTAGGATGGGTAAGTGTCCACTAGTATAATGGTTGGTGCCTCATATAGAAAGTCCATGAAAGGAGATGTCGTTAGACAATAGCCTGACCCTCAAGGTACTCCATTTAGGAACACTTTTGACAACCAGTAACGTGATCGGGTAAAATCTGAAAGCACAAGGGTTACTCATTTCTGTTAATCCTCGAGCGTAAACGTAATGGCTTTGAAATTAATAATGTCCTCATTCGGTTTTTCAGGTTTTACCACAACAAAATATAGGTTATGGAAACCTGAAACTGTGGTGCTGATGGTGCCTGTAACAGTATTTTTCTCGTCCCAGCTGCCAGTGGCCTGATAAGGGGTTTTGGCAATCACCGGACCCGCCTGCGAATCGAGCCGCACTTCAATGGCACCAGCCTTGTCTTTGGAAGCATACTCATATACAAAATTTCTGATGCCGGTCAGGTCAATATTTTTTAAAAGAATGTACGACTTGTGGTCGCCATTGCTCAGGTTGTTGCCAAACCGGGCGAAACCCACATGGGAATCGGCAAATGCAGTGCGTACGTTGGGTTGCCGCAGCCGCAGGGTGGCCTCCTGTGTGAGCGGTGGAATGCCCTGTGCGCCCTGGTCGGTATAGGAAGCCGTCAGGGTATATACGCCCCGGGGTTCATCTGCTTTGTGCTGATTGAAGGTAAGGGTGCCGGAAAGGGGCAGGGCAGTTTGCTGCTTTTTATCGTCGGCCAGCGATAAAATGTATTTCACCATTTCGGTAACATCCTGTGGCGATAATTGCGGATGGGCGCTCATCAGATTTTCTCCCCAGTTCCCACCGCCACCGGCAATTATCTTTCCGGTAAGCTGGGTAAGGGCTTTAGAATTCCCTTTGTATCGTTGGGCCACGGCCTGATAGGAAGGTCCTACCGAAACTTTATCAATGGTATGGCAGGCTTTGCAGTCGCTGCCGGCAATCAGGGTATAACCCAGCGGCGCGGCAGTACTACTTTGCGCATTATTGCTGACCAGCACCGGGGGTTCCGGATTGTAATCCAGATACACCTGAATGGCTTTCGGGTCAATGGTGCCGTCTTCTTTGTCGCTCACCTGCACAGCATATTTAAAGGGTTGCTTTTCCCTGAAAAATGATTTATTCTGCTCAGCAGCGATGGTTACTTCCGGCAGGGCATTCCCCGCCTTTATCGTTAGGGTATCGGAACCGGTTAAACCATCCTGGTCGGTTACTTTTAATATGACCTGGTATACGCCGGGCCGGGTATAAGTGTATACCGGATTGCGCTCAGTAGATCGGGCGGTTTTCCCATCCAGCAGCCACTCATAGGCAATGGTATCGTCATCGTCGGGATCACCGGAACCCCGGCTGCTGAACCGCACGCGCAGGGGTGTTTCGCCTGCTATTTCTTTCAGCACAGGCAACGCGCTTAATTCAGAAGTGATAAACACTCGCTGCGACAGGGCTGCCTGCGCGGCCGAATCGGTAATGCTGGCCTGGGCTATGGGATTTCGATTGCCTGTATTGTATTCAATTTTAACCAGGCGCGCATCTTCGTTGTCGGCCCCATACACCGATCCGTACTCCAGCATATACATGACGCCGTCTTTTCCAAAAGCCAGGTCAATGGGCCTTCTGAAATCGCCGTTGGTAGTCATGAAGGGTTCGCTGCGGAGGTAATTTTCATTTTCATCAAACCGCAGGGCCATCACCCAGTTGCGCATCCAGTCGAAAACGAAAAGCGCGCCGTCGTAGTAGTCGGGAAATTTGTTTTCAGCACCAGATGCCGCATCATAGGTATAAAATTCACCCGCCATGGCACTTCTTCCTCCGACACCTAACTCCGGAAACTCAGGGGAAGCGGCATACGGATACCAGATCATGGCCGGTTGTGCCGGTGGGAGTTCGTTCAGCCCCGTATTATTGGGAGAATTATTCACGGGCGCATCCGGATTAAAGGATGGTCCTGCCGTTTTGGTGGCAAAATCCCATTTCGCGTAAGCCTGATTGTTCCCCACAAAATAAGGCCAGCCAAAATTTCCTGCCTTTTTGGCCTGATTGAATTCGTCGTAGCCGCGCGGACCCTGTATGCTGTCCTTGCCGGCATCCGGACCGATCTCTCCCCAGTATACCGTAGCTGTTTCCGGATTGATGGCGATGCGGTAAGGGTTCCGGCAACCCATGGCATAAATTTCGGGTTTTGTTCGGCGCGGTTCCCCGCCGGGATCGCTACCGTTGGCGGTGCCTTTAGGAAATAAATTACCTTCCGGAATAGAATACGTGCCATCCGGTTCGGGATGAATACGAAGAATTTTTCCTTTTAAGTCGTTGGTATTGCCGGCACTGCGCTGGGCATCCAGGCTGTAATATTCCGACCCAGGCCGTTCGTCTAGCGGCGCGTAACCGTCAGAAGGAAAAGGACTGGAACTGTCGCCGGTGGAAAGGAACAGATTTCCATCTTTGTCAAAAGCCAGGGAGCCACCGTGGTGGGCACCGCTGTTTTCCTGTACCGGAACCTGTAACAATACCTTTTCAGAATCCATATCCAGGGTATTATCCGACTGTACCGTAAACCGGGACAGGTTAAATAAGATAGGTTCCTTATCCGTAGGGGGTGCATAGTACAAATAGATGTACTGGTTTTTGCTGAAATCAGGGTCCAGCGTAACGCCGATCAGGCCGGTACCTCCCTGGGTGGCTACTTCAAACTGACGCGCAATTTTTTGTTCACCGGTAGTGGTGTTATACATGCCTAGGTTGGCCGACCGCAGCTCGGTATAAAAAACACGTCCGTCATCAGCCACCGCCAGTTCCATGGGAATACTCAAGTCGTTGATGAGGATAGTTTTGGTGAACCGGTTTTCTTCCGGAGCCACCTTTGCCGTAGCTTTGCTGTAATCCAGCTGTCCATCGCCCATGGCATACCAGATACCACCCAGCAAATGATTCAGGAACAACAGTTCGCTGAACGAAGCATCCTCATGCCCACCACCGGTATAAAAGGCCCGACCGCCATCAAAAGCATGGTACCAGGCAATGGGATGGTTACTGCCATTGGTACCGCCATTATAGGTTTCCTCATCCAGGTACGCCAGTACGTTCAGGTCAGGATAAAAAGCCCGGTAATTATACCATTCGTCGGTACGTTCCCATTGGTCAGGCAAACTTTCGGTTGACGGATGGTTTTTATCCGTTACCCGTACCATGGCTTTTTGTACATTGGAATTGTGAGGATGGCTGGCGAAATGAGCACCGATGAGTTTGTCGTACCACGGCCATTCGTATTCGGTATCGGCGGCGGAATGAATGCCGACAAAGCCACCGCCCGCCTGTATGTAACGCTCAAAGGCAGCCTGCTGCTCCGCGTTCAGCACATTGCCGGTGGTATTATTGAAAATAACGGCCTGGTATTGCCGTAACGCTTCGTCGTTAAACACTTCAGCGTTTTTGGTAGTATCAACTTCAAAGTCGTTTTCCTGCCCCAATTGCATAATGGCCGCATTGCCATAAGGAATGGAAGTGTGTACCCAGCCTTTGGTTTTAGAGAAGACCAACACACGTGGGCCATCATTTTTACAGGATTGCGTAATGAGCAGGGTAAGAGCCAGCAGACCGGGGAGAAACCAGAATTTAGTGTTCAAGTTGTTTGCAAGTAAGTAGTCAACAATTTATTCAGGGTATATGAATTTAAAAATAAGGGATTCTGATGAGATAAAAAAAATTGTTATCAGTGTGAAGCATGCGCATGGGATCTGTTATTCAAAAGCATATTCCACACCCTCTGGCAGGGGTTCAACGGCCAGTTTCATCCATTGTCCATCTACCTTGATCACAATGATGTGATGATCCTTATCATAAAACATAGTGCCGTTATCCGCGTTTTTAAGTGCTTTGAAATTGACGTTTTTCGCATCGTCCTGATAATTCCGTTCATCATCGCCCGCTGGTTTTTCAGCCAGGATATTACCTTTTCCAATATTCCCCAGCGTAAGGGCATTGCTCAATTGTAACGAACCATAAAAAATGGCCCGGTCGCGACCGAACATATAGGAATGCTGTCGTACGTCGGAGCCAATCCGAAACCAGTTATAGGCAGGCTCCGAATGGTTGTATACCGTACCATAATAGTATAATTCAGCTACCGGTCTTTCTTCTTCCTCATGTTTGTTCAGCAACAGGGTAATCCGCGATTTATCGTCCCGGGCATATCCCTCAAATACGTGGTATCCCCAGCGCTTTTTGTTTTTCTCATTCTCGTTGCCCCGTACCTGAATCATGTAGGGTGTATCCAGAATGCCGTTCACGGTGGTATGCATGGGCGTTTGCGCCGGATCAAAGCCAAAATTATAGCCTCTGAGATCCCATTTGTGCCAGGTGGTATCCGTATCTGATTGCAGTTCAATCCGGTTCAGCGCTGGGTTTTGGCTACCGGGTATCAGACTGAAATAATGGTTCGGCAATAGCGACTTGTTCTTTTTTTGAGAAAAACATGGCGAACAGAAGGAAAGTACAATCAGGATGGCGCAAATATATTTCATGGTAGAATTTTTAAAGGTTGGCATCTGACAGATAATCAGGGTTTGGAACAGGGAATTCTGATCCGGCATCGTTTTGCGTTTCTCGTAGTTTTTGCCGCAACGCGTCCACTTTTTCAGGGTATTTTGCGGCCAGGTTTTGGGTTTCCTCTATATCTTCTGATAAGTTATACAATTCCACATCATCAGTTTCATAAAACTCAATCAGTTTCCAGTGATCCATCAGAATCGCGGCACCGGGCGTCCAGGCCGAACCATGGTAATGCGGATAATCCCAGAAAATGGCATCCCGGCTAATTTCCTTTTCACCGTGCAGCAGGGGCAGCAGGCTCACCCCATCCCGATGCTGTTCAGGCAAAAGCGGAATGCCAGCCATGTCCAGCAGGGTAGGGTAGAAATCGTAACTTACTACGGGGACCTCACAGGTGGTGCCCCTGTTTTCCATGCCCGGCATGCGGATCATGAGCGGCACCCTAATGCCTCCTTCGTAACACCATCCTTTTCCCGCTCGTAACGGTTTCACCGACGTAGGCGCTACCCGGTTACCCGCCAGGGTGGAAAGTCCACCATTGTCGGAAGTAAACACAACAATGGTGTTTTCTGACAGGGCCAGTGCCTCCAGTTTGTCCAGCAGTCGCCCCACATTTACGTCCAGGGCATGCACCATAGAGGCATAGGCCGGATTGGCCTGATTCCGCACCGTAAGTCCTGTATGCTCAGGTTTCAGGTGCACCACGGTATCCTGTAATCCGCTTAGTTTGGTGCGGTAGTGATCAACATATTCTTTATTGGCCTGAATTGGGGTATGTACGGTATAGTAGGAAAGAAATAGAAAGAAAGGCTGGTCCTTATTTTCCTCCATAAATCGCATGGATTCACTGGTGAGCCGGTCGGTGAGGTATTCTCCTTCGGGGCCGTCGGGCAGTTTCGGATTCTGATAGGGAGCATAATAACCCCCCGGAGGCTGCCCTTTGTCAATTCCGCCAATGTTGGAGTCAAATCCCTGGTCTTCAGGCAGAAATCCCTCTCCACCCAAATGCCACTTGCCGGCGAAAAAAGTTGTATAACCCTGCTGTTTAAAAGCTTCTGCCAGGGTAACTTCCGCCAGGGGCAACTCGTGCAGGTCCTGTGGTCCTAACAATTTTCTGTCCTTCGGATCATCGCCAGGAATCCAGTCGGTGATACGAACCCGGGAAGGGTGTTTGCCCGTCAGGATAGAAGCGCGGGTAGGGGAGCATACCGGAGAAGCCGAATAAGCGTTGGTAAATACCAGGCTGCTTTTGGCGAACCTGTCCAGATTTTTGGTTTTGTGAAAGGTGCTGCCATAGCCACCCAAGTCGGCCCATCCCAGGTCATCTACCAGAATGAAAACCACATTGGGAGGCGGTCGCGAAGCATTTTTACAATTGGTAACTAAAAAAATAAGGCTGATCAGCAGCAGGCTTAAGCCGTAGTTGTTAACCGGTATATGTTTCATTCCATAATAATAGAAAATGAAAGGCGAAATTCCAGCAGGGAAAGCTACAGATTATTCCAGCACCGGCATAATTCTGTGGTGGGTACTTTGCTCATAGGCATACGCCATTTCAATCAGCATGGGTTCGCTCCAGGCCCGGCCAAAGAATGAAATGCCCACCGGCAGTCCATCGATGTTTCCCATGGGCAGGGTAATGCTCGGATACCCTGCTATGGCCGCGGGCGAGCTGGAAAACAAACCGAAATTATCGCCATTAATCAAATCGGTTTTCCAGGCAGCACTACCCGTAGGCGCCACCAACGCATCCAGTTGGTGCTGGTTCATCACGCGGTCAATGCCACCCTGCCGACTGCGGGCGGTCATGGTTTTGAGTGCATCCTGGTATTCCTTTGAATTCAGGTCTCCCTTTTCCCGCGCCTGTTTAAACAGTTCATGGTCATGGTATCGCATTTCTATCGAATCAGCAAAAGTTTTTTCAATCAGGTCAGCCAGACTTTTTACGGGGGCGTTGGGGCCCAGCGATGTAAAATACCGATTCAGCCCATCTTTGAATTCGTACAGCAATACCTGAAAGGAAGGGCCATTGATGTCTTCGGTGGCGATTTCTTTGATTTCAACAATTTCAGCTCCCTGGCTTTTTAAAAAAGCAATAGCCTGGTGCATCACGGTATCTACACGGAAATAATCGCCCATCGGTTTGGTGAAAAAACCAATTCTTTTGCCTTTTAGTCCGTCGGCTTTCAGAAAAGGCGTGTAGTCGTTAAAAGCTTTTCTGCCGGTTACCATCGTTTTTGTATCGGTGCTATCCACGGCTGTGAGGGCACCCAGACAAATGGCGGCATCGGTTACCGTTCGGGCCATGGGACCGGGGGTGTCCTGGGTAAAAGAAATGGGAATAATGCCGGTACGGCTGATTAATCCTACCGTAGGTTTGATGCCCACAATACCATTATTATTGGCCGGACACACAATAGAACCATTGGTTTCGGTACCAATGGCCAGCACCGATAAGTTGGCCGATACCGCTACGCCGGAACCGGAGCTGGACCCGCAGGGATTTCGCGTTACATCATAGGGATTGTTGGTTTGTCCTCCCAGTCCGCTCCACCCACTGGACGAATGCTGGCTGTGGAAATTGGCCCATTCGCTGAGATTGGTTTTGCCCAGAATCACCGCGCCGCTGTTGCGCAGTTGCTGTGCCAGCGGGCTGTCCCGCAAGGGAAAGGAGTTCCGCATGGCCCGTGCTCCGGCGGTGGTGGGCATCTGGTCATGCGTATCGATGTTATCTTTTAGTAAAATGGGAACACCATGCAAAGGCCCTCGTTTTTTGCCTTGCTTACGCTCTTCATCCAGTGCCTGGGCAATGGCCAGCGCATCGGGATTGATGTGAATAACTGAATTTAATTTCGGGCCATTTTTATCCAACCGGTCAATTCTGTTGAGATAGATTTGCGTGATTTCCGCAATGGTAAAGTCCCCGTTGTCGTACCCCTGCCGCAATTGTTCGATGGTAATTTCCTCCACATCAGGCTGCTGCTTTTCAGGTTCCTGAGGAATGGAATCGGG
>JBGTIS010000243.1:0-4803 GCA_041745535.1 Cyclobacteriaceae bacterium | reverse complement strand
GTTTTGATCAGCAACGGCCACCAGGTAGTTATAGAGCATAATGCAGGTGACGCATCTCATTTCCGTGATAAAGATTATAGCGAAGCAGGAGCAAAAATTGTATACGACAGAGCCGATGTTTATAAAGCGCCTATCGTGGTAAAAAGTGCACCGGTTATTGAGGAAGATCTTCCCTTGTTACAAATAAGCCAGGTAATCATATCTCCTATTCATTTGTCTGTATTAAAAGCGGAATTGTTAGAAAAAATGATGGAGAAAAAGATCACGGCCATCTCTTTCGAAAACCTGAAGGATGACAGTGATTCATATCCCATTGTTCGCAGTATGAGTGAAATTGCCGGAAGTGCTGTCATGCTCATAGCTGCACAATATTTAGGTTCGGCCAATCATGGAAAAGGTGTGTTGCTGGGTGGCATATCCGGTATTGCCCCAACAAAAGTTATAATAATAGGTGCAGGCATTGTTGGGGAGTATGCGGCCAGGGCGGCCCTGGCGCTGGGCGCCTCAGTAAAAGTATTTGACAACAGCGTTTACAGGTTAAAAAGACTACAGAATAATATTGGTCATCGATTGTGGACATCAGTTATAGAACCCAGGATGTTATCAAAACAATTAAAAACCTGTGAAGTGGCAGTAGGAGCTCTTGGTTCCGAAACCGGAAGAACACCCATGGTGGTTACGGAAGAAATGGTAAGTAATATGAGGCCTGGCTCGGTAGTTATTGATGTAAGTATTGACCGGGGTGGATGTTTTGAAACTTCAGAGATCACTTCGCATGAACATCCTATTTTCATGAAGTATGGTGTTATCCATTATTGTGTTCCTAATATTCCTTCCGGGTTTTCCAGAACAGCTTCGCAGGCTATCAGCAATGTATTGATGCCATTATTATTAGAAGCAGGAGATGAAGGTGGTTTTGAAAAATTAGTATGGCACCGTGTACATCTGCGAAGCGGCATATATCTTTTTAAAGGCTCATTAACTAATTTTTACCTGAGTGAGCGGTTTGATCTCAAGTTTACAGACCTGAATTTATTGATAGCAAGCCAGCGATAAAAATGAGAGAAACTCTTAGTTACTGACTTTTCTTTCCGTGTTGAAAGCCTGATCTGATAAACGATTTCCCATTTTTTGGTATCTTAGCCGCAATGCAAAAATGGATCATTTTATATCTTTTTCCAGGCGTTGCTTTAGCTGATCATACTTGGTCATTTTCTAACCATGTCATGAGATTTCAAATCATTATTCGGGTTTCATGCAACATAGCAAGCATTAATTTTTTTTACTTAAAAGATGTATTGCCGGTACAAGTAAAAGCTATAGGCAAAAGAGAAGTTGAAAGAGTATTAAAAGAATGACTCCTGGTATTTAATTCTATTTTACCATTCCGGTAAATCAAAACCGGAGAAATTTTTCCGGATGCAAAGGCAGGTCAAATATTTATTTTTTGAAATGCTGCCATTTAGTTGAGTAGTACTTAAGGATTTCCTATTTAGAAACATAAGCGGATTCTATGATTCATTTGCCAAGCCTGATATCTGATCTTGGTCTTATACTTGGAGCAGCAGCTTTAATCACTATTTTATTTAAGTGGTTAAAGCAACCTCTTGTATTGGGCTACCTTATTGCAGGGTTTTTGGTGGGTCCGCATTTTGCCTTTTTACCAAGTGTTGCAGAATTGGATAGCATAAGTGTTTGGGCGGAGATTGGTGTGATCTTTCTTTTATTCAGCCTGGGGTTGGAATTTAGTTTTAAAAAATTATTGAAAGTAGGCACACCAGCTTCGGTTACAGCCTTGGTGGAAGTTGGTTTTATGATGTCTGTTGGTTATATACTGGGCACTTTTTTGGGGTGGTCAAGAATGGACAGTATATTTCTGGGGGGAATTCTTTGTATATCTTCTACAACTATTATTATCCGGGCATTTGATGAACTGGGGGTAAAGGGACACAAGTTTGCCAGCCTGGTTTTTGGTATCCTGATAGTGGAGGACCTGGTTGCTATTTTATTGTTGGTTTTACTTTCAACACTGGCCGTTAGTGCCCAATTTGCAGGTATAGAAATGCTGATGTCGGTGGCCAAGCTGGTATTCTTTTTAGGACTTTGGTTTATCTCCGGAATTTTCTTTTTGCCGACATTTTTAAGAAGGGCCCGGCGCTTTATGAACGATGAAATGCTTCTGATCATCTCCTTGTCACTTTGTATGTTTATGGTTTACCTGGCTACCCTGGTTGGATTTTCTCCTGCTTTGGGGGCTTTTATAATGGGTTCCATTCTTGCAGAAACGGTGTTTGCTGAAAAAATTGAACACCTGGTGAAGCCAGTAAAAGACCTTTTCGGAGCCGTTTTTTTTGTATCAGTAGGCATGTTATTCGATCCGGATATGCTGGTGCAATATTTAGGACCTATTTTGATTATTTGCGTAGTAACCATCGTTGGGCAATCATTTAGCACTACGGTCGGGGCTTTGATTGCAGGGCAGCCTTTAAAATCATCAGTGCAGGCCGGAATGAGTATGACACAAATTGGGGAATTTTCATTCATAATTGCTACCCTGGGATTAACCCTTAACGTAACGAGTGATTTTTTATATCCAATTGCGGTAGCTGTTTCTGCCATTACCACCTTTACTTCACCCTACCTGATCAGAGCTTCTGAACCTGTATATGAATGGCTGGAAAAATTTTTACCTGTATCCTGGATACAATTTCTAAACCGGTACAGCAACAAGGCACAAACTATTTCCAGCAGTACCGACTGGCAGGTATATGCAAGGGGAAGGATAATTAATACGTTTATCATTTCCATCATTACCCTGGCAATCGTTTTGTTATCCTCTTATTACGTTTTGCCTTACACGTATAGCACCTTAGGTGATAATACATGGACCACCATTGCCGGAGCTGCATTTACTTTGTTATTAATGGCTCCTTTTCTTTGGTCACTTGCTGTTAAACGGCATCACAGTGAATTGGTTGAAAAATTTAACCGGCAAAATAAATATCGGACCGGAATGTTGGTATTGCAGGTTTTCAGAGCTGGTATTTCAATTGTCCTCATTGGCTTTCTGGTCGACCGGTTTTTCACCCCGCAAATCGCCATTATTACCACGATCGTTATGTTTCTTTTACTGATCCTGTTTTCAAAAAGAATTCAATTACTTTATTCCCGGATCAGTAACCGCTTCCTCGCTAATTACTACGAGCGGGACGGATTGAAAGGCCAGAAAAAATTAGAGGCTCCATGGGATGCCCACATGGCAGAACTTGCCATCAGTGCTGATATGCCGGGAATTGGAAAAACGCTGCGGGAGCTGGCATGGCGTGAAAAATATGGAATAAATGTGGCCATGATTGAAAGAGGAAAAAACACTTTTAATACGCCAAAAAGTAACCAGGTTATTTTTCCCGGAGATGTTATTTCAGTAATAGGTACAGATGACCAGATCGATATTTTTCGAACAGAATTAGATGTGGCTAAATCACTGGAGGTAGAAAGAAAACCGGTAGAAGTAGTGCTGGAGCATTTTATTATTGGGGAAAAATCAGCCTTTGCAGATAAAAACATAAGGGACGGCGCTATACGGGAAAAGATACACGGCATTGTAGTGGGAGTGGAAAATGAGCAGGGCCGGCTGGTCAATCCCGATTCTTCTTATATATTCAGGGTTGGTGATATTGTTTGGGTGGTAGGTGATAAACTCAGGTTACTGACTTTGCAGAAGGCTGAACAACTCTTGTAAAATATTCAGATCAATTTATGGTAATATGGCTTGAAAACATTTCAGGAATTCACTACAACATAAATCAATTTGAATGGGATGCAGCTTACACAGGTTATATTTGGTAAATATGTTTTGTTTCAAAGTAAGAAAGGGAAATAAAGATTTATTCTATTTGTATTCCGCGATGCTTATACCTAAGTCACAGAATTCATACTCCACTTCATCATTGCTGCTCACTATCACCAATCGGTTTTTACAATACTCTTCTATTAAGCGATGATATAAATTAACACCGGCTTTATCCAAATTAGTGCAGGGTTCATCCAGTAATACGATGGCAGTATCAGAAAAAATGCATTGTGCCAGCTTCACTCTCTGTTTCATACCGGAAGAATAGTACCGTATCTGTTTGTCAGCAGCTCTTTCCATACCCAGGGTAGTAATAATCGAATCAACACTGATGCCGGGCAAAAAGGGCTTAAATCCCTGGTGAAAATCGAAGAATTCTTTCAGGGTCATTTCCTCTACTACTTCCAGGTAAGGAGCGCAAATTGAAACCTCGTTATATATTACTTCATGACCTATTTCTCCATTTACATTTTTGCCGTCAGATCTTTGATCTTTATCCTCAAATTTTAAACGGCCTTCATTAAAATGCATAGAACCACTTATCACCTGGAGCAGAGTACTCTTTCCGGAACCATTGGGACCCGTAATAGCGTAAGATTGTCCTGTTTCAAAACTGTAAGTGAAATGTCTGAAAATCCAGTCCCGGTTGAATCGTTTACCGGCATCAGAAAGCGTTATCCTCATCGCCATTGCCTTTGGTGAAACGTTTGATGATGCCCCTGGTGCTTTCATTAATAAACGTAACGATTTCGTCACGTTCGTCAGTTGCTGAAAATTCTTCTTCAAGGAATTCCAATGCCTGCGAAGTATTTAATCCTTTATTGTACAGGATGCGATAGATGTCAAGAATGTGATTGATCTTTTCCACGGTAAACCCCCGGCGTTTCAAACCTACGGAATTGACTCCGGCATAACTTAAGGGCTGCCGTGCCGCTTTAATATATGGAGGT
>JBGTIS010000242.1:0-4730 GCA_041745535.1 Cyclobacteriaceae bacterium | reverse complement strand
AGGAAAAGGTCGCTCAGGATTGTCAAAATCAGACCGGTGATACACAGGGCCACCCACAGCACTGTTACTCCCACTGCCCAGCAGGGGAAAATCGACGGCCTGGGATTGCGGATACCAGAGCAAAGCGGGTTGTGCGGGAGGCAGGTCGGAGATTCCTGAATTGTTGGGAGAGGAATTCACCGGATGGGCAGGATCAAATTTTTCACCCGATTTATTCAAGGCATAGTCATAAGCCCAGTAAGCCTTGTTATCGGCAATAAAATAAGGCCACCCAAAATTTCCGGCTTGCCGTGCCTGATTAAACTCGTCGTATGATTTTGGGCCCCGCCCTACTGAATCTACCGTGCCATGCGGACCTACCTCACCCCAGTACAGCCAGCCTGTTTTGCTATCGATACTCAATCGCCAGGGGTTTCTATTGCCCATGGTATATATTTCGGGTCGGGTATCGGGGGTACCTTCCGGAAAGAGGTTTCCCGCAGGAATGGTATACGGGGGGGCACCATCGGTGCCGTCCGGTTCCGGATGAATACGAAGAATTTTGCCACGCAGGTCGTTGGGGTTTCCTGAAGAACGTTGCGCATCATACCGGCTCTTTCCGGGCCGTTCATCCAGCGGAGAGTAACCCAGGGGATCATTGGGGGTATTGTCGCCCGTGGTGAGCAACAGGTTGCCCTCCGCATCAAACAGCATCCCACCTCCCAGATGACAGCAGGACTCACGCTGATTGGGAACTTCCAGTAATATTTTTTCAGAATTCAAGTTCAGGGAGTTTCCCTCCCATGTGTAACGGGCCAGCAGGCTCCTGGGCACCCCACCCCTGGGCGAATAATACAGATATACCCAGTGATTCCGATTAAAATCAGGATCTAATACCACACCCTGCATGCCATCCTCACCAGTGGGTTCCAGTTCTTCTCCTGTTTTACTATAATAGCCTATGCTCACCGGAAAGTTGGCAATTTCGGTTATCTGGCTGGTAGCAGGATCAAAAACCTTCACCTTTCCCTTGCGTTCCACAAACAGCACCCGGCCATCTTTTAAAATCTCAAACTGCATCGGTTCATCCAGGTTCTCTGCCAGTACCACCCGGGTAAACCGGTTGTCTTCCGGTTTTTGTAATACCTCCGATTGTTTTTCTATTTGCCTGGGCGTACAGGTAATGGCCAAAGCAGCTACAATAAACAGAAGGGGAAGCAATTTCACTGAGAATTTGCGATTGCACATTATTCAATACTTCTTTTAATTAGAAATTAATATGGGTGCACAACCGTACACAGACTTTTTCAAAAAAAACACCTGAACCATAATGGTAGTCTGACAAGCAATTGATTAATCAAGATGTTTTAGCCGAAAGTCGCGGTATGCTATTTTCATGGGAGGTCCCACATGCACCTGTACCCCCAACAATCCCTTAAATTTTCTATTCACGGTATCGTCATCGGTTACCTCACTCATCAGAATGCCGTTTACATAATGCTGCAAATGATTGCCCTTTACAACCAGATGGTATTCATTCCAGTCTTCATTTTTTATATGCGATTTCAGGGAATCAATATTACCGAATGAGCCTTCTACTTTTGCCGGAAGCCATCGGTTGCTTTTGATATGCGCCTGTAATGAATCCGGATTCTGGTCAACCGGTTTTAATAACACTTTCTCACCACGAGACGCCAAAGTGGTTCGCCCCCGTTCTTCGTAGTTACTGCCGGTGTAACGCTGTGCGCCATCCAGGTCAGCCTGATAGCCCCTTAAGGCATACGGCACACCCGCTACCATTTCGCTGCGATAATTAATTCCGCTATTCCCTTCACTGGAAACTTTATATTCAACTTTCAGCTCAAAATCTTCTACCGTACCACCTTTCCATATGATGAAGGTGTTTCGGCTTAACAGGGTTTCCGGAGTAACCGTTCCCACCAGGTTTCCATCTTCCACGCTCCAATAGGTGGGATCACCCTCCCAGCCATCCAGGGTTTTACCATCAAATATGGACACAAAATCAGCTTCGTCCGTATGGTTCATACCGGTAGAATTACAACCATTGAAAATTAGAAAGAGCAGGCCAACCGCCAGGAATAACCTGGTGGAAGTACTGCCTGTCACACGTAACTGTACACTGGCAACCAACTTGTTTTTTCTACATTCAGAATTAAGCGGCATATAATTTTTCATAATTTTTTCCTGTAAATAAAGGATAAGATAATTAATTCGTCACATTAAATTTTCAATAACTTTTTCCGTGAACTGATGTGCCCAGATATACCTTTAAAAAAGGAGGGCACCGACCAAACCGGACGGGAATAACCCTGCTCCAATCACTTATTTTTGTTTAATATCCAGGGTTTTGTTCAAGTGCCGGGTTGATAATAATTTCAGTAATCGGAATTGGGTACATGAGTTGGTTTTCGGTTACCTCAAATGAGGCAGGAAAGGCCGCATTGCCTGGGGCATAGTAATAATTTTGCGGATTGGCTTTAACTTCAGCGCCGAACGCATTCATTACTGATATGGCCAGGTCTGCCCGGATCAGATCGTGCCAGCGTTTGTTTTCAAAAGCCAGTTCAATCCTGCGCTCGTTCAGAATCAAACTTCGAAGCTCGGACTGACCTGCCGCCATGATACCATTCAACCCGGCCCTGATTCTCACCTGGTTCAGATAAGGAAGCGCTTCAGGCGACTTTCCCTGCTCATTTAAACTTTCAGCCAGCAAGAGCAATACCTCTGCATACCGGTATACCGGCCAGTTCTGGTCTGTATCGTTATACCTTACATGCGGATGCTGGTATTTTTTGATATATGGGGTATGGTCATAGGTTACTCCTACCAACGGTGAGCCTCCGGAATAAAACCCGATTGAAGCCGCGTAACGCTGGTCTTTAACTGTATCCTCATAAGCCTGCAGTAAGTCCGGAGTCGGCGTATTAAAGGCACCATTGTCGTTTTGCGAAGCCGGGCTGACGCCGGTAATTACAGAGGGATCGCTTAAAACTGGCAAAAACCGGTAAGGGAATTCACTGCCCAGCGGCTGTGAAGTTCCTGCCAGGTATCCTACTTCAAAAATCATTTCATCATTTCCTTCATTATTTGGCCTGAAAATATCGGCATAATCAGGAAGCAGGTCATACCCCATATTAAGTACCGGTTTCAGGGCATTTTCAGCATCAGCCCACCGTTTCAGGGAAAGGTACACATCACCTAATAAGGTATGGGCAGCCCCTTCGGTAGCCCGTCCTGGAGACTGATCTGCTTTGGCAGGTAACAGCCCGGCCGCTGCCGTGGCATCGGCAATAATCTGGTCGTACACCTCCGAAATGGTGGACCGCGCCAGGAAAGTTCCTTCATAAGAGGTGGCAGGTTCAAGGAAAAGCGGCACTCCACCGTAATTTTTTACCAGATCGAAGTAAGCCAAAGCTCTTAAAAAGTACACCTGGCCCGTCAGGTTATCCCTGGCTGCCTGGTCAAAACTAACCCCATCGATGGCGGCCAATACCTGGTTGGCCCGTGATATGATCAGGTAATTGTCTGACCACTTATCCTCCACATTGCGGTTGTTATTTTCAACCAGAAAAGTAGCCGGGTCTTCTTCAGGTTTTGAACCCCGATTGGCCACATCATAGATGAAATAGGTATTATCAGACCGCATTTCAGTCAGAATCCAATCCTGTTCATACAGATCCTGCAAGGGTGCGTAAATGCCCCCTACGGCCTGCTCAAATTCTTCCTGTGATTGGAAAAAATTGGTGGATGTTACCACCGTTTCAGGTACTACATCCAAAAAACCTTCACATGCACTCAAAATAACAAGTAGAATTCCGGTAGTTATATATTTAGTTTTCATAGCCAATTTCAATTTTTCTTATTATCTGATTTAAAACCCCACATTTATCCCAAAACTGATGGTCCTGGGTACCGGATAAGAATTATCGTCAAATCCGGGCGTACTGCCACTGGCATCATTCCGTGTGTTTACTTCCGGATTCGGCCCCGGATAATTGGTAATAATGAAGGCATTCTGAACACTTCCGTAAATTCTTACTTTCTTAATCTGGCTGTCCTGATGCATCGGAAGGGTGTATCCGAGGGTGATGTTTCTGAAAGACAGGTAACTTCCATCTTTGATAAACCGCGAATGCCACCGGTCGCGTTCCAGAAAAGTAGTGCCCTGTTGCGTGCTACCGTATTTGCCTGCCCCGGGATCTTCCGGAGATTTCCACCGGTCTTTCACTTCTTCCAGCACATTAAATACCCCGTCCAGGTTGGTAGTCCAGTTTTCGTGGTGGGCCAGGATCTCATTACCATAAGAGCCTACCAGCGTAACAGCCGCATCAAAGTTTCTATAGGTAATATTGTTGGTCATTCCAAAAATGAAATCTGGCCAGGGATTTCCTGTGGTGGTATAATCTTCGGGAAAAGTAATCACTCCATCGCCATTCAGGTCTCTGAACTTGATGGTGCCCACCTGCGAAGCGGCATGTTTGGGAGAATTGTCAAAATCTTCCTGATTGACATACACACCGTCCTGGATAGCACCATAAAATTGTGCAATAGGCTGTCCCACCCGGGTGATATGGCTCCGGAAGCTATATGAGGTACCTCCATGAAATAAAGTACCTTCTTCGGTGTCCAGCGACACGGTTTTATTCCGGTCGAAAGAGATATTAAAATCAGTATTCCAGGTCAGATTTGTTTTCTGGATGTTAAAAGTACTGAGTGCTATTTCGTGCCCC
>JBGTIS010000241.1:0-3134 GCA_041745535.1 Cyclobacteriaceae bacterium | reverse complement strand
CATCCGTTGTGACAATGGTCCAGAACGCTCCACGTCGGATTTATATCTGACAAGCTAAAACTGTGGGCTTTTGACCATGAGGTTGAGTTAAAGTTTATACAGCGGCATCGGCCGTCCGACAGGAAAACCATCACAGAATGGACTAATAGAACGATTAAATGGCACATTACGTACTGAATGCTTGAACTTAGACCGGGTCGGTCGGGGATATAATGCATCCAAGAGGGTATATTTTTATGGTTTTAAAGTACAGGTGATCACTACTGTTGAGGGTATTCCTGTGGATTATCTAATCACAGCAGGCTCCATACACGATAATACCGCTTTACAGTCTATGCGCATTCATTTACCTGAAGGCAGTGAAATTTATGCCGATAGTGCCTACACCCACTATGAACTAGAAGAGCTTTACCAGCAATGTGAGCGGATTCGTTTACTGGTAGAACGCGAATCAAATTCAAAAAGACCTGATAGCGCAGCTTTACGTTTTTTAAAAAAATATTGGCGAAAGCGAATAGAATCTACTTTTAGCGTAATTACAACTCGTTTCCCGAGTAAGATTCATGCAGTTACCCCACAGGGTTTTCTGTTGAAAATATTTCTGTTTCTTTTTGCTTTTACTTTAGATAAAACTTTATCCGCAACTTAAATTAATTAATATAACAATCAACCTCATGAAACAAATTATTCTACTAATCATAAGTATCATCCTTATCAACAATGCGCTGGCGCAGGAAGTACCTCCGGCGACAGACTTACGCCATTATGATATCATCTCGGCGGTTGCTGCCGACCGGATTGAACAGGATATCCGTAAACTGGTGAGCTTTGGTACCCGGCATACGCTTTCTGATACTACGTCCAGCACCCGGGGCATTGGTGCTGCCCGCCGGTGGATTAAGGCTGAATTTGATAAAATTTCCAGCGATTGCCAGGGCTGTCTGGAAGTATCATTTATGCGGGAAACAGTAAAAGGCGATCCTGAAACCAGGATCAAAGAAGATGCTGAACTGGTGAATGTGCTGGCCATACAGCGCGGCACGCAATTTCCCAATCGGTACATCATTATGTCGGGTGATATTGATTCGCGGGTTACTGATGTGATGAATGCTACCAGTAATTCGCCCGGTGCCAACGACAATGCTTCGGGTATGGCGGGTGTGCTGGAGGCTGCGAGGGTGCTTTCAAAGTATAAATTTCCTTCCAGTATTATTTATGTAGGGCTTTCCGGCGAAGAACAGGGATTATATGGTGGAAAAATTATGGCAAAAAAAGCCAAAGAAGCTGGCTGGGACATTGTAGGGGTGTTGAATAATGACATGATTGGCAATTTTGAAGGCCTGGATGGCGTGGTAGATAATACCACTTTCCGGGTATTTTCCGAACCTACACCCGTTACCGAAACCGAAGAGGCACGGGCACGCCGTAGGTTTTACGGCGGCGAGGTAGACGGTATTTCCCGGCAACTGGCCCGGCATGTGGCCATGATGACCGAAAAATATTTTACCAATCTGGATGCCATGATGATTTACCGGCTCGACCGGTTTGGCAGGGGCGGGCACCATCGGCCTTTTAACGACGAAGGGTATGCCGGCGTCCGGATTATGGAAACCCACGAAAACTATACCCGGCAACACCAGGACTTACGCACAGAAAATGGAATTAAGTACGGAGATGTAATTGAGGGTGTTAATTTTGACTATGCCGCCAAACTAACGGGCGCCAATGCCATTGTGCTGGCCGGTATTGCCTGGGCACCTCCGCAGCCCGAAAATGTGAAGATTGGTGGTGCTGTACAACCCTCCACCACCCTGGCCTGGGATGCGGTTGCCGATCCGAATCTGGCCGGTTATAAAATTTACTGGCGCGAAACCACCGCGCCCCAATGGAACCATGCCCGTTTTGTGGGAAAAGTTACTGAATTTACCTTGGAAAATATCGTGATCGATAATTACCTGTTTGGAGTAGCTGCTGTAGGAAAAGATGGCAACGAAAGCGTGGTTGCTTTCCCGGACGGATTAATTGGTCGGTAAGAAATTTTATGCTTTTTGTTTTTGTAGGAAACGTTGCCGGTGCGCGTTTGTATTTCCATTAATTCCACACCATCTGAAATTTCGAATATTTCTTAAAGCTTGATTCGGGGGTCAAACGCAAAAGGTTTGCTTTGGATAATCTCAATCTTTTGATAATCAGGATGCTGCGTGTTGAGTACAAAGTTAGATGCTTCACGGATGATGGCGGATGGGACTTTCAGCACAGCGGTTTTTTGTGACTTTATCCAGTCGCTTCCTAATTGCTGACAAACCGGATGTCGGGCTGTCATATACCAATCATTTAGCAGGTCATTGGTAGGAATGGTTTGTATGGTCAATTCATCAGGAATGTAAATAACTACAACTACAAAGGTTTGCTGTAACGCTTCACCGGACGAATGGACTACATTTTCCAAACAGGCCAATGACCTGGAACCTGCTGTGTAAATTACCCTTTCTTCCGGGTAGTTCCAGCGATTAGCCCTGCCTGAGGCATAAAGCATATCGCCATACTCTTTTTTTACAATACGAAAAGCCTCCACCTGTTTTAAGCCAATTCGCCGTTAGCAATCCTTTCCACTTCGTCATACACCAGATTGATTCCCTCAGAAGTAACTAGCAAATCAACGGGCAAATCACCGTCTAGCCCGTAAGCGGGTTTATGCAGCCATCGGTTAAAAGCTTCTTTGGTGCCAAACACTTCCGTGCCTCTTTCCCGTAACTGCTTGTATTTGAGCAGCTGTTCTCCCTGCTGAGGAGAAAGTATGCCCAGCTGCCGCTGATAATTGCGAATTGTTTTTTCATTTACACCCAGAATACTGGCAATTTCGGAAGCCGATACACCAAAGGTCTCACTAATTATTTTAATCTCCTTTGTAGAAATACCCGCTCTGGCAGTTCGGGTAATGGCTTCACGGCTAAAGCCTGTAACTGTAGGCTTTATGGGTATACCTCCCACTTTCTTCGTGTTCATAAACGATTTAGTTTTCTTTTTATCCGGTAACATATATATTGCTTCTGCTACGATATACGGATATTTTTCCATATATAAAAGAAAAATATCCGAATTTACCTTTCGATTCTTTAACTTATTATTCTGAT
>JBGTIS010000240.1:0-23705 GCA_041745535.1 Cyclobacteriaceae bacterium | reverse complement strand
ATTGGTTACAGTCAGGCTGAGGGGTTCCATGTAGTCATATTTTAATATTTCACCCGGATGCGGTGGGTTTTTCATAATCATCTTTTCCATCATTATTCTATTTAGTGATAATCCAAATAATCAACTTCTGATACTTTTCCTTCTTCAAACCGGAAAATAACCCGGTAATTTCCAGTGACAGACATAGCATAAAAACCTTTAAAGTCACCAGCGAGTGGATGTAAATTGAAATTAGGATGTTCTCTTAAGTCAGCTAATTGGTAGGCATTGTTCAATCTGAATAAGATTCGTTTAATTTTTTTCACTTGTTCGGCGGGAAGACCTCCTGGCTTATCCTCTAAAAAGAATTTTTTCAATTTTTTAGACTTAAAAGAAACGATCATAATTCGAATATAAAAAATAAAAAGTTCCTGTAACGTAACGGGTTACAAATTTATTTTTATAAATTCAGTTATCCATAACGAAAGTCTATATAAAATACAATGGCTTTGCTTGCACTTTCATCTCATAAGAACCTGCCCAGATGCTACAATCGGTGAGTTTAAATGAACAGCAGGTTGCTATTTGAGGTTTCGGATTGGCAGAAATAAGGATAGAAGCCTTTTTATAGATGTGAGGAAACATTGAATAAAATTTTGCTGTACCTCAATATGCTTTACTGAAAAAAGATATTCAATATATAAACTTATTATCCCTATGCCATTGAAAATTACTCTTTAAAGGAGTGTAATTTCGACTATTCGGTATTAAAATCGTTTTATCTTGAAACTGTCTAATCCCGTAATCGCTGATTTCTTCTGTAAATGCAGGAGAAACCAATACTTTGAATTCATCATCAACAGAAATTAAACCGCGATCAAAAGCTCGGTGTAAGTTAGGACACAAAGCAATTCCATTGGTCAGTGTATCATCGTAACTTTCACTAAACGGAATAATATGACAGGCATCAACCATGGTAATATTAATGATAGCATTTATTCTCATTCCTGAAATTGCGCACGAGTTATTGTACAGCTTAATAATTTCTCTTTTGAAAATGCCACTCCGCACAAAAATTTCCTCCTCGTAATCTTCTTCACTTAACTTTGTTTTTAACATAAGAATTTTATTTCGATAGCTATTAGAGTCTTCGTGAAAAAGTTCTAAAGATCGATTTTCGTCAGGATCAAAATAGTTACCCAAAAACTTTGACTTTGTAATTGGGAAATAGTTTTCCATTAAGGATAAAGTAAATACATCCCGGCAATCTTTATCTCTGAGGAGGTTTGCTAAATCCACATCAATTAGCGCATAATCAACAGCAATTCTCAGGTTATTAAAACTTCTCATGGAAGATTTAGATTCAATCCACATTTCGCAACCCTCATTTGGAATTAATTTCCAGAAAGGTTCACTTCTCATATGACTGAACGGTAAAGCTATGTTTGCACTGTGATGTGTATCGACCAAAACCGTCCACAAAGATTTGAAGGTACTTACAAGTTCTGGCGTAAAGTATATTTTTGGACTATCTAGAAATCTTCTTTCAAATAAATTAATTATGCTTAAAAGTAAAATAGGTTTGTGTGGTGCACCACCATTTTTTTGATCCCTGCGAAGGGTTTCAAATTTTTTGATATAATACTCAATACCCATTAAAACGCCATTGTCTCTACTTCTTTGGATTTTAAAAATTCATTAATACGGCTTTTAATATCATCTCGTAGGCCGCGTTTTCTTTTCATCAGGGTTTTTGTCTTTTGTAACTTCAATAATTCCTGAATCAACTGAAAGTCTTTTTCATTTTCCTGACAAGATTTCCGAAGCAAGTCTTCTTCCTGTTTTACTTTTTCATCATGATGCCCCATAGCAAGATGTTTTTTGTAAATTTTATTATAAATTTCAGACACTTTGTATTGAAAATAGCCATCCCTATACCATGCCAATTGAATAGCGATTAGTTCCTGATGGCGAATTAATTCCATCTCCGGAAATTCCTGCTGAATTTCATATTGTGCTTCCAGCACATCTTTCAAAAACATGGCTCTTACCCATTCTCGGTAGGGGCCTTTTCCTTCCTGTCCATTTCTTCTATATGCCTCCCGCCAATCTTCCCGCCCCCGGTTATCAGCCAGTTTGTTTCTAAATTCAACCAAAGGGAGCATCCATTCCTCTCCATTGTCAATCAGCCCTTCCATCGATTTATCTTTCTTTACCACAGTACAAACCCAACACCCAAAACGGCTATTACCGCATGAGGGTGTCGTTTTGTCAATCACCAGCGGACAGTCATCGCTGTTCGCGTTCCGGTATAAGGTAACCAGTTCTTTGTGCGTACCTCCCCAGGGTGGTGCTACCTGCATGAGATATTGCCAGAGTTCGTTCGTAGTAATATCTTTGATAGGCGCATACACATACGCATTGGGTAATAGATGTTTTCTAAGACGTGAATGTCCGTATTTCTCATGTTTCTTCATAGATCGCGAACGGGTACTACTTTCATCGGTACGTGTACCCAACAATATAATAGCCTCACCCTTTTCAGAAACTTTACTTTGAATGAACCGGGTTGTAGGGTTAATTTTTAAGCGTTCTGTACACCAACGAAATGAATTTGTGGGAGCAGGGTAACCACGACCCAACAAGTTTACCCAAAAACTATCTTCTAATTGTGGTGTAGTTTGATGTACAAAGATAGGAAGGCTTTGTTCGTTAGCTGCTTCCTGTACTTTACCTAAAGTTCGATCTATAAAACTTAAGATTCTGGGATTTTCAACCAAAGTATTGTTACAAACTACGTAAAGCTCCCGTGTCCTAATTTCTGAGGGTATTTTTTTCAGCGCGTTCCATACCATTTGCAGTAACATGGTAGAATCTTTTCCACCACTAAATCCTATAATCCAAGGACGTGTTAAATTTTCATCATATAAATATTGGCTAATGATTTCTGATTCTATGGCCGATATATGTAAATTCATAAAAGTAGATTAGGGGTAGCTCTAAATTGAAGTTTTTTTTCATTTAATACAATAATTAATTTCTATTCCACAGAATGTCAAATAATTACTTCCTTTTCTATATTATAATCAGGTTATATTCTTTGGATTTAGGTTTTCAGAGTGAAAAAAAGACAAATATATATGAAGTGGGTTTAATAAGTTTGCCGTTTAAAAAAAAAGGCACTTACAAATTTTACTTCGTAAGTGCCTGATAATCAAGTGGGTCCTGTAGGATTCGAACCTACGACCCTCTGCTTGTAAGGCAGATGCTCTAAACCAGCTGAGCTAAGAACCCTTCTGTTTTCTGAAAACGTGGTGCAAAGGTAACAGAGGTTTTTATTTTTACAAATGCTTTCGCGTTTCCTCTGTTAAATTTTCTTACATCTAAAGGCTAAATGAAACTTTTATTCGTTAACACTTAAAATTTTCAATGGAAAATCAGGTATCAAATTTGAAATATGTAATTGTAAAGAAGTATTGTGCTGAGAAAGTTAATTTTTGGTAGTCTTTCATTTTTTATTTTACTCTTCGCAGGACTGATCGCCTTCACGTACCTGTATCAGGATAAAATTGTAGGTCAGTTTATCGAACAGGTGAATAAGCATCTGAGAACGCCTGTAAAAGTAAATAAAATCACTTTTTCTGCTATTAATAAATTTCCCCGGATTGCCGTTTCTCTCGATCATATCATCATGTATGAAGGTATTGAAGGCAGTAAGCAGGCGCTGGCTACTGCTGAACGCCTGTATTGCACGTTTAGCCTGCTGGATCTTTTACAGGGTAATTTTGTGGTACAGGAAGTGTTTTTGGAAAACGGAAACGTAAATCTGAGCATCGACGCGAACAAGCAGAATAATTATACTATTTTTTATCCTGTCGAGAATGGAACCTCTACTGAAACAGAGAAATTTCGCTTCAATATAAACAAAATTCACCTGAATCAGGTGTTGGTAGATTATAAGGATGTTGCTGCCCGACAGCATTTTACAGTTTTAGCCGATGATATGGCGGCTAGTTTATTTATAGAAGGGCAAACCTATTTGACGGTACTAAAAGGTAAACTGGAATCGCGACAGATTGGTCTGGATCAGGACTATTATTTTCAGAACAGGAAGTTATCGGTAAATGCGACTTTTACTTATGACGATGCCAATCGCCTTTTCCATCTGGAACCTTCCGTGGTGCGGACCAATCAGTCTGAGTTCCTGGTGGAAGGGGATGTGAACACTTACAATACCACAGACGTTGATCTGACATTAAAGGGAACTCATGCCGATATTCAAACATTGCTTTCATTGTTGCCCGAATCGATATCAGAACAATTCAGCACGTATATGAGTGAGGGTGATATTTATTTTGAAGGCACTGTACAGGGTAAAATGACTTCCCAAACGCAGCCGGCCATACAGGTTAAGTTTGGCTGTCGGAATGCTTCCTTTTTCCATCCCGACTATAAGAAAAAAGTTACAAATGTTAACCTGAGGGGCAATTATACCAATGGCGATCGGCATAACCTGGAAACATCAGTACTGACGCTGCATAACATAGAGGCGGTATTGGATGGAAAACCCATTACAGGTAATTTTTTGCTAAGCAATTTCAACGATTATTATTTGAAAGTACAGGCCAAAGGAGAAGTAGACGTAAACTCCGCGCTTGCTTTTTATCCACTTTCGAGCATAAAAGAAGCACGAGGCTTGATTGATGCCGATTTTCAAATAGAAGGTCGTGTTCATGACCTGAAAAATATGAGTAATCGCAGCCATGCTATCCGAAGCTCCGGTGATATTACGGTGAAAGGTCTTGATTTTCTCTTACAAAAGGCGGAATTACCCTTTTATGGGTTTAATGGTAATTTTATGTTTCGGGATCAGGATCTGGCTATAAATAACTTTTCAGGTCACATTGGGAACAGTCATTTTCTTCTGAATGGATTATTTAAAAATTTAATCGCTTTTCTTTTAATGGAAGACCAGCCCATTAGCATTGAAGCCGATTTACAATCAGACCAGATTGATATGGATGAGTTGCTTTCGGGTAACCTGAGTGGTAAAATGAATCCAGCGACCCATCAGGTAAGTCAGGCACAATGGAATACGGCCTCCGAAAAGCAGGAATATACTTTTAGTATTTATCCAAAGCTGGTCATGGCGTTCGCCTGTGAGGTGGATAAAATTAAATTCAGAAAATTCAGGGGCGAAAACCTGAAAGGAAAGCTGAATGTGAATCATCAGATAGCAAAAATCAGTAATACTTCCATTAATACCCTACAAGGAAAAGCCGATGTGAACAGCACGATTGACGCGCGACAAAAGAATGCAATTACAGTGTCGGCAAATACTCATTTTACCGGGCTTGACATCGCCGAGCTTTTCTATGTGTTTGAAGATTTTAACCAGGATTTTCTAACTGCCAAACACATAAAAGGTAAGGTATATGCCGATGTAAAATGGGATATGGATTTTGATAAAAGCCTTGCGCTGGATCAGAAGAAATTGGCCGTAGATGTATGGGCTACCATTCGTAATGGTGAACTCAACAATTTTGAGCCATTACAGCGCCTGTCGCGTTTTGTGAAAGAAGAGCAGCTTACCCATGCCCGGTTTGACGAACTAAATAATTACATTCGCATTGCTAACTGTACAGTTTATATTCCACCAATGGCCGTGTATTCCAATGTTTCTAACATTACCCTGCAGGGAACCCATACGTTTGATCATCACATTAATTATCGGTTTCAGGTGCCTATGAAAAGCCTTAGCCTGAAAACCAAGGCAGGTCGGGAAAGAAAAGCAGAACGAGAGAGGGCTTTTGGTATGGTAGAATCAGGCACTCCTAATTATTTATACCTGGTAGCAAAAGGCACTACCGACGACTATAAAATAGCCTACGACATGCAAACCGTGAAAACTGAAATGAAAGCTCGGTGGGTAGAAGAAAAGCATGAACTAAAACAAGCATTTAAAAACAAGGGTGTGCCTGCTGAAAAGAAAATTGAACTGGCTGCTGAGGAAGATGAAGAAGAATATTTTGATTTTAGCAAACCGGTTAATAACCAGAAATAGAGTAGGGTATTGTACAAAGATCTTTTAAAACAATCAGATTAACGCGAAGAGCCAAAAGCTTTTAAAAAAGAAGACCTTAACCGAAGCTGTTGTAGCAATCGATTAAGGTTCACATAAAGTGTATATAAATTCTTGTATGCCGTTAGAAAGAGAAAATCTTTTCTAAAAAGCTTTTTTGCTTTATTATAGGAAGCTGATCCTCAGGTTTTAATGTTTTCCATACCTGGTCCCATCCGGCAAAACCACCTAAGCTTCTGTCATCAATGTACAAGTCTGCCACAATTTTACGGCTTGGCATATGATCAAAATCTTCTTCCGGATAGTTGCTGTTTACCGCGTAAAATTCGATACCTCTTTGCCTACAAAATTCAACAGCTTCTTCCAATCGCTTACCACCACGGCAAGTCCACAATATAAGACGGTGTCTTTCTTGCTGAAGCGCTTTTAAGGTTTCAAATGCAAAAAGCTTTTCCTTCCCTATTTCCGGGTACCTGTCATCTACAATAGTTCCGTCGAAATCAACTGCTATAATCATTTATGTTTTCTATACTTTAGTTAAAATTATTGGCTCTTTTTTGGTAATAATTACGGTGTGTTCATATTGAGCTACCAGGCTACCTTCAGGAGTGGTGAGCGTCCATCCATCATCGGTTTGTTTAATACGTCTGGCTTTCATCGACACAAAAGGTTCTATGGCAACAACCATACCTTCTTTCAGTCTTTTCCGGTCCAGTGGGTCGTAGTAGTTCAATACATCACACGAACCATCATGTAAGGATTTGCCAATACCATGCCCACATAAGTCTTTTATAGTAGTATATCCTTGATTTTTGGCTGTTTTCTCAATAATCTTTCCTACCTGATTTAGTCTTACACCAGCTTTTGCTGTGTGTAAAGCTTCCTGTAAGGCTAGTTTCGCGCACTCACATAAACGCTGAGTTTCAGAATCTTGATCGCCTGCCTGTTGGGTATAACCAGAGTCGGCATAATACCCATCTAGCTCAGCGGAAACATCAATATTAACCAGATCTCCATTTTCAATAATCTGATTGCCAGGTATGCCATGCGCTATATTCTCGTTGATACTAATGCAGGTTGCCCCCGGAAAGTTATATACCAGTTTAGGCGCTGATCGTGCTCCATGGTCACTGAGTACTTCTTCTCCTATTTTGTCGAGCGCCGCGGTAGTAATTCCTGGGACTATGTTTTTTTTCATTTCCTCAATAGTAAGTGCTACTATTCTACCGATCTTTCTCAGGGCTATAATATCTTTTTCTGTTTGTATAGACATACTTGTTTTCTTTCTAACAAAGTTAATAAAATCCGGTAATTGCCCGAACTATATAATAACTCTGAAAAGCATGTTTTGGTTAACTTTTGCCCATTAGCTTACACCCGACTGAATAATATAACGAAGAAATATAAAACTTGATGTATTAATTTGAAAGATAATTTGAAATAACAGACTTTATATTAAAATTTTCTCTGTAAAATTCGACAATAAATTAAAAATAAGGAAAAAAATGCTGATTTTTTTCAAAAATCCATAACCAGATTTGATAATTTTATTCATAAATTATAACTGTTACATTTTATTTATTCTTACTTAGCTGCCTTATTTATTTTGGTGTGGTTTTAGTATCATAGCAGCAGGAAATTTAAAGTATTTTAATGCTTTTGTGGTAAATTTAAAATCCGCGTTTACTGGGTAATTTTAAAAATTATTCATTAAAATGGCAGATACTTTTTTCATCAAAAATAATCGTACATGTTATCCTTTTTTAATAAAAAATACTACTGGTTTTTACTTTTCGCGTTAAGTGCCTGTCAGGCCGACTTATCAGAAAAAAATATAGAGGGATCACAAAAAATTATGAAAGTGATTGCCAAAGTTAAATCTGAATACGCACCTGACAAAAGAGTAGCGGTTTTTAGTATTGAAGCAGTTGAAAAAAATGATCAAATAATTCTGAAAGGTGAAACCGACTTACCCGAGGCAAAAAAAGCGCTGTTATCACAATTAGACCAAAAAGCTATGCCTGTTATAGACAGCCTTACACTTTTACCAGATGGAGGTATAGGGGCAGACTCACTGGGAGTGGTTTCTATTTCTGTAGCCAACATTCGGTCGGAACCTAAACATTCTGCCGAGTTAGCCACGCAGGCAACCATGGGCATGCCATTAAAAATCCTGAAAAAAGAAGGAGAATGGCATCTGGTGCAAACTCCTGATAAATACATTAGCTGGATACAGGGAAGTTTTCAGCCTATGAATAAAACCAGTTTTGATGCATGGCAAAAAGCTCCCAAGCTTATTTATACCCAGGTTTACGGCTTTGCCTACAACGATCCGGCTTTTAAAAAAGGAACTGCATCTGATCTGGTAATTGGAGATATTATGGAACTTATTAGTGAAAGCAGGTCGGGTTATGAGGTGAAATTTCCGGATGGCAGAATGGCTCATGTGAAAAAAGGGGAAGCTGAGCCTTTTCAAACCTGGCTATCCGGTACAGAAACTACTGAGAAAAATTTAGTAAACACTGCTTTTAAATTTATGGGAGTGCCTTATCTGTGGGGTGGTACATCTTCTAAAGGAATGGATTGCAGCGGCTTTACCAAAACTATTTATTTTATCAATGGGAAGTTATTACCCCGTGATGCTTCCCAGCAGGTACATGCCGGTGAACTGGTAGATGAAGATAAAAATTTTGATAAACTGGCACCTGGGGATTTGTTGTTTTTTGGAAAGGCTGCTACTGACAGCACCCGTGAACGCATATCGCATGTTGGTATGTGGATTGGCAGTAAAGAGTTTATCCATGCCCCGGGTTTACCCGCTCATATCCAGGTGAACAGCATTGACCCAAAGGCTGAAAATTATGATGAATATAATCTGAACCGGTATGTCCGGTCAAAACGAATCATCAACAGCACCAATGAAATTGTTAATTTAAAAAACGAGAAACTGTTTTAAACCAAACGCCAGCATTACCGGCTTAACTGGGCAAAGTGCTTATAAAATAAAGCAATGGTTTCAATGCCCTTTAAATAATTGAAAATCCCATAACTTTCGTTAGGCGAATGAATGGCATCTTCGTGCAGGCCAAAGCCCATCAGTACCGAATCTAAACCTAAAACCTTTTGGAATAGTGAAACAATAGGAATACTGCCTCCTTCGCGGGTAAGTACAGGGTTTTTTCCCCAGGCTTCTTCAAAGGCCTGACTGGCTGCCTGAATACCTTTTGATTTGGGAGGAACCACAGCCGGATGGCCACCATGAAGCGCGGTTACTTTTACCTTCACACTTTTTGGGGCAATCGATTCTATATGTTGCGTAAAAAGTTTGTTAATTTCCTGAAAATCCTGATCAGGAACCAGTCGCATTGATATTTTGGCATAAGCTTTGGCAGGCAACACGGTTTTTGCGCCTTCACCGGTGTATCCACCCCAAATGCCATTTACATCCAGGGTAGGGCGAATCCCTATTCTTTCCAATGTATTGTACCCTGCTTCGCCCTGTACCTCCTCAATATTTAGTTCGGACTTATACTTTTTCAGGTCAAAGGGTGCTTTGTTAATTTCTTTCCTTTCATTTTCAGAAAGCGCGACTACTTTGTCGTAAAATCCAGGAATGGTAACTCTGTTGTTTTCGTCGTGCAAAGAAGCGATAATTTTACTTAATACATTGATCGGATTGGCAACCGCACCTCCATACATACCCGAGTGCAGGTCGCGTTTCGGACCGGTTGCCTCAACTTCCATGTAACTCATACCCCGTAAACCCACAGTTATTGACGGGTTCTCATTATCAATAATATCCGTATCGGAAATCAGCATGGTGTCAGCAGCCAGTTTTTCTTTATTGGTAGTCACAAAGCTTTCCAGGTGGTCTGAGCCAATCTCTTCTTCTCCCTCTATCATAAATTTTACATTGCAGGGCAGGCGATTTTCATTGATCATGGTCTCAAGCGCCTTTATGTGCATATATACCTGGCCTTTATCGTCACAGGCACCACGGGCATATATTTTACCGTCCCTAATCTGGGGCTCAAAAGGAGGCGATTCCCAAAGTTCATACGGATCAGCTGGTTGTACATCGTAATGGCCATATACCAGTACGGTAGGCAGGGCAGGATCAATAATTTTTTCGCCATATACGATCGGGTTGCCGCCTGTTTCGCAGAGTTCTACTTTTTCTGCCCCAGCTTCCTCCAGTTTCTGTTTTAGAAATTCGGCGGCTTTGCGCACCTCTGCTTTAAACGTACTGTCGGTACTTACCGAGGGAATGCGTAACAGATCAAAAAGTTCGTTAATAAACCGGTCTTTATGCTGATCAATATAGGTTTTAATAGATTCCGCCATAATACTTTGAATTGAAATCCTTTTTTCAAATATAAATAACTAACCAGAGAATGCTTTTCTTCTCTGAGGATTTTTCCAAAAGGAAATCAGTCAAAAAGCATTATTAATCGCCTTTCTTTCCCAATAAATAAGTCCTGCTTTCGTCGCCTGACAAAATTCTTTTCACGTTTTTACGATGCGTATATACCAGCATGACAAACATCAGAAAGCCAAAAATAATCAGCACAGGACCGCCAGGCTTAAAAGGCGGTAATAACAAAAGAATAGGAAAGGCTAAGGCAGCAATCATAGAGCTTAGAGAGACATATTTGGATATTAACAAGGCAATCAGAAAGACACTGATGCAGATGAGTGCCACCATGGGTTGGATGGCCAGCATCATACCCAATAAAGTAGCTACGCCTTTACCACCTTTGAAATTCAGATAAACAGGGAAAATATGGCCGACTACGGCGGCAATGCCAAACACCAATTTATAGCCGGTAAGCTGGTCCAGTGGAATAAAACCCATTCGAAATAAAATAATGGGCAAAATCGCAGCCACTGCTCCTTTCAACACATCAAAAAGGAGCACCACCGACCCGGCTCTTTTTCCCAATACCCGGAATGTGTTGGTAGCGCCGGCATTTCCACTGCCATGTTTACGGACGTCTACACCAAAATACCGTTTGCCATACCATACCGCGGTAGGAATAGAGCCAAGCAGGTAGGCCAGTATAACACCGGCTAATATTAATAATAATTTCATGCGCTAATTTAGATCTGAACAATTATAACAGATAAAATAAAAAAATATCTATTTTCTCAAATAAATAAATTGGATGCTGGTGAATCAACTTCCATAAAACCCGCATCACATAGAGAAAAGTTCTTAAAAACCATCTTTGGCTTTTTCTTCCTTTTTATCATCTTTCTTCTCTTCGTCGGCAACTAATTGTGGTGAATCGTCGAAACGGAAAGGTTCGGTAATACCCAGATATGTTTTACGGAAACGGGTAATGTAGGTCATGGTTTCTGCTACATCGCCCTCATAAAAAGCAAATTCATCGCTGGCAGCTTTCGCGATTTTAGACTTTTCAATAATCACATCATTAAAATCCTCATTGTAAGCCCACACCATTAAGCGGGCATTCTGATAACTGAAAAAGTACCAGCTACCCGGAGAAGCCTGCATAAACAGGTTGATCATGTTACCTGCCTCACTGGGTTTGATCTCCAAAAATCCGTTTACCTTGGCATTTACATCTACATTCAGGATATTGGAAATACCGATGGGAGAGGTATTGTACCAGGCTTTATTTTCATTTGACCAGGCCAGGTCTACATCGGAAATAACCAGCGTATGTGCCATTTCCGGAGCTACAGCAAACAAAGAGGTATAGTTAGACACCGAACGCTGGCTGTATTCATTTACTGCCTGATTGCCCATGAATTCGGCAGCTTTATACAGCAACGAAGTTCTGTCCTGGGTAGCTGAGGGAGCACCCACTCGGTCGGCGGTAGTATTCAGGTCATTCCCCATCATTTCAGCTGCCTGAGGCGGTATATTAAAATCAAACACCAGAAACGCATCCAGGTTGAATTTGCCGCTATCCAAATCACCGGTTCCGATAGCAGATGCCTGTAGCTTCATACCCGGATCCTGGTTTTCTATAAAATGAACAGGTCCTTCAAAAGTAATCTTTTTGGTGTTTTCATTATAAGTAAACACTTCTCCTTTGTAAGATTTTCCTTCCGCTTTTTCGGGCGTTTTTATTTCATACTGGCCTTCTTTCTGGTTATAAGAAAGTAAACCTTTTGGTCTGAAGACTTCAAAATCGCCTATAGAGTGTGGTTTGGTTATAAAGGTAGCGTATAACTCTTTGGTACGATTGTCCATTTGCAAACCGGCAAACAGCTTTTCTCCACGTTCAGAAACCGCGTTTTCGAAGTCAAAAACCACCTGCTGCTGCTCGGCATCGCTTTCGTATTTAATCCAGGTATTATAATCCGGAATGGTTTGAAAATCCAGTTTCACATACCCATCCAGCGTGAGTGCTGGTTTATAGGCAGCCATTTTAACTTTCCCACGGTACAGCATGCCTGGAGAAATATCAAGATTTTGCTCTTTGGATACTTCACCTTCGGCTACGGTATATTCTCGGGTAATCATATTTTTGTTGCCTTCCGGTATTTCCTCTTTCAAGGTTCTAAAACCTGTAAGCGCGATGGCAAATGTATCAGATTCTGAATTTACGAACTGGTAGGTAGCCGTTCCTGTAAATTTTTTCCTGTTTACAATGTCAATGGTTCCATTGATAAGGTGATGATATTCGTTGACCGTATCTAACACCAAAGTGGCATTTTTAAACGTATGAAGCTTCGCGTTCTGCTGTACCTGCACTTCATTATTTTCGGGAATTATTTTAGCATCGGCTACTTTAATAAAAGGAACACCGGAAATGTCCAGTTGCTGTAAAGGGATGTTATAAACAGCTTCTTCAGCACTAAAGGCGAGCGAGTCCAGATCTTTTCGGGTTGCATAAAAATAGGAGTTTTCTATCGGAACGTTTTCTGGTTTACTCATTTTTATGGTTTCATCCATCAGATTCCAAACCGCATTGGTGATTGATGTTTTGAATTGCGCATAGGGAAAATCTATGGCAGCTACTCCTTCTTCTTCAGGACTAATAGTGGCTAGTTCTTTCTGTAAATCAAAGTCAACCCTAACATCTTTTCCTCCCAATGCAGGTTTTTTAGGGTCGTCCGACTTAATTTCGAATTCAGCGTGTCGCGCGTAAAATCTACTTTGCTCAAATGCCATTTCTTCGGAATTCGCCTCAGATCCCCGGGTAAATAAAGTGCCTTTTCCTAATAGCCCCTGCTTGGTTAAAATGGCAGATCCATCCAACGAGGCAGTTTGGTTATAGAGGTCAAATGGTTTATCCTTATTGATAATGTACATACTGTCCTGTTGTGGTAACCACCTCATGTTATAATTTTCCACATAGGCCTGCGGAAA
This sequence comes from Cyclobacteriaceae bacterium, assembly GCA_041745535.1. GTDB lineage: Bacteria > Bacteroidota > Bacteroidia > Cytophagales > Cyclobacteriaceae > JBGTIS01. The sequence continues at coordinate 10,299 of JBGTIS010000240.1, read as the reverse complement.
GCTGGCAGCGCCTAGCGTACCTTCTCTTACTTCCATGTATGTACCATCGGTAATTACCGAATCCATATAAAACACAAAGTCCTGCGACTCCAGCGTACTGGTTAAAAATTCAATAGTACCGGTTCCGCGTAATCCGTTTCTGTTGAGGGCAAGTTGGTTATAAAATTTTCCTGAACCTTTATAAAGTTCATAGCCTTCGGGTGGCACCTTATGTTCAAAACCCATTGAATTATCGCTCATTACACGCAGCGTTTCGTCGAATGAAGGAAAAATACCGCTATATAGGGTACCTTCAAACCCAATGGAAGAAGGGTCAGTATCACTTAAGCTATCTACGGCGAAAGGAGGAACCACAAAATATACCGATTTATCATAAGCTCCGTCTAGTATTTCATCGCCATCAAAATAAATAACAGCTCCGTTTTGCGCATCGAACTTAGGGTAATTGGGATAAAACTTGCGGGCCGATTTGTTATCGGGTTCATTAATAAAAAGTGTACCTGAAGTTTGCTGAAAGCCTTCCCGAATTTCTGAGGCAACCGCGGCGCTATCCTGACTGGCGCTTACCAGGCTATTATCGACTCTTTTTCGTTTTCCGTTCTCGTCTGTTAAGTAAAACCGGATGGAGTCAATTTCGGGAAGATCAACCAGAAACTGATCGTAATCGAATTTAAAATTCCGGCCTACAAACTCAAAATTCCCTGAATATAAGTTCCCATCGAACCGGAAATTACGGTTATTCAGCAAGGTTAATTCCTTGTTTTTTGGTGTGATATACACATTCAGCGTTTCACTGATGTAAAATTTGTTAATACCTCTTACTTTGAGCTCCTGATTTTCCAAATCTAAAGTGGCATTGGGCAATGCTGCTTCAACAGAAGGCATTGAGATATTATCGAAATCTTTTCGCTTCGCGTTGGCCAATACATAGTTATAGCCCTTTTTATTAATAGTAATTTTGCCCGTTTTTTCGTCAAAATCAATCAGGCCACGCCCGTACAAATCCACCATGGCAGCTTCTATCATTTTCGAATTCAGTTTGCTATCCTGTGCCAGGTCTTCTACGTAAAAGCTTTTTTGCTTTTTTCTATTCCCATAGCCGATAGCCAGAATCAAGGGGTGAAAATCGTACATTCGCGAAAGCTTTTCGAACCGGTTTTCATCAAAATACTCGTGCGATTCGAATATAACAGGCACCTGCTTTCGGGAGGTCAAGGTAGCGATATTGAGCGAATCGCTGTTGATATTCCAACGGATGATATCGGCAGTGATATCCACATTAAAGTACGAAGAGTTAAAAGGAGTATTTTTAAAATTTCCCTCATTTGGCCTGATTACCAATTCAGAAGAATCGGCATAATAGCGCAGGTTAGCCGATGGATGATAAATAGAATCTCTTTTATGATAAATAGTGACAGTTGCCGGATTGGCATTTACCAGCGAATCGTTGAAACTAAATATGCGAGCAGTGGCTTTAAATTTTTTAAATGCCTGATCCTGTACGATCAGTGTAGCAATGCCATCGAAGACTGAAGAACTGGAAAAATTCCTTCCTTCCAGCGAAAAGCCACCTTTATATATAATTTTATTGTCGCCGGTATTTTTATTGTTAAATACATTTACTTCTATGTTACTTTTGTAAGATTTAAAGCGTGGATAATTGGCATTGTAAACGCTGGAGTGTTTCTGGCTGGCAAACTGAAAAATGCCTTCAACCGGCTGTGGTAACATACCCAGATACGACATTTTCGCGTTTTCAGCTTCAAGCTTGGGTGATCTGATATCAAAATTATATTTAGCTAAAGTACAGAACACAGAATCTTCGTTATAGCCTGCGGCGGCCCAATCAAATGTGCCACCTTCGCCCACAAAAGTTCCATTGTTCAGCATTAAATCGCCTTTGGTGTTATGTAAATTGGCCGAATCAAAGGTGGTTTTAAAGGTAAAAGTAACATTGTCGAGGTGGAGTACAGCACCGACAACTTCGGGTTGCTCAGGTTCTTGTATCAGATAGTCATCTACCGTAGCGGGCAATTCACTTTCGGCTACGCTGGAATCAGGTTCGTTTCCCCAGCCGGTATTCCAGCCAGCATCGTTATTCAGGTTCCCCCAATCATCTGTTGGAACGGGATCTCCCCAACCGCTCTGGTCATCTTCGGTTACCCATTCGTTTTCTTCTTCCGATGGGGGTGTTTCTTCCACAATGGGTGGTATTTCCACTATTGGCTTAATAAACTCAAAGAAATAGCTGCCACCACTTACCAACAACTGGTTGTAAGAAGCTTGATACAGCATATTTTTCTGGAAAAAATTCTGTAAAGTTCTTAAATAAAAGCCCATTTGCTCACGGTCGTAATAGGTAAGTGCTTTGCCTGTTACGGCCAGCAGCTCATTCAGATTTTTGGAACTGATGTCGGCGGAGTCCAGCGCGTAAGCGATGGTAGCATAAAAGCTCTGAAAATAGGGTCTTGGTTTAAAATTCCGCTTTAGCATACGCTGAGAAATCTGCACGATAGAATCTTTTTGAGCGTTGCTGAGTTTCTCACCGTCCCAAATGCCTGAGAAAAGCCGCCCCACCTGTGTGGCACTGCTATCGTTGGTAGCGGAAAGCATTTTGTAGACGTCTTCACCAAAAACTTCTACACTATCAGAAAAATGGTAGGTCTGCGCATATGTGGCGTGCGTTCCAAGTATTGATAGGACTATCAATATTTTATAAAAAAGCTTCATGAATCCTGAGATTGTGCGTAAAAAATACTTCAAGGTAATAACGCAATCAAACCCAAAAAATGACAAAGAGAATAGAAATAAATCTTACAATGCCTGGGTTTCTTTATTTTGCGTACAAGTTTGGACAATATTGATCATTTTTCAAGGGTTATTTTTGCCTTAATAGTAACATAGCCCAATTGTTTTTGGTTCTTTTATCAGCCAATTCCAGATGGTTCTCTTCAGCTTTCTGAAGCAATACTTCCGCATCTGATTCATAAAATCCGCTTAGCAATAGGCATGCGCCGGGTGCGAGTACAGCAACATAAGCGGGCATTTCATCCAGCAATACATTCCGGTTTATATTTGCCAGGATAACATCGTATTGCCATTGGTGGGGTACCTTATTAACAGTCCCTTGATAAATTTCAATATGATCGCACCGGTTTAAAGCAAAATTCTCACGACTGTTCTGTACAGGCCATTCGTCAATATCGCAGGCTACTACCGACTGGGCACCGCGTTTGGCTGCCATAATGGACAAAATGCCGGTGCCACAACCCACATCCAGCACCTTTTTGTGCTCAAAATCCATTTCCAGTTGCTGGCTCAACATCAGGTAAGTGGTTTCATGATGCCCGGTGCCAAAAGACATCTTAGGATTAATAACGATTTCATAAGGAAAATCATTGGAAGCAGGATGAAAAGAAGCCCGAACCAAACATTGATCTTCTATGATGATGGGCTGAAAATTCTTTTCCCATTCCTCATTCCAGTTTTTATAATCGGTTACCGTTTCAAGGCTGTAAGAAAGGGCATTTGTCTGGTTGTATTTTTTAATTATAGCATCCAAGATTTCAACATCGAAATTTTGTTGCTCATAATAAGCGTCAAAACCTTTCTCATGTTCCCAGAAAGAGGAAAAACCCGCATAATCAAGTTCAGCGATCAGCATTTCCCGGCATGCCTCGGGGCAGGTAATATGAGCTACTGTGTACCGCATGATATATCAACATTTTTGATTTTTAATAATAAAGGTATTTTTTTAACCTTTTCGTTCAAAGGTAAAATTATGCGGGTTAAAGTGGTAATCAGATGTTGCTATTCTGCTTTTTTACCGAATACCTGCCTGTAAAGTTTAGCAGATAGATCAATAAAGGACAAGAGCGCAGGTAAGGGTTGTACGCCAACCTTGCCCCCTGAAGCTAATTAATTATCTGTTACAATTTTTTTTTCGTTAATCCGTCTACACTCATATCATGAAAGCATTAACAATTAGTGGCTTAATGGAGCGCCAAAACGATGAAATAACAGAAACGGTTCGCAAAGAACGGCCACGGTTGTTGAGTTTCATAAGAAAACGGATTGCCGACCAGGAAGAAGCCGAAGATATATTACAGGATGTATTTTTCCAGTTTACCGAAGCCTATCGCACCATCAATAAAATTGAAAAGGTAACTTCCTGGCTGTTTACAGTAGCACGCAATAAAATTACAGACCGCTACCGGAAGAAAAAACCCGAAAGTTTCAGTCGGCAGAATGGGTATGCGGATGAGGAAAATGAAAAAGGTTCAAAGCTGGAAGATGCTTTGCCCGATTTTTCCGGTAATCCCGATGCTGAACTGATGCGCGCTACGATTTGGCATGCCGTGGAAGAAGCCCTGGAAGAACTGCCCGAAGAGCAACGCGAGGTATTTGTGATGCATGAGTTTGAAGACCTTAGCTTCAAAGAAATCAGCGGCATTACCCGTGCCTCTGTTAATACCTTACTTTCGCGTAAACGCTATGCTATTTTATATTTACGCAAGCGTTTGCAGGCGTTATATGATGAACTTTAACAAGCCTACTCAAAGTGGCCTGAAGCAGTGGGCGATTTTCTCAAATATTTAAAATTAAACATTTACTAAAATGAAAAGTTGGTGGATATTTCGTATGATTTTACTGGGAGCGATTTACTTTCTGGTTCTCAGTCTGGGCGTCATGACTTTATGGAATTATTTATTGCCTAATTTGTTCAACGCTCCCGCGATTAACTTTTTGCAGGCATTAGGATTGTTTGCTTTGGCTAAAATTCTGTTTGGAGGTATTGGTCCGGATCGTTGGGGCATGGGTTATTATGCCCGAAGAAGTGCCTGGAAAAGAAAATTTGAGCAGAAATGGTCGGGGATGACTCCTGAAGAAAAAGAAAATTTTAAAAGAAATTTTAAATACCGTTGTGGAAACTGGTACCAGCAGGAAAGCGAAATGCCCGTTGAAGATAAAATAAACAACGATTAAGTTCAGAATAACACGCGCATGGTAACATTTGCGTTTGGTGTAATTATTGTGCAATTAGTAGCTGTAATCTGTATTTTTGACAGACCCATCAGCTCTAATAACTTACTTATGAAAAATTCTATTCTGATTATTTTTACTTTGTTTTTAGGTTTAACACCCGCATTTGCGCAAACAGGTACTACCCATGATGAAACTGTGGAAATCTCTGAGAAAGTATTGGCATTGCTTGCCGATAAAAAGTTTGAAACAGTAAATAACATGTTTGAAGATAAGGTAAAAGAACAAATTACCACAGAGCGGCTTGGGCAAATCTGGAATGGGCTTATTGAGCGGCTTGGTGAATTTAAAAAATCAGAAGGCATTACTGTTAAAGAAGAAAAAGGTTACCAAACTACGTTGAACAAATGTCAGTTTGAAAAATCTACCATTGGCTTAAAGCTGGCCTTTAACGACGCAAACCAAATTAGCGGATTTTTCCTGGTGCCAGCTAAATAACCCCATTATTTTCCATTTATTTTTTCAGATTTCGATTAATGTAGCCATTTATTCTGGGAGGTAATAAATGAGCGAGTTCTTGGTTTTTCCTGCCTATCACTTAATGGTATTTCGGTTTTGGTGGACAGTTGCGCACGATGTCGGTTGATTATCATTATCAGTACAAAGTCTACAACAAATCAGGTTCTGATTACAATTGGAGTAAGCGTTGGGAGCGGGTTACTGAAAATGACTTTGGTTTAGATGGAGTAATTGGATTGGATTATATGCTGAAAGAAGTGCCGTTTTCATTCTTTACCGACCTGATTATTTTCTGTGAATTATTTGATGATCCATTCCTTTTCAAAATGCAGGGAGGGTTGGGCGTACGGTATAACTTTTAACCCGTCATCATTATTTACGAATGAAAGAATGCCACTGTAAAAAGTGGCTTTTTTTATGTTATTTGGGAAGTAAAACCGTAAAAGAAGTGCTTTGTCCTTCCTCACTCCAGACTTCAATTTTTCCTTTATGCAAGGCGATAATTTTATGTACAATTGAAAGGCCTAAACCCGTGCTTTTTTCTCCCCGCAAGCCTTTTCTTCTGGCTGGAGAGAATTCCCTGAATATTTCGTCTTGTTTATCTTTTGGGATGCCAATACCCGTATCGGTAACGCTAAACATCGCCTGATTGCCCTGATTTTCTGCCCTAATGGTAATTTTACTGCCTGAGGGAGTAAACTTAATAGCATTAGACAGCAGATTATTGGTAATGTGATTAAACTTATACAGGTCTATCTTCGCTTTAACCGGCTCCTCTGGAAATCGCGTGTCTAATTGTATCTGGTATTTATCTAACTGAGGCAAAAATCTCTCGACAGCTTCTTGTAACAACTGGCTCAGATCAAGTTCCTGTAGTTCTAACTGGATTTCATCCGCATTTAATTCCATCAAATTCAGCATACTTTTGATGAGCTCGTCAGTTTCGTTTCCTATTCTTTCAATCATACTCAGAAAAGTATACATCTGGGTCTGATCATTCTTTAATAGCCCTTCTTTCGCCATGGAAGCCAGCATGGTGATATTTGCGAGTGGATTCTTCAGGTCATGCGCTAGAATATGGATAATATCTTTTGTTTTTTTATTAAGCTTTTCCAGAGAATCTATTTTCGCTTTTCTGGAGGTGATATCAGTAATATGTCCTACAATACGATGGATTTCTCCATTTTGATTTTCTATGGGGAATGTTTTCAGACTAAGCCATTGGGCGTCGTATTTTTCGGCGTTAACTTTCATATCAAAGTCGTGATGCGAATTTTCGGCTGACAAGCTTTCCAGTAAATTCTCCAGCATATGCCGGTGGTCTTGGTGTACAAATTCCAGCAACCGGTCATGGCTCGTTTTTTCTTTTAACTTTACCGTAGCAAGTTCCTGAAACCCTGAGGTCAGATATATAATCTCATGGACATCCAGATCCCAGATAAAGAAAAATTCTGGTACGTTTTCAGTGATTTGCTTGTCTAAATTTTCTTTTGTCATCAGACTATCAATCGAAGTTATTGGTTTTTACACTACTGTAAACCATAACAAATGTACAATTAGTTCAAATTAACAAACCAACCCGATTTTAAAAACTTCATAAACTCTAAATCTATGTACTTTGAAAAAAAAATAAGCCTTTGTTACCTTTTAGTGTATTCCTGATAAGAACTTTACGATTTCTTGTGTATTCCATGTTGCTGCTGGCAATTTCATTAGGAGGCTATTCTGGATTTGCAGAGTTTTACGCTGCGGGGCAGAGATAAGAAGTCGATACGCAATGCACTGAAAAAGGTAGAAAGCGCAGGGTTTCAGGTGCATGTGTACGAGCCGCCTATCCGGGGCGGGATTATCCAAAAAAATGAAGGTACCTACGACCTGATCAGAAAATCAAATGACGCACCCAATGGCACGCTGGATTACCTGTTGGTACATATTTTTGAATATTTGAAAGCAAAAGGCTATAACTCGGTGAACCTGGGCCTGGCCCCACTGGCCGGATTGGAAAAGGGTGAAAACCTGACCGAACGCACCATCAAATTTGCCCGCGATAATTTCCGGCAAATGTCACGTTTTAAGGGATTGTACGAATACAAAGACAAATTCCAGCCAATCTGGAAAAACAAACACCTGATTTATGGAAACACCTACGAACTGGTACAATTTCTCATGATTTTAGGGCAGGTATCCAAACCGGATAATGATTAATTCCGCATTCAGAACTTAATGAGATTGCTTACTGAATTTAACTCCTTCCGCTCCCGGAACGCCTACTTCCAAACCTGATAGGGTTCCCTGCGTATCGCGCAGAAATTTAAAAGTATAATAAGCGGTGTGGAAGGTATCGTTGCCTAAAGCCTGAAGCCAAATGGCTGGCTGATACCCCATTTTTATACGAAGCTCGCCGCTCTGAATCCGAACCTGATAATTTACTTCCAGTTCTTCACTGTAATAGGTGCCCATATATTCCTTCAATTGTCCCGGACTTATGGTTACCAACTGCTTTTCTTCTGTCGGTTCCGCTTCTTTTTCAAAGCTTTCAGTATTGTCTGTAAGCCAATCGGCCAGATATACATCGGCTACCTGATGTGCCAGATGAATGGGAACAAGCTGGGCCAGGTTTCCCAGAATGATGACCGAAAACTGTAATGCCGGAAAGCGCAGATAAGCCGCCCGGTAACCACCCATCGATCCGGTGTGGTAGATCGCTTCCGCACCCCGGTAATTTTCATGAATCATGGCGTAGGCATAGTTTACTTCCTTGCCATTATCAAATTTCCCATTGGTATACATTTTCGCGATCAACTCCTGTTCGCCTTTGCCCAGTTGGTTGTTATAAAAATTCTGATCCCATTTGTACAGTTCCCGCGCATTGGTATACAATCCGCCTGAACCCACCAGATCGAAGCGCATGGGCAGGTTCCCAAATTCAGAAGAATCGAGAGCCGTATAGCCAAAAGCACGATTTGGGATAAGGCGCCGGTTATCGTCGTTAAACCAGGCGTTTTCCATACCCAATGGATTAAAAATATGTTCCCTGGCAAATGCTCGCAATGGTTTTCCTGAAATCCTTTTGATGATCTCAGCCAGCAGAAAATAACCGGAATTGCTGTACGCATACGCTTCACCAGGCATGAAATTCAAGGCTTTTTGCCGGCAAATAAGATTGAGCGCAGCTTCTTCAGGAATATCATCCAGCATATCCCTGCCCGATAATGCCCACAATTCCAGATTATCGCGCAGGCCGCTGGTGTGGTGAATCAGGTGCTGAATTTCAATGGTATTACCGTAATTGGGTAATTCCGGCACATACTGCCGTACATCATCCGTAAGCTTTAGTTTACCCTGTTCTTCCAGCAGTAAAATACACATAGCTACAAACTGCTTGGATACGGAACCGATATAGAAAACCGAACTGTCGGAAATAGGAATGTTGTGTTCCAGATCGGCCATGCCATAGCCGGCCGAATAAACAATTTTACCATTTTGTACAACGGCCAGCGCGCATCCGGGAGCATCAGGTCGGTCCCATTTGGAAAAAATTTGATCTACCTGATGGTGCAGGTCATTTATTTCTGCCTGTTCATCGGATTGGCAGGACAGGAGAAAGAGGAAAGTAATTAAAAGCGGTAGTATGTTTTGGCGCATATTGAGGAGTAAATCTTACTGCGGAAAATAATTAATCACCACCGAGGTATTTTTCAATGTCCATGCTGCCATGCAAAACACGGACAACTTCAATATCTTTTAAATCTATCATTCGGTAGAAAATAAGATGTTTTCCGATCCCATATTTACGATATCCTTGCCGAATGTCATCACATTTACGGCCTATATTTGGCTTTTTTGAAAGATCATGGAATGCATTATCTATTTGAGTTAAATAGGTATTACGCTGTTTTATACCCCATTTTTTTTGTGTATAACGGGCTATGTGTTCAAATCGGCTTTTGCCTTTTGTGTGAGATAAAAAGCCAAGATTACTCCTCGTTCAGCTCATTAATTAATTCTTTCAATGAATACTCAGCTCTTCCACTTTCCTCACCTTCTTTCAATGCATGGCGCAAAGCTTCAAGTTTGGTTTCTTCTACTTCTAACAGGCGGAGCCCGGCCCGTATGGCTTCACTAGCCGAACCATATCGCCCTTTTTCAATCTGTTGGCTAATGAACTTTTCAAAATGGGTACCCAGGGTAACACTTGTATTTTTTTGCATCATTTTTCAGATTTGTTATTATATAGCAAATATACCAATTAATAATATATATTGGTATAAATGTTTTGTTCAATCTTACCTAAATAAATTGAAAAAATACAACATGCTATTTTCTGAATACGTTTCTAATAATAGAAACAGGAGTGATCTAGCCTCAAAGATCAACATTGAATTGGCCTCTCGTTATTAAAAAATTAAAAGAAATAATGATAACAAGTAGTATTATAGAAAATCAACCGCATTATAGAAAATCAGGTGGTGAGATTGAGAAAAATATATCTAAATCTTTAGATAAATATAACTCAGAATATTTTGAAGATATTATAAAAAAGGCTCAAGAAACCCAAAAAGACAAAGAAAAGTTTTTTCAAACATTATCAGAAATATCTAAAAAATTATATTCTGTTGATTGGTTTTGTCCTCTTCCCCTAAGCCGCAACCGGTTTAAAATAGAGAGCGACCGGCGCCCGGTTGAATTCCGCTCCATTTCATCTGGCGTTTGATATTTTATAGAACTATGGGGCCGGATAAAATTGTACATATGCCACCACTCCTGAATATGTTCATTAAGGTGGTCTAAGTTTTC